>NZ_CP072360.1:1752500-1860477 GCF_018128065.1 Prevotella melaninogenica | reverse complement strand
TAGGACTCTTTTTTTTTGTTGTTTGTTGTTGGGTGTTGAATGTTAGGTGTTGATGATGTGTTGAAAGGGGGAAGATATTGTATTGGGCTAATGAGACTAATTGGATGAATGTTAGGTGTTGATGATGTGTTGAAAGGGGGAAGATATTGTATTGGGCTAATGAGGCTAATGGGTCTAATAGTGCTAATGCTTTAATCTAATAAGGTTGATGGATCTGATATAGCTAATATGGATCACACTTTATAATATTATTCATTTCTTTTCGTTAATTCTTTATATGCATTGGACTGATAGAATCCGACAGGTAAAGCTATTTTTAGTAGTTGCAGCAATTCTTATAGCTGTCGCTTCATTGCTTGTGTCTCGTTTTCTGACTCGTGATTTGGCGGAGCAGGAGAGGAGTAAGATGCAGGTGTGGGCGGAAGCTATGAAATCACTTAGTGCTGCGGATGAGAATACGGATTTAAGTCTTGTGTTGAAAGTCTTAGATGAAAACCACACTATTCCAGTAGTTGTTTTAGATAATGAAGGTGTCGTAACAGAATTTCGTAATATTGAGATCAAAGCACGCAATGCAAAAGATAGTCTCCTTTATGTTACTTCTCAAGGACAGCAGATGAAAGCTTCTGGACAGGTTATTCGTATTGCTTTGAGTAAGAATCATAATGACTATATTGATGTATGCTATGATGATTCTTTGATGTTAAAGCGCATTGCAATTTACCCTTATGTACAGTTAGGTGTTGTGATGTTATTTGTAATTGTTGCTATTTTTGCGTTATTAACGTCGAAGCGAGCAGAACAAAATAAAGTATGGGTAGGATTAAGCAAGGAGACTGCGCACCAGTTAGGAACTCCTATATCTTCTCTAATGGCATGGACAACGATTTTGAAGGAAACTTATCCAGAAGATGAACTTCTACCAGAGATGGATAAAGATGTTAAACGCCTACAGCTTATTGCTGATCGTTTTTCAAAAATAGGTTCAGTTTCAGAGACAGTCCCGTCCAGTCTTAATGATGTTCTACGTCACGTAGTTGATTATATGGATCGTCGTACGTCTAAGAAGATTGAGATGAAGACTGAACTTCCTGCGGATGATATAATTATCAATTTGAATGCCTCACTCTTTGAATGGGTGATTGAAAACCTTTGTAAGAATGCAGTTGATGCAATGGGGGGTAAGTTAGGAAGCATTACCCTGCGTTTGGAAGAGACTGATAAGCGTGCCATTGTTGAGGTGAGTGATACAGGCAAAGGAATTAAGAAAAAAGATATAAGAAATGTGTTTCGACCAGGTTTCACCACTAAAGATCGTGGTTGGGGCTTAGGATTAAGCCTTGCTAAGCGTATTGTAGAGGAATATCATCATGGTAAGATATATGTAAAAAGCTCAGAAGTAGGGAAAGGAACAACCTTTCGTATTGAACTTCGGAAAGAGTAAAAGCTCTTTTTGTGATTTTCTTTTCGTGAGAGTAAATATTTTTTTTCATGAAAGTAAATATTTCTTTTCATGAAAAAAATATTTATTTACGTGAAAAGAATTCAGACTATATTGTTAGAAATTGTAGAGTTTGTTGCTTGTAGTCTGATAAATAAGATAAGGTAGAAATCTTGTCATTGCTCTCTAAACATTTTGAAAACGAATTAGCTTTCTTATGATACTACTAAGCAAAACTTTATTTGATATAAGGTTGGAGAAATAGAGCATATAATGTCTTAGGCTTTATGTTCTCACTTTTTTACTTATAATTTGCTTATAATCAGAAAAATATTCGTAACTTTGCAACCCAATTATGGACTTAGAAACCCTTAAAATAGACTTGAAGGGTCTGGAAGAAGGTACAAATCACCTTGAGTTCGACCTGGATGATACTTACTTTAAGGCAGTTGACGCTCCTGAAGTAAGTCAAGGTAGTGTGCATGTATCCCTTGATATTTTGCGCACAAGAAATGATTTCTTTACCCTTGACTTCCATGAGACTGGTACGGTAATGGTTCCGTGCGACATATGTCTTGATCCAATGGAGCAGTCAATAGAGACCACACAGCGTCTCGAAGTTAATTTTGGAACAGAAAACTCAGAAGAGGACGACCTTGTGACGGTGGCCGAGGACGAAGGAATACTCGATGTTACATGGTACCTCTACGAATTCATAGCTCTCGCAATCCCTATCAAGCATGTGCATGCACCTGGAAAATGCAACCCTGCTATGGTACGAGCTCTTGAGGAGTATTCTGCCGCCCGAAGCGGTGAGGAAGACGAGCAGGCAATGGATCCGCGCTGGGAAGCTCTATTAAAATTGAAAAAATAAAATATTAAACGTTTAAAGAATTATGGCACATCCAAAAAGAAGACAGTCAAAGACTCGTACACTCAAGAGAAGAACTCACGATAAGGCAGTAGCTCCAACATTGGCATTATGCCCTAACTGTGGTGCTTACTATGTTTATCACACAGTTTGCCCAACTTGTGGTTACTATCGTGGTAAGGTTGCTGTCGTAAAGGAAACAGCTGAATAAGCATGAGTAATATCAATGCGATTATAACAGGTGTCGCAGGTTACGTGCCTGACTATGTCCTCAATAACGAGGAATTGTCTCGCATGGTTGATACCAATGACGAGTGGATTACTACTCGTACAGGTATCAAGGAGCGCCGAATTCTCACAGAAGAGGGACTCGGTACATCCTATATGGCCCGCAAGGCAGCAAAGCTCCTGATGACAAAGACAGGTGCTGATCCAGACAGTATTGATGCTGTTGTTGTTGCTACAACGACCCCTGACTATCCGCATCCTTCAACAGCTTCTATCGTATTAGGAAAGCTGGGATTGAAGAATGCTTTCGCATTTGACTTAGCTGCTGCATGTTGTGGATTCATGTATGCACTCGATGTTGCCTGCAATATGATCCAAAGTGGTCGTCACAAGCGTATCATTGTTATCGGTGCTGATAAGATGTCAGCAATTACCGATTATCGTGATCGTGCAACTTGTCCACTTTTCGGTGATGGTGCAGGTGCTGTGATGTTAGAGGGTACAACCGAGGAAGGCGTTGGTATGATTGATTCTTATCATCGCACAGACGGTAAGGGACTTCCATTCCTCCATATTAAAGCAGGTGGTTCTGTATGTCCTTCTTCAAGTTTTACAGTCGATCATCGTTTGCATTACACTTACCAAGAGGGTCGCACGGTCTTTCGTTATGCTGTCACAGCAATGGGCGATGATTGTGAAAAACTGTTGGAACGCAATGGCTTAACACAAGATGATGTTGATTATGTAGTTTGTCATCAGGCAAACCTTCGTATCATCGAGGCTGTTGCAAAGCGTATAGGTGTCCCAATGGAGAAGGTGTTGGTTAACATTCAGCGTTATGGTAATACCAGTGCTGCTTGTATGCCACTTGTACTTTGGGACTTTGAGTCAAAACTGAAGAAGGGTGATAAAATCATTTTCACTGGCTTTGGTGCTGGTTTCGTTAATGGTGCTGCTTATTTCAAGTGGGCTTATGACGGTGACTCTGTTGCAGTTAAGAAATAAAGAACTAAGTTATCATACATAAAAACGCATCTTTCTTTTCTTATAAGATAGGTGCGTTTTTTGTTAAAAGGAATAAAACAGAACTTTTCAAACGTTTCTTCCTTTGGGAGAAAAAGAGGTGGTTAGATAATATGCATAAAGCAGGATTTGTAAATATCGTTGGTAATCCGAATGTCGGAAAGAGTACGCTAATGAATCAACTTGTTGGCGAGAAGCTCAGTATTGCCACGTTTAAGGCACAGACAACGCGCCATCGTATTATGGGAATTGTCAACACAGAGGACACCCAGATAGTATTTTCAGACACACCAGGTGTGCTGAAACCAAACTATAAGATGCAGGAGATGATGCTCCAGTTCTCTGAGTCTGCTTTGGCAGATGCCGATATTTTGCTTTATGTGACAGATGTTGTCGAAGACCCAGAGAAGAATATGGACTTCTTGGAAAAAGTCTCTAAGATGTCAATCCCTGTCATTCTGCTTATTAACAAGATTGATGAGAGCGACCAAAAGAAGCTTGGCACCCTTGTGACGAAATGGCATGAACTGTTACCTAATGCAGAGATACTCCCTATTTCGGCTAAGAATAAGTTTGGTACAGATATTCTTTTGAAGCGTATTCACGAACTATTGCCAGAAAGTCCAGCTTTCTTTGATAAGGACCAGCTGACAGATAAGCCAGCAAAGTTCTTCGTTTCAGAGATTATTCGTGAGAAGATTCTGCGTTATTATGATAAGGAAATTCCTTATTCTGTGGAGGTTGTCGTTGAGCGTTTTAAGGAAGATGAACGTCAGATTCATATCAATGCTGTTATTTACGTTGAACGTAGTAGTCAGAAGGGAATCATTATCGGGCATCAGGGTATGGCACTCAAGAAGGTGTCTACCGAAGCACGCAAGAGTCTTGAACGGTTCTTTGATAAGAAGATATTCCTTGAAACTTTCGTGAAGGTGGATAAGGATTGGCGCAATTCGCAGAAGGAACTGAAACATTTCGGGTATAGTCCGGAGTAAGGGGAACCTCCCCCAGCCCCTCCGAAGGAGGGGAGAGCCTAACGGAATAGGCTGGGGAGAGATTTTATTAGCCTTATTGGGCTAATAAGGCTAATAAGGCTCATTGGGCTAATACAAAGCTAATAGCACCCTTGATAATAAAAACAATTCGCCCTGACTGCTTAGTAGGGCACACTCTCGCACAATGCGAGGGCTGGGGAATGGTCATCCTCGGCAAATATTCATCGGATGCCTGACCACATCCGGCGCCTTTTCATAATTGTTTAACAGTCTTAGAACTGAATTATGAGGAGGGAAAAGACCAATATTAATGGCAAATTTAGTAGCTATTGTGGGACGTCCAAACGTTGGTAAGTCCACACTTTTCAATCGATTAACTCAGACACGTCATGCGATTGTGAGCGATACTGCTGGTACAACACGCGACCGTCAGTATGGTAAGTGTCAGTGGAATGGACGTGAATTCTCTATTGTTGACACTGGTGGATGGGTTGTTAAATCAGACGATATTTTGAAGATGCAATCCGCAAGCAGGTGCTTGTGGCAACTGAAGAGGCTGACCTCGTTCTCTTTGTCGTTGATACCGAGACGGGTATTACCGACTGGGATGAGGATGTAGCATTGATTCTTCGTCGCACAAAACTTCCTGTACTCCTTGTTGCAAATAAGGTTGACAACAGCGGTGAGTATTATCAGGCAGCTGAGTTCTATAAACTTGGTTTGGGTGAGCCAATCTGTATCAGTGCTGCTACTGGTGGTGGAACAGGTGATTTGCTTGATATTCTGCTTGAGAATTTGAAAGATGTGCCAGAAGAAACAGTCGATATGGATATCCCTCGCTTTGCTGTTGTAGGTCGTCCTAACGCTGGTAAGTCAAGTATTATCAATGCTTTCATTGGTGAGGACCGTAATATTGTGACCGAGATTGCCGGTACGACACGCGATAGTATCTATACCCGCTATACGAAGTTTGGTTTTGATTTCTATCTTGTTGATACCGCAGGTATCCGTCGTAAGAACAAGGTGAGTGAAGATTTGGAGTTTTATAGCGTAATGCGATCTATCCGAAGCATTGAGAACTCTGATGTTTGTATTCTGATGTTGGATGCAACACGTGGTATTGAGGCGCAGGATATGAATATCTTCCAGCTCATACAGCGTAATAATAAGAGTCTTGTTGTCGTTGTGAATAAGTGGGATTTGGTTGAAGATAAGAATCAGAAGGTTATCGATACCTTTGAGAATGCTATCCGTAAGCGTATGGCTCCGTTTGTTGACTTTCCAATCATCTTTGCTTCTGCACTGACCAAGCAGCGTATCTTTAAGGTTTTGGAAACAGCGAAAGAGGTTTATCAGAACCGCACAATACATATTGGTACAACGAAGTTGAATGAAGTAATGCTCCCTATCATTGAGGCAACACCACCACAGTCAGTGAAGGGTAAGTACATCAAGATTAAGTATTGCTCACAGCTTCCAAACACACAGATTCCTTCTTTTGTGTTCTATGCGAACCTGCCACAGTATGTTAAGGAGCAGTATCGCCGCTTCTTGGAGAACAAGATACGTGAAAACTGGAACCTGCACGGTTGTCCAATCAATGTATTTATTCGTCAGAAGTAGTAGCAGGAGGTGTTGTTTATGAAGCAATAATGTTTCCCTTTTTTTCGTTCTGCCATTTCTATTGATGGCTTGCAGTAAGAAAAAGGAGGTAGACCAGGGAGAGTTGGCTGGTCGTACTGCCAAACTCTATTACGAACAACTATTGAAAGGTCAGTATGAAGCCTTTTTAGAAGGTGAGAATCGTTCGGAGAAATTACCTGATAGTTATCGGAAACAACTCCTAATAAATCTCCAGCAGTTCGTTGAACAGCAGAAGAAAGAACATAATGGGATAGACTCAGTCTCTTATGTATCGTCTGTTTTCTCTGCAAAGGATAGTACTGCCAGTGCTTTTCTGCTGTTTCATTATGGCGATAAAACGACAGAGCAAGTAGTTGTTTCAATGCTAAAGAAGCAAGGTGTTTGGATGATGCGATAGCGCATAGTTGTCAACTGCTCTCCTTTTACCATCTTTTACTGATGTGCTGATGCCTAACACATATGGTGCGGTAGGTAAGCACCAATGGTGTTGAGCATCTTTTGATAAGAAAATGAAGGCTCGTGAGGGGCAATAAGATATACAATTAAAGTCCTCCTGCTTATTTGTTTCGTCCTAAAAGGGTTGAAAGAAATAAGCGGGAGGACTTTTCTATTTAGTTGGGTTGTGTTGTGGGAGTGCCAATAAAGTGTTCTCTTCAGAACTTATAAAGAAAGGTGGACGACTTTATGGTATATTTTCCTTTTCTATGTTCTTGACTTTCTTAAAAAGGTCTGAGGCAAAGACGAGGTCGTTTAACTTCTCATTTTCCGATGTAATGACAGTGTTTTTATCACCTTTCCATTCTATCTTACCATCTGCAATAAAGATGATATTCTCACCAATACCCAACACTGAGTTCATATCATGGGTGTTGATGATAGTCGTCATATTGAACTCACGAGTGATACTTGTCAGTAGTTCGTCAATGACCAATGACGTCTTTGGGTCAAGTCCAGAGTTAGGTTCATCGCAGAACAGATACTTTGGGTTCATAACGATGGCTCTTGCAATAGCAACACGCTTCTGCATACCACCCGAAATCTCACCAGGGAACTTCTCTTCGGCACCAGTTAGGTTCACACGATCAAGACATTCCCTTGCTCTTTTGTCACGTTCCTGTGCGGTCATTTCCGAGAACATATCCAATGGGAAACGAACATTCTCCAGTACTGTGAGCGAGTCGAAGAGGGCTGCCCCTTGGAAAATCATACCCATCTCACGGCGCATGAGAATTTGGTCTTTCTTTGTCATGTTGACAAAGTTACGTCCGTCATAGAGCACTTCGCCCTTCGTTGGGTCGAGGAGTCCTGTGAGCGAACGCATCAGAACGGTCTTACCCGCACCACTCTGTCCGATGATGAGATTTGTTTTTCCGTCTTCAAAAACGGTGTTGATATCCTTCAGCACTTCTTTTTCGCCGAATGATTTGAATAGATGTTTTACTTCAATCATAGAGCCTCCCCCGACCCCTCCGAAAGGAGGGGAGCCCAATCTGCTTACTTGTGGGGGAAGATGGGCTTATTAATTAGTTCGTATTAACTTTCAAGAGTTGATTTATTCTCTCTCATCTCCCCTCCTTTGGAGGGGTTGGGGGAGGTTTAACTCAACAGCTGTGTGAGGAAAACATCGCTGAAGAGTATCAGGACGCTTGAGGTGACGACAGCATCTGTAGATGCCTTTCCTACTTCAACACTTCCGCCTTTTACCGTGTAGCCCATATATGACGACACGCTTGCAATGATAAAGGCAAAGAAGAATCCTTTGATGATACTCATCCACATAAACCATGAGTTGAAATCGTGTTGCAAACCAGCAGTCAAATCTACTGGTGTGATGATATGTGCAAGGTAGGCTGTGGCATATGCTCCAATGATACCTGTTGCTGCTGAGAAGATGACAAGGAATGGCATGATTGTGATGAGTCCCATAATCTTTGGCAAGATGAGGTAGCTGGCAGAGTTGATACCCATAATCTCTAAGGCGTCAATCTGTTGTGTCACACGCATTGTTCCTAATTCCGATGCAATGTTTGACCCTACCTTGCCCGATAAAATCAAGCACATGATACTGCTGGAGAACTCCAAAAGCATAATCTCACGTGTCACATAACCCGACACCCAATGAGGCATCCAAGGACTCTGCACGTTAAGTTTTATCTGTATACATATAACTGCTCCAATGAAAAAGAGATGAGTAACACGATTCCGATTGAGTCGACACCCAATTGAGACATCTCTTTAACATATCGCTTTAGGAACATTCTCATTCGTTCCGGACGACTGAATGAGCGTCCCATCAACATAAGATAATTACCGAGAATGTTCAGCCACTTGAATAAAAGCATGATCTTTCTATTTGATGTTCAAAGTGCAAAATTAACCAAAATATCACAGAAAGAGAAAAGAAAGACATTATTTAATAGTCATACAGGGTGCTTTCCCTTGTTTTAGGTAGTATCTTTGGCATTCTTGCAGCGTACTCTTAGGATAATATTAGTATCTTTCAAACCTTTACAAGGAGACTTTTCTGCAGAAGCGTAAGTACTTCGTGATTCTTTTATCTATGTTGTTCTTTTGTTTCTTTTCACGTCTTTATGATTGCTATCTGCTTTTTATTTCGTAATTTTGCAGCGATAGCTTAAAAGAGAAAACTATGTCAGAGTTAGATGATTTTGTTGTACGCCCAAGAGGCAATGGGAGTGTTCTTCGTACAGAAAAGCTGGTGAAGCGTTACGGAAAGCGTACCGTTGCCAATGGTGTGAGCATCAATGTGAAACAAGGTGAGATTGTGGGATTGCTTGGACCAAATGGTGCGGGAAAAACCACATCGTTCTATATGACAACGGGATTGGTTGTACCAAATGAGGGACATGTGTATATTGACGATCAGGAGATAACCAACTTTCCTGTTTATAAGCGTGCCCGTGCTGGTATTGGATATCTGCCACAAGAGGCGAGTGTTTTCCGTAAGATGAGCGTGGAAGATAATATTATGAGTGTCTTGGAGATGACAAAGCTATCTAAGCTGGAACGAATTGATAAGATGGAGAGTCTTATTCGCGAGTTTCGTTTGGAGAAAGTGCGTAAGAACCTCGGTGACCGCCTTTCAGGAGGTGAGCGTCGTCGCTGTGAGATTGCTCGTTGTTTAGCTATCGACCCAAAGTTTATCATGCTTGATGAGCCTTTTGCGGGTGTCGACCCTATTGCTGTTGAGGATATTCAGCACATTGTATGGCGTTTGAAGTTCCGTAATATCGGTATTCTTATCACTGACCACAACGTTCATGAGACGTTGAATATTACCGATCGCGCCTATCTTCTCTTTGAGGGACGCATCCTTTTCAAAGGTACACCGGAGGAGTTGGCAGCCAATAAGATTGTGAAAGAGAAGTATCTTGGTACTGATTTCGTTCTTCAGAAGAAAGACTTTCAGTTGCTTGACCAGCGTAAACGTGCGCAGGAAGAAGCAAACGGTTTATAAGAGGAATATATCCTCTCTTTTAGATAGGCTATATTAGCCATCAGAAAGGCGCAAAGATAAAGCATTCTTTGCGCCTTTGTTTATGCAAGAGTAAGTAAGTTGCGAATTATTTTCATGAAGAAAAATATTTTTTTTCATGAAAAGAAATATTTTTCTTCACGACCATAAATATTTATTTTCATGAAAATAATTCGAGAAAGGAGCCTTTCAGATATAAAGAGTAAGTGCAAAATAAAAAGCTGCTTACGGCAAAATACTATAAAGAGTTGGCTGTAAGCAACTTTGTTGATAAAAAAACAAAACCAGTTGTAGGCTTAAGTAGCATATTATCTTGGTTAAAAAAACAAATTTCCACATATATATTATAAGGTTATGCGATTTTTTAAGTATCTTTGCACTTCAAAGTCTATAGGGGGTAATTGTGCTCTCTTGTGAACTTGTGTTTTTGATAAATAATAATAAACATAAATATATAACGTCAAAGATGAAAATTTCATTTGAGAATCCCGACAAAGTGAATGGCTTGATGACCATCACCGTTGAGGAAGCTGATTACAAGGATGAGGTAGAGAAAACTCTCAAGGATTATCGCAAGCGTGCTAACATTCCTGGTTTCCGTCAGGGTCAGGTACCTATGGGGCTGATTAAGCGTCAGTATGGTTCACAGGTTAAGATGGATGCTATCAATAAAATTCTTGGTGAGAACCTCCAGAAATATATCGCTGATAACAAGATTCAGATGTTGGGTCAGCCAATGGGTTCTGAGTCTCAGGAAGCAGTTGACTTGGAGAAACCAGCACCTTATGAGTTCAAGTTTGATATTGCTGTTGCACCAGAGTTTAAGATTGAGTTGAATGGCAAGAACAAGATTGACTACTACGAGATTGCTGTTGATGACAAGTTGATTGATCAGCAGGTTGAGATGTTCCAAAGCCGTTCTGGTCACTATGACAAGGCTGAGGTGTTCGATCCTGAGCAGCGCGATATGTTGAAAGGTGACCTCCGTGAGTTGGATGAGAATGGAAATACACTCGAGGGTGGTATCACCGTTGAGGGCGCATCATTGATGCCACAGTATATCAAGGTTGAGGATCAGAAGAAGCTCTTTGATGGTGCTAAACTTGGTGACATCATTATCTTTAACCCAACAGCAGCTTACCCAGATAATGATATCGAGGTTTCTTCACTCCTGAAGATTAAGAAAGAAGAGGTTGCTGAGCACAAGGGTAACTTCTCTTATCAGATTACTGAGATTTCACGCTTCGTTAAGGCTGAGAACAATGCAGAGCTTTGGAAGAGCGTTTACGGTGAGGATGCTGATATCAAGGATGAGGCAGCTTTCCGTAAGGCAATTGCTGACGGTTTGGCAGAGCAGTTGAAGGGTGATTCTAACTACAAGTTTATTCAGGACCTTCGCGCATACTGCGAGAAGAAAGTTGGTGAGTTGACTTTCCCAGATGCTATCTTGAAGCGTATTATGTTGGCTAACAATCAGGATAAGGGTGAAGAGTTTGTAGAGAAGAACTATGCACAGAGCATCAAGGAGTTGACATGGCACCTGATTAAGGAGCAGTTGGCTAAGGACAACGATATTAAGGTTGATGACAATGATGTTCGTGAGAGCGCTCGTCAGATGGCACGTGCACAGTTTGCTCAGTATGGTATGACCAATATTCCAGAGGATTATCTGAATGGTTATGCTGATGAGATGCTGAAGAAACGTGAGAATATAGATTCTTTCGTTGAAGCAGCTCTTGATCGCAAGCTTGCTGCAGCTATCAAGGAGGTTGTTAAACTGAACGTTAAGACCGTAAGTCTTGAGGAGTTCAACAAACTTGTAAGCGAGTAATATTTTTAGAAAAATCTTCCTTTATATATAGGGGTTATCGATTTTTTTGCTTATCTTTGCTTTAGATATGCAGGCAAATGTCGCACTGAGTGGCATGGTGTTTGTTTAGATGACAATGATAAGAGAGGTCGATAACCTCTATTTTTGTCATATTAAATTAGATAGAAAGGAAAACAATGAACGAATTTAGAAAGTATGCCGTAGGGCATCTTGGGATGAATGGTATGGTACTTGATGACGTGATGAGAGCACAAGCACAGTATCTAAACCCATATATCCTTGAGGAGCGTCAGCTGAATGTAACTCAGATGGATGTCTTCTCACGTTTGATGATGGAGAGGATCATCTTCCTCGGAACGCAGGTGGATGACTATTCAGCCAATACAATTCAGGCACAGTTGCTTTATTTGGACTCTGTAGACCCGGGTAAGGATATATCAATTTATATTAACTCTCCGGGTGGAAGCGTAACAGCAGGCTTGGGTATCTACGATACCATGCAGTTTATCTCCAGTGATGTCGCTACGCTCTGTACAGGTATGGCAGCTTCTATGGCAGCTGTATTGCTCGTTGCAGGTAAGGAGGGTAAACGTTCTGCCCTGAAGCATAGTCGTGTGATGATTCATCAGCCATTAGGTGGTGTACAGGGTCAGGCTTCTGATATTGAAATCGAAGCACGAGAGATTCAGAAGTTTAAGAAAGAACTCTATACAATCATTAGTGAACACGCTCATCAACCTTTCGATAAGGTGTGGAACGACAGTGACCGTAACTACTGGATGACTTCTGAAGAAGCTAAGGAGTATGGTATGATTGATGAGGTCCTGATGAGAAAACCAGTAAATAACGCTTCAGAAGAAGTAAAGTAAAGGATAATAATGCCCCAAAAGAAATGTAGTTTTTGTGGTCGTGGCGAGAAGGAAGTAAAACTCCTTATCACTGGTTTGAACGGCTATATCTGTGAGGATTGTGCGCAGCAGGCTTATAATATCGCCGTGCAGACAGGTGCGTTGTCACAAGGTCAGAATGGCGAAGATAAGGCTTTTACGCTCAAGAAGGTTCCAAAGCCAAAGGAAATCAAGAAATATCTTGATGAATATATCATTGGACAGGATGAAGCGAAGCGCTATCTTGCGGTAGCTGTTTATAACCATTATAAGCGTTTACAACAACCAAAGGACGATGATGGTGTAGAGATTGAGAAGAGCAACATTATTATGGTTGGTTCTACGGGAACGGGTAAGACATTGCTCGCTCGCACCATAGCTAAGTTGCTTGATGTGCCCTTCACGATTGTTGATGCGACCGTATTCACAGAAGCTGGATACGTAGGCGAGGACGTTGAGAGTATCCTCTCACGTTTGTTGCAGGTTGCTAATTATGACGTGCCAGCGGCTGAGCGTGGTATTGTCTTCATCGACGAGATAGATAAGATTGCACGTAAGAGTGATAACCCAAGCATCACGCGTGATGTAAGCGGTGAGGGTGTACAGCAGGGTTTGTTGAAACTCTTGGAAGGAACAATGGTGAACGTGCCTCCAAAGGGTGGTCGTAAGCATCCTGATCAGGATTACATACACGTTGATACTCGCAATATCCTCTTCATTTGTGGTGGTGCATTCGATGGTATTGAACGTAAGATAGCACAGCGATTGAACACACACACGGTTGGTTACAACTCTGTGCAAAACGTTGCTAAGATAGATAAAAACGACTTGATGAAGTATGTTCTTCCTCAAGACTTGAAGTCATTCGGTCTTATTCCTGAGATTATTGGTCGTTTGCCAGTGCTTACCTATCTTAATCCGCTTGATCGTGAGGCATTACGTAAGATTCTTGTTGAGCCAAAGAACTCTATCGTGAAGCAGTATATCAAGCTGTTCAGTATGGATGGTATTAAACTAACTTTCACCGAAGAAGCACTAAATTATATCGTAGACAAGGGCGTAGAGTATAAGCTCGGCGCTCGTGGTTTGCGTTCAATTGTTGAGGCTGTGATGATGGATGCTATGTTTGACGTACCATCACGACGCATTAAGTCGTTTGAAGTGACTGAAGAATACGTTCGTCAACAACTTAACAAGGCACATATTCAGAAATCGAAGTCAGTCTCATAAAACCCTATAAATACAGCCTACTGGTGTGAAGAAAAGTCGTATCAGTGGGTTGTATTATTCCTACATAACCTAAAGGATTGGAATATACCCGCTATTAACATGACACAAGAAGTCAATCTTACCGAAAAACTAAAACACTACTTTGGCTTTGACAAGTTCAAAGGCGACCAAGAAGCTATTATTCGTAATCTTCTTGCCGGACACGATACTTTCGTATTGATGCCAACAGGTGGTGGCAAAAGTCTTTGCTATCAGCTTCCCTCATTAATAATGGAAGGAACAGCGATAGTTGTTTCTCCGCTTATTGCATTGATGAAGAATCAGGTGGATGTTATCAATGGAATCAGCGAGGAAGATGGTGTGGCACATTATCTCAACTCTTCTTTGAAGAAAGCTGAGGTTGATCAAGTGCGTGCAGACGTTGTCTCAGGACGTACAAAGTTGCTCTATGTTGCTCCAGAGTCTTTGAATAAGGAGGAGAATATGGAGTTCCTGAAGTCTGTGAAGATTAGTTTCTATGCTATTGATGAGGCACATTGTATCTCGGAGTGGGGGCATGATTTCCGACCAGAGTATCGTAAGATTCGTTGTGCTATCGAAACGATTGGTACTGCGCCTGTGATTGCACTGACAGCTACAGCCACTGATAAGGTGCGTACAGACATTGTGCGTAGCTTAGGCATTGAGGATTGTACCGAGTTCAAAAGCTCTTTCAATCGTCCGAACCTTTATTATGAGGTACGTCCGAAGAAGAGTGATGACGATACAAATAAGCAGATCATCAAGTTTATTAAGCAGCATGCAGGTAAGAGTGGTATTATCTATTGTCTTTCACGTAAGAAAGTGGAAGAGTTAGCCGCCATCTTACAAGCCAATGACATAAAGGCAGCTCCATATCATGCGGGACTCGATTCAGAGACACGCTCTAAGACGCAGGATGATTTCCTTATGGAAGAATTGGATGTCATCGTAGCCACGATAGCCTTTGGTATGGGTATTGACAAACCAGATGTACGCTTTGTCATACACTATGATATACCAAAGAGCCTTGAAGGCTATTATCAAGAGACGGGACGAGCTGGACGTGATGGGGAAGAGGGTATCTGTATTGTGTTCTATTCTAAGAAGGATCTCAATAAACTGGAGAAGTTTATGGAGGGAAAACCTGTTGCAGAACAAGATATTGGTCGTCAGTTGTTGCAAGAGACAGAAGCCTATGCTGAGTCTTCTGTCTGTCGTCGTAAGATGCTGTTACATTACTTTGGTGAAGACTACCCAAAGTGTAACTGCTCTATGTGCGACAACTGTTTGCATCCAAAGACAAAGATAGAAGCTCAGAAAGAACTCCTCATCGTTCTTAAAGCTGTGAAGACACTAAAGGAGAACTTCCGTCAAGAGTATGTTATTGACTTTGTGCGGGGTAGGGCTACCGACGATCAGAAAGATCATAAGCATGATGAGTTGGATGACTTTGGAGAAGGTGAGGATGAGAACCCCAAGATATGGAATCCTGTCATACGTCAGGCTCTCTTGGCTGGTTATCTAAAGAAGGATGTTGAAAATTATGGTCTGCTAAAGCTTACCGCTGCTGGTAAGCGATTCATGAAGTCGCCAGAGCCGTTTATGATAGTTATGGATACAGAGTTTAAGGAAGAAGATGAGGATGATGACCCAATGATGGGTACGGCGGTTCTCGACCCCGAACTCTTCTCTATGTTGAAGAACCTCCGCAAGAAGATAGCTCGTAAGTTGGAAATTCCTCCTTACGTAATCTTCCAAGATGTTTCTTTGGAACAGATGGCGATGATGTATCCTATTAACGAACAGGAACTGCAGAATATTCAAGGTGTTGGTGCTGGTAAGGCAAAACGTTATGGAAAAGAATTCCTTGAGTTGATAAAGCAGCATTGTGAGGAGAATAATATTGAACGTCCAGAAGAGTTGCGTGTTAGAACTGTGGCTAAGAAGTCGATACAGAAGGTTAAGATCATCCAGAGTATTGATCGTAAGTTACCGCTTGATGATATCGCTACAGCTGAGGGACTTGACTTTGATGATCTGCTGACAAAGATAGAAGAGATTGTTTATAGTGGTACAAAACTCAATATCGACTACTTCCTTGAAGAAGTATACGATGAGGACCAGATAGACGATATCTACGATTACTTTATGGACAGCGAGACAGATAGTCTTGATGTAGCCATGGAAGAACTTGACAGTGACTATAGTGAAGAAGAAATTCGTCTTGTACGCATCAAGTTCCTGTCAGAGATGGCTAACTAATACTATACACCATTACTAATGGGTGTATTGCTCTTTATCTGTAGGGATGCATGGTTTGTGTATCCCTACAGACTATAACCGAAAATCTTTTAATATCTTCAACCTACATACAAACCTCCGAATCTTAATCTTTTTTGTTTGCTATAATCCTTTTATAAATCTTAATAATGTAATTAATTCATTCCATTTATATGGATATATGTAATTTGTTTGTTACCTTTGCCTATGAAAATTGATAGAGACATAAGGATGACGGAACCTTTTTAGAGTTTCTAAAATCCTTAGAGCCAAAAGTTAGAAAAAAGTATCTTTATGTAATACAGATTCTAAAAACAGAAGCTGTTGTTAGTGAAAAGTTTATTAAGCATTTAGAAAATACGAACTTATACGAGATGAGGGTTTCCCTTTCTTCAAATGAGTATAGAACTATTGTGTTTTCAGTAGATGCTGTAAATATTATCTCTGCGACTAAGGTTCTTTTGTTGAATTCTTTTCTGAAGAAGGATACGAAGCAATATAGAAGCGAAATAAACAAAGCAGTAAAACTTTTAGAAGAATGGAGAACTGAATATGAAGAAGATTAATGAAGAAAAGTGGAAGCGTTTAAAATCATTTGATGATATTCTCAATGAAGAAGTTGGATGTGAGGATTCTCCGGAGCGTACCGAGTTTGAGGCACGTGCCAAGGCTTACTATTATGCAGAACTACTGAAGGAGCAGCGCAAGCAGCAGAAGATGACACAGCAGCAGTTGGCAGATAAGATTGGTAAGAAGAGAGAGTATATCTCAAATATCGAGCGTGGAAACAGCGATATGCAACTTTCTACTTTTATGCAAATTGCGAATGCTTTAGGACTTCGTTTTGCCTTGGTTGTAGGGTAGTTACGCTGCTGATAGTAGTAAGTTGACTCCGCATCGGTAATATATTGCAAGGGATTTAGCACTCAGCACTAATGGTGTTAACCAATAGCACGATATGTGCGGGGCAACAACACGATATGTGCGGAGTAATAACATGTTGGCTGAAGATGAAAGTATAGAGCCTTTATGGTTATGATAAAGAGTTATTGTAAGAAGATAATGGCTAACTCATATGGGAAATATTTGCTAGAAAGTTCTAAAAATAATTCTTTCTTTTCATGTAAAAAAACAAGAAAGAGACTGAATCAAAAAGTAGTCTGTGCTAATGAAGGAGTGCTACAAGTCTATTCAATCCTTCAGTTAAGCCTTCTGACAAATGCACATGCTGTGCATCCTTACTTTTGACTCAGTCTCTTGGCTATTTATAATGTTTTTGTATTATTCTGCGCAGCTCTGTGACTTTGTAGCAACGAGCATCCAAACAGTCTTTTCCTGTTCTTTGAGGAAATCGCTCATCAATGAAACTGTTGTATCATCCTTTGCATCTGAAGCAAGTTCGATGATTCTACGCTCACGTGTAATCAGTGTCTTATAGTAGTCTAAGAGCAAATCAACAGCCTCTTTGCTGCAACTAACAACGTCAGCCTCTTTGATTTCTGCGACCTTGAGATATTCACTGAAACGGCTCTCTGGATTGCTACCTAACTGAAGGATTCGCTCTGCTACCTCATCAACCTTCTCTGCTGCATCGTTGTATAGTTCCTCATACTTGCTATGCAATACAAAGAAACCATGTCCTTTCGCGTTCCAGTGGAAATTGCGGAGGTTGCTGTAGAATACTTGAAGGTCTGCCAATAAAACTGAAAGTTCGTTTACTACGTTCTGTACCTTCTTCTCGTCTAATCCTAATAAATCTAATGTTCTCATCTTTAATATGTTTTTAAGTTGTTGTTTCTTGTTTACGAGTGCAAAGTTAGTGGTTTTTTCAATCTGCTACAACAGATAAATTCTATACACTCATTGATACAATCTATAGATGCTTGTTATTGTCTGATAATGAGTGTGTTATTATCTATATGTTGGCTTTTAGGAAGTATGAATGTAGGCTTGAGATTTTACAGTCATTGGCGAAAAGTAGGGAATATGTTAAGGAATAAATATTAAATACTTTTAATAAGGTATGAGAAAAACAGGAAAAAGCCTGTCTGTTTGATTTTTAATTGCTAAATTTGCATGCAATAAATTTCTAAAATACAATTATGTCATCATTTGTTGCAGACAAAATCGCGATGGACGGCTTAACCTACGATGACGTCCTTTTAATTCCGGCTTATTCAGAAGTACTGCCCAAAGAGGTGGTTTTGAAAACCAAGTTTTCACGTAACATTGCTCTCAATGTACCTTTCGTAACAGCTGCTATGGACACCGTTACGGAGAGTTCTATGGCGATAGCGATTGCACGTGAAGGAGGTATCGGTGTAATTCATAAGAATATGAGCATCGAGGATCAGGCACGACAGGTTGCTATTGTGAAACGAGCTGAGAATGGTATGATTTATGATCCAGTTACTATCCGCAAGGGTCTTACTGTGAAAGATGCGCTTGCTATGATGGCAGACTACCATATCGGTGGTATTCCTGTGGTAGATGATGATAATCATCTCGTTGGAATTGTTACGAATCGTGATCTTCGTTTTGAGCGCCATTTGGATAAGCTCATTGACGATGTGATGACCAAGGAGAATCTTGTTACAACTCATCAGCAGACTGATCTTACAGCAGCTGCGCACATTCTACAGGAAAACAAGATTGAGAAATTACCAGTAGTCGACCGTGAGAATCGTCTCGTAGGTCTGATTACTTATAAGGATATTACCAAAGCTAAGGATAAGCCAATGGCATGTAAGGACGAGAAAGGTCGTCTTCGTGTTGCTGCTGGTGTTGGCGTTACTAATGATACGATGGAGCGTGCACAGGCACTCGTTGCTGCTGGTGTTGATGCTATTGTTATCGATACTGCTCACGGACACTCTGCCGGTGTAATAGGTAAGTTACATGACGTGAAAGCTGCCTTCCCTAACCTCGATGTTGTTGTAGGTAACATTGCGACAGGTGAGGCTGCAAAGTTCTTGGTCGACAATGGTGCTGACGCTGTTAAGGTCGGTATTGGACCTGGTTCTATCTGTACAACACGCGTCGTAGCAGGTGTTGGTGTACCACAGCTGACTGCTGTTTATGATGTTTTCAAGGCGTTGGAGGGAACGGGTGTGCCATTAATTGCTGATGGTGGCTTGCGTTACTCAGGCGATGTTGTTAAGGCATTGGCAGCTGGTGGTAGCAGCGTAATGGTAGGTTCATTGGTTGCTGGTACAGAGGAGTCACCTGGTGATACAATTATCTTCAACGGTCGTAAGTTCAAGAGCTATCGTGGTATGGGGTCATTGGAGGCAATGGAACAGAAGAATGGTTCACGTGACCGTTACTTCCAGAACGATGTTGGCGATGTTAAGAAACTCGTTCCAGAAGGTATTGCTGGTCGTGTTCCTTACAAGGGAACAGTTCAGGAAGTCATCTATCAGCTCGTAGGCGGACTTCGTTCAGGTATGGGGTATTGCGGTGCAGCTTCTATCGAAGACTTGCATAACGCTAAGTTTACTCGTATCACTAACGCTGGTGTATTGGAGAGTCATCCTCATGATATTTCTATTACCAGTGAAGCACCAAACTATTCTCGTCCAGAATAATAAAATAGACGATAAATATTCACCCTCTTCCCTGTTTTTAGGGGAGAGGGTACCTGCGTTAAAATAATAACAATGAAATTCAAAGTAATTCTGTCAGCTCTCCTGCTCTTGACGACAATGGTATACGGGCAGGCTGACCCAACAATAATGACTATCAATGGACAGCCGGTGAGCCGTTCAGAATTTGAGTATTCGTATAATAAGAATAATGCTGAAGGTGTAATTGATAAGAAGAGTGTTGATGAATATGTAGACCTCTTTATTAATTACAAGCTGAAAGTACAAGCTGCACTTGATGCATGCCTTGACACACTTAGC
Source organism: Prevotella melaninogenica (assembly GCF_018128065.1). Lineage (NCBI taxonomy): Bacteria > Pseudomonadati > Bacteroidota > Bacteroidia > Bacteroidales > Prevotellaceae > Prevotella > Prevotella melaninogenica. The sequence continues at coordinate 1,840,625 of NZ_CP072360.1, read as the reverse complement.
TCTTTCAAGAAGGAGTTTCTTGGCTATCGTAACCAACAGATTCGTCCTACCTTTATAACAGATGCAGATGTTGAGGCGGAAGGACGAAAACTTTATCGTGAGGCACAGCAGCAGGTGGAGGCAAATGGTGGTATGTGGAATTGTGCACATATTCTCATCGGGCTGTATCAGAATGCAGACAAGGAAGCTCAAGAGGCAGCTAAGCAGTTGGCAGATTCTATCTATAACGCTCTTCGAGGCGGTGCTAACTTTGCTGAGCTTGCAAAGAAATATTCAACTGATGTTAACTCAGCCATGAATGGTGGTGAGTTGTTACATCTTCAGAAAGGGCAGACAGTACCTGAGTTTGAGAAGGCTCTGTTTGCTTTGAAGCCAGGTGAGATAAGTGCTCCTGTACTTTCTCCTTTTGGTTATCATATCATTAAGATGGGTGGTCGTGAGAGCTTCCCAACTTATGAAACGCTTCATTCTGATATTATGAAGTATATCGAGATGCAAGGATTGCGTGAACAGATTGTTGATCAGAAGCTCGATTCTCTTGTAAAGAGTGAAGGAAAGACTGTAACTCAGGAACAGTTGTTAGATAGGAAACTTGCTTCATTGGAGGAGAAAGACCCAAATATGAAAAATCTTATCCGTGAGTATTATGACGGTTTGTTGATGATTGAAATGAGTAACCGTGAGGTATGGGATAAGGCTGCTAAAGATGAAAAGGCACTCGATGCTTATTTCCGCAAGCATAAGAAACAATATAAATGGAGTGAACCACGTTTTAAGGGTATAGCCTATCATGTGAAAACAAAGGATGATGTGGATGCAGTGAAGGCATGCGTGAAGAATGTACCTTTTAACCAGTGGGCAGAGAAACTGCGTGATAAGTTCAATGCTGATAACACCATCCGTATTCGTGTGGAGAAGGGTATCTTCCGAAAGGGTGATAATTCATTGATAGACCGTGATGTCTTCGGTATAAAGACGACTGTGAAACCTGTTGCAGGTTACCCTATTGATGCTGTGTTCGGTAAGAAGATAAAGGCACCAGAGGGAATGGAAGATGTGCGTGACCTCGTTGTTTCTAATTATCAAGAGGAACTTGAGAAGGCATGGGTAGAAGCTTTGCGCAAGAAGTATAAAGTGGTTGTTGACAAGAAAGTTCTTTCAACAGTTAATAAGCATTAAGATAATATAGCATTTCAATGAAGATAAATAAAGGAAAAACAATAGTCCTGCTTGCAAGTACAGTTCTTACTGCAATGGGACTGCATGCTGGTGCATTCCGTGCAAGTGGTCCTGTCGCTCTGGCTGATACGGTGAAGACTGAGTTTGCTACGGTAGATAAGCCAAATAGCGTTATTGATGAGGTTATCTGGGTTGTAGGTGATGAACCTATCTTGAAGTCAGAGGTAGAGATAATGAAGCTACAAGGCGAGGCAGAAGGTATGAAGTGGGATGGAGATCCTGAGTGTATCCTACCAGAGCAGATTGCTGTTCAGAAACTGTTTCTACATCAGGCAGCTCTCGATAGTATTGAGGTAACAGAGTCAGAGATTGCTCAAGGTGTTGATCAGCAGATTAACTACTGGATTTCTCTTCCACAGATTGGGTCAAAGGAGAAGCTCGAGGAATTTCAGAATAAGAGTATGACGCAGATTCGCCAAGACCTACATGACGATTATAAGAACCGTCAACTCGTACAGAAGATGCAGGAGAAATTGGTGAGCGACGTCAAGGTTTCACCAGCTGAGGTACGTGAATACTTCAGGAAGTTGCCAGTGGATAGCATTCCAATGATTCCTACAACGGTTGAAGTGGAGATTCTTACACAAACGCCAAAGGTTGAGACTGAGGAGGTAAACCGTATTAAAAATCAATTGCGTGACTATACTGACCGTGTCACGAAGGGCGAGACTTCTTTTGCAACCTTAGCTCGCCTTTACTCTGAGGACCCAGGTTCTGCGCGTCAGGGTGGTGAGTTGGGTTATATGGGACGTGGTATGCTCGATCCAGCTTTTGCTGCAGCAGCTTTCAATCTTACTGATCCAAAGAAGGTTTCAAAGGTTGTTGAGAGCGAGTTTGGTTATCATATCATACAGCTTATTGACCGTCGTGGCGATAAGGTGAACGTTCGTCATATTCTTCTGAAACCAAATGTTTCAATAGCTTCTATTGATGCTGCTAAGGAGCGTTTGGATTCTATTGGTAAGGATATCAGAAATGGTAAGTTTACTTTTGAAGATGCAACGGCTTATCTCTCTGATGATAAGGATACGAAAAATAACCATGGACTGATGGTTAACTCAACAGAGAACGCTCGTACCTCACGTTTTAAGATGAAGGATTTGCCAACAGAAGTGGCTCGTATCGTTGATACAATGAAGGTCGATGAGGTTTCAAAGCCTTTCCAGATGGTGAATGCTCGTGGAAAAGTTGTGTGCGCTATCGTGAAGTTGAAGGCTCGTGTGCCAGAACATAGAGCAACGATAACAGAGGATTTCCAAGCTATGCGTGACATCGTTACAGCTAAGCGTAGAAAAGAGGTTCTCCATGATTGGGTTGTAAAGAAGGTAAAGGAAACCTATGTGAGGATTAATCCTCGATATAGAAATTGTAAGTTCCAATACGAAGGTTGGTTTAAATGACAATAAACAACAGGTATAAAGATATATTTTGCGGGCATAGAATCTTGATAACTATGATTCTATGCCTGTTTGGGCTATGGCAATCGCAGTCGCTTCAGGCACAGAATGTAACGGAAAAGAAGGGTGATAAGTTCTATATTGACCATGCCAGTAATCTACGTCATAATCAGATGGAGATGCCTGATGTGATGATTGCTAAAGGTGATGTTCGTTTTCGTTATAAGGGAATGACGCTTAAGTGCGATAGTGCTTACTTTAATGAGAAATCAAATTGGTTCAAAGCTTTTAGCCGTGTACACATTACTCGTCCTGGTGGCGTGACCCTTGATTGCCAACGTCTCCATTATGATGGCTTTGCACAGATGGTTCATATACGTGGCAAGGTGATAGCAAGAGAGCCTGGTAGGTCTCTCCGTTGTGATAGTTTGGATTATAACACAGCTTCAAAGGTAGCAAACTACTTTGGTGGACGTGGTACGTTGGTTTACAATGGTAATACGGTTATTGCCGATCAGGGCGATTACAATACAGAAACACACGATGCCAACTTCTTTGGTGACGTGGTTATGTTTACGCCAAAGTATCGTATTAATACTCCAGAGGCGCATGGTAATACCGAGACAGGTCTGGTGCATGTCATTGGTAAGTCGGTTATCAAGACTGCCAAAGGTGAGGTTGTGCATACAAATGATGGTACCTACAATAGTAAGACCGACCAAATGGAACTTAATGGACGTTCAGCTATCACTTCTCCTAAGCAGGATGTTGAAGGTGATAATATTATCTATAACAGTTCAACTGGTGAGGCTGAAGGTCATGGTAATGTGAAGATTGTAGACAAAGCAAACAACCGTACAATCATTGGGCAGGATGTATTCTATAATGAGAAGACCGGACATAGTAACGCACGTGGTAATGTTAAGATAGATGATCGTAAGGCACAGCGTGTCATTACGGGTGATGAGGTGACTTATAATGCGAAGACAGGCTATAGTTCTGGACGAGGAAATGTGAAGATTGTGGATAAGTTAAAGCAACGCACGGTGACAGGTCGTGATCTTACCTATAATAGTAATACGCACGAGGGGACTGGCGAAGGCAACGTCTACTACATCGATTATAAGGGTAAGCACGCATTCTATGGTGATTACTTGCATTATACAGACTCTGCAGCGATAGCCTTTGGAGGTAATCCTGGTCCTGTAGCCAAGGACTTTTCACAAGGTGACACGCTCTATGTTCATGCGGATACCATTAGTATGAAGGGCTTTCACATGAACACTCCACAGATGTATCGTGAGATATATGGTGTGAACAATGTTCGTGCTTATCGCACAGACGTGCAGGCTGTATGTGGATTTATGGTCGCCAATACTAAGGATTCATGTCTGACGATGTATGATTATCCTATCGTTTGGAGCGGTACACGACAGTTGGTGGGCGATTCTATCAAGGCTTATATGAATGACTCTACTATCCGTCAGGCATTTGTTTATGGCAATGCTTTCTCAATAGAGAGACTTCCTGAACCCAAGTACTATAATCAGATATCCTCTAATGACATGCGAGCCGACTTTGTTGATGGTGCACTTCGACGTGTTGATGCGTGGGGAAATGTAGAAGTAATCTTCTATCATACCGATAAAGACAGTACGCTCATTGGACATAATTATACGGAGACAGACACACTTCGGATGTTTATATCACCCATACGAAAGTTGCAAAAGATATGGATGTCGAAGTCGAATGGCGTGATTAGTCCAATGACACAGATACCACCTGACAAGTTGACGCTACCTCGCTTTGAACTTTTCGATGAGGCACGACCTAAGGATAAGAATGATATCTTCCGATTGGCTCCACGTAAGACGAATGCAACGGTACGTAATTCGCGAGTGACATTACCACCACGTCAGCAGATAGAGTGACGATATTTGATAAAAAGTAAGCCGTTAGGCATTTCCTTAAGTAACATTCTACAATAATAATGCTATTCTTTCAATCATCACGACCCCGTCGTTTTCACCATGAGTATATGTATGTGGACGAACGAAAGGAACTGCTCAATGACTTAGAGCAGCGTGCTCGTCGTGAGTTGAGTGGTGAAGAGGTCTCGGAAAGTAAGTATCGAGAGGAGCTACAGCGCAAAATCAGTGGTTCTTTAAAGCCTGAGGTGTTATGTCATAGAGGTAATCGCTTCACGGCGATGTGGGTGTCGTTGATTCTTTCGGCAGGTGTTATTGCGTTTCTTATCTTATTTTTATTCATAGCTTTATAGAATCATTCATGAGTGATATTATACAACTTTTACCAGACAGTGTAGCCAACCAAATTGCAGCCGGTGAGGTTATCCAACGTCCAGCTTCGGTTATTAAGGAGTTGGTGGAAAACTCCATTGATGCTGGAGCAACGCATATTGATGTGTTGGTGGTTGATGCTGGTCGCACTTCTATTCAGGTAATCGATGATGGAAAGGGTATGTCGGAGACCGATGCACGCCTTTCTTTCGAGCGTCATGCCACGTCTAAGATTCGTAAGGCAGACGATCTTTTCTCACTTCGTACGATGGGTTTCCGTGGAGAGGCATTGGCTTCCATTGCTGCCGTGGCTCAGATAGAGCTGAAAACACGTATGGCAAGTGAGGATTTGGGTACACACCTGTCTATCGCTGGTAGTCGCTTTACTGGTCAAGAGCCTTGTTCTTGTCCTGTTGGAAGTAACTTTACGGTAGAAAACCTCTTCTTCAACGTCCCTGCTCGGCGCAAGTTCTTGAAGTCGAATACTACCGAACTCAATAATATCATCACTGCCTTTGAACGTATCGTATTGGTCTATCCGCAGATATCGTTTACCTTGCACAGTAATGGAACAGAACTGTTTAGTCTTCGTTCCTGCAGCTATCGTCAGCGTATTGTTGAAGTGTTTGGTAAGCGACTCAATCAAGATCTCCTTCCGATAGATGTTGACACAAGTCTTTGTCACATCCACGGCTTTGTTGGTAAGCCAGAGTCTGCACGTAAGAAAGCTCCCCATCAGTATTTCTTCGTCAACGACCGCTATATGAAACATCCTTATTTTCATAAGGCTGTTATAACGGCTTTCGACCGATTGATACCTCAGGGGGAACAGGTACCCTACTTCCTTTACTTTGATGTCCCAGCAGAGAACATCGATGTAAATATCCATCCGACTAAGACTGAGATAAAGTTTGAGAACGAGCAAGCTATCTGGCAGATTCTGCTTGCTGCTGTCAAAGAGGCTGTAGGACGCTTTAATGATATTCCTGCTATCGACTTTGATACAGAGGGGAAGCCTGATATTCCTGTATTTAATCCTAATGCGGGAATGTCTGCGCCAAAGGTTGATGTCAATCCGTCCTTTAATCCTTTCAAACAGACGGCTCAACCTGCTAAACCTTCAGTGCCAGACGGTTGGGAAGAACTCTATGCAGGCTTGGGTTCTGGCGGTGAAATCCGTCAGTCTAAGCTGTTTGAACAGAGCGAGACAGACGCATTAGACACTGGAATAGAGGAGGGGACAATCATTCCTTCAGTGGCTATGCAGCCCGTTGCAGAGTCGTTGATAGAAGACAAGGCACCCTCTCATTATCAGTATAAGGGCTGTTATATCATGACAGCGGTGAAGTCTGGACTTATGATTATTGACCAGCATCGTGCGCATATTCGTATTCTCTATGAGGAGTATCTGCGTCAATTGTCAGAACATAAGGTACATTCTCAGAAAGTTCTCTTCCCAGAGATGGTTCAATTCTCCGTATCCGACCAAATGAAACTTGAGCAGATACTTCCAGAAATGACAGAGATGGGCTTCCAACTCGATAGTCTTGGCGGTGGAAGTTATGCCGTTAATGGTGTTCCAGCAGGTATTGATGGATTGAATGTCGTTGCTTTGATTAATGAGATGGTGGCTTCAGCTATGGAGAGCGGAACGAGTGCAAAGGAGGAAATTGATCAAGCACTTGCATTGAGTCTTGCTCGTAATGCAGCCATACCACAGGGGCAAGTGCTGAGTAGTATGGAGATGGATAATATCGTCAACGAACTCTTTGCTTGTAGTAATGTTAACTACACGCCTTCTGGCGAACCCATAATTGCAATTATGAAGCAGCCTGATATCGAACATCTCTTCGATAATTGATTGTCTTTTCTTTCTTGTTATTAGCCCTATTAGTCTAATTTATCCAATTAGCCTAATAGGGCTAACAGTTTACTATAATCCTTTATTTGATAGTTCTCAACGTTAAATAAATTGTAAATTTTGGGGAAAAGCGATCCTGATAGATTTTAATTATTATCTTTGTGAACAGACTTAGTATTGCTGGTAAGCACGGTCAGTAATTAAGGAGAAGAATAGGTTAAGATCGTTAAATAATAAGATTATGAAAAAGTTATTGATAGTTTTGGCGTTGGCTGGTGTGTCTATGACCAGTTTTGCCCAAGATGAAGTTCTCACTGAGAAGTACAGTGTTGCTACAAACTCGTTCTGGAGCAACTGGTTTGTACAGCTCGGTGTAGACTGGAACGCATGGTATTCTAACCAAGAGCATGGTCGTGATGCTGCAATCAGTCCTTTGAAGGACTTCCGTTCAAAGCCGGGTGCAGCTTTCGCCATTGGTAAGTGGTTCACACCTGGTATTGGTCTTCGTACAAAGATACAAGGTCTTTGGGGGAAGCGTGTAGGTGCTGACAACAATCCTGCTTCTCAACTGGATAATAGCAATAAGTATTGGATTGCGCAGGAGCAGGTAATGTTTAACCTGAGCAACCTCCTCTGTGGTTACAATGAGAACCGTGTATGGAACCTTGTTCCGTTTGCTGGTGCTGGTTTTGGTCGTTCTATGTCAGCTAACCGTTATGCTATGGGTTTGAGCGCAGGTGTTCAGTCTTCTTGGAAAGTGAGTAAGGGAATGCGTGTTTACCTTGAAGCAGGATGGAATCGCTATGAGGGAGACCTTGATGGTGCAGCCTATGCGAGTAATGAGTATCGTGGATGGGAATCACACGATAATAACCTTTATGCGGAAGTTGGTTTGAGCTTCAATCTCGGTAAGGGCACTTGGAAGAAGACTCCCGACATAGAAACTCTCAATGTACAGCATCAGGCAGCACTCGATGCACTGAATGCACGCCTTCAGGATGCAGAAGAAGAGAATGCACGTCTTCGCAACGAATTGGCAAATCAGAAACCAGTTGAGACTGTTTCTGAGTCAGTGAAGCAGTTGGTGACAACTCCTGTTTCAGTCTTCTTCGAGATCAACCAGTCTACGATTGCTTCTCAGAAAGACCTCGTAAACGTACAGGCACTTGCTAAGTATGCTAAGGATAATAATAATAACCTCCTTGTGACGGGTTATGCTGACAGTGCAACAGGTTCTGCTGCTTACAATCAGAAGTTATCTGAGCGTCGTGCATCTGTTGTTGCTAACGAGCTTGTTAAGATGGGTGTTGAGAACAACAAGATTACAACTGTTGGTAAGGGTGGAGTAGAAACCTTGTCTCCAATCTCTTTCAACCGCCGTGTAACGGTGCAGATTGCAGAATAAGATAAGTATATCAAACTTTTTGTTATGATGATAGGACTAATTGGGCTTATTAGGCTAATTGACCTAATAAGCCCAATACCAGTTCTTTTATCGATGTCCCTTTGTGTCCCTCATCATGTAAGCAATGGCTTAAAGACCCTCTGCGGCATGATAGGACGAGCGGACAAGTGGACCGCTCACCACGTGCTTAAAACCTTTTTCTAATGCTATCTTTTTATACTCTGCAAACCTTTCGGGGGTGATATAAGCCTTGACAGGAAGATGTTGCGCAGTAGGTTGGAGATATTGTCCGAGTGTAAGACGTTGGCAGCCTGTCGCAAGGATGTCATCCATGGTCTCTAAGATTTCTTCATGTGTCTCACCTAAGCCAAGCATGAAGCCGGTCTTGGCTGTGATGCCACAGTTCGTAATCTCTCGTAGCACGTCTAAACTACGCTCATAGCGTGCCACGGAGCGTACGGATGGCGTGAGCCGACGCACGGTTTCCATATTATGTCCTGCTACGTGTGGACGTGTTGCCATTACTTGTCGTATGAGTTCAACCTTACCCATAAAGTCAGGGATTAACAGTTCTATCTTTGTGTCAGGATTCATTCGACGAATCTCTTCGATGGTTTTTACCCAATGCGCTGCACCATAGTCGGGCAGGTCGTCACGGTCAACGGATGTGATGACGGCATAACGCAGTTTGAGTGCCTTCACCGACTCTGCTACATGACGTGGTTCGTCAGGGTTGAGTCGTCTGGGGCGACCACTTAGCGTATTACAGAAGCGACACTTTCGGGTGCAGATGTCACCTCCAATCATCAAAGTTGCTGTGCGTGCCATCCAGCATTCCGAACGATTTGGACAGAGACCGCTCGTGCAGATAGTGTTCAGATGATGCTTTGCAAGAATGCCCGCAGTCTCACCAGTTGACTTCTTCGATGTGAGATCAATCTTCAACCACTCTGGTTTCATCACGTGTGGCTCACGTCCAAAGAGCAAACGTAAGAATTGTCGTGGCTTTAGACCACGGATAATTGTGGATAGGTCTATGTTTTGTAATCTTTCTTCAACAGCCTCTCTTGTGAACGCACAGCCCTTTAGTAGGCTGAGGAAATCGTGGTCGATGTCGCCAAGAAGAAAGTAATCGCCGACTAAGTTGATACTTACAATGACGTTGTTCTTCAGTTCTATATGCGCCTCTAATGTCCCGACACCTTCAAAGCGATGTTTACGAACGAGAGAGTATTTCGGATTTTTCCCATAAACAAACTCATCGGAGACTAATTCTTTTTCAATCTCAGACACCCCTTTCATATCGTCTTCCGTTAGTTCTAAAACCTCCGTACCGCACATTTCTTGTCGTACATAATCCATGAATGTTAAGATGTCCTGCTGTGTATAGTCTGCTACGTTTGTAACCCGCTGTCTGACAGATTTCACACCTTTGCTCTGTAGCTTCTCCTTTGCTGGTGTGAGCGCATTAGAAAGGTGGTCAAGTTGGGTGTCAAAGAGTAGGGAGTTATGCAGTACACTTCGGTTTGTGAGCTGATAGAAGGCGCAGCCTGACACCTTTGTGTTGTCTATGAGAATGTCATTACGTCCCGAAAGCTTTGCGTCAATCTTCAGTCCTTGCAGCAAATCTGCCATCCGTTGCATATATTGAGCGAAGGCTTCATTGGCATTGACTGCACGAGATATATAAGAAAACTGGATACAGCCTGTGTCGGCATAGATACATCCGCCACCGCTTTTCCGTCTGAAAATATCAATCTTGTGTTCTTTGCAGTAGTCGGTGTTTACCTCATTGTCAATTAGTTGGTTGCGTCCCAACATCACCGTTGGACGCACACGCCATCCTATGAAATAATCATCGTCGGTGTAGTGGCGTGCTACATATTCTTCCACAGCAAAGTAGAAAGGCAGTTGATGGATCGTATCTGGTTTAGGTAGTAGGATATATTTCATCGTTGGTATTGATTTTTTATGGGAACAAATGTACAAATAAAATAATGAAAGAGAGAAAAGAAAGTAAAGAAAATAGTAGGAAGCTCCCATTGGACTTATTAGGCAAATTAGAGTTCTTTCGTTAAAGAGGGGTATTAATTAGCTTTGTCATAATTTGAGTAGAAGAGAGTCCGTAAGATGACAAAACGTAATCCATGATTTTATGATTTGATTTCGGTGGTAATTTATAGACCTCGCTTATAGGTTTATCGCTGACATAAATATGATTCTGTAATTGTAGATACTCATGGAGAAAGTATAAACAAAAAGACAACTGAACAGAAAAGGCAGATAGTTACAGATCTATTCATCGCTCTGTTTTACACATACTAAGATCAACTTACCTCTTTGTTCGTTAGGTTGTGTAAAACATTTTCGCACTCATTAAAAGCTACACATGCTCTTTTGGCTTTGAAAAGACGCCCAATTGGCTTTGAAGAGATGCCCTTTTGAGGTCTTACTAACGCCCTTTTGAAGTCCAATTAAGCACCTTTTGCAAGAGACTTTTGTAACTAATTGATATTATGCAAGTTGCAAGACTGCTTTTTATGCTCGTTTTTGGCTATTTTTATAGGACTTTCTTTCGGAATAATGTAATGTTTTTTCTCAAATCATAACCAGCTTTTTTTAGATATTAGAAGGAATAGTTTTCAACTCTTCTATACGCAATAGGCATCTACGCATTTAACGGAAGAACCGAAATTACTCCCCCCATCACGTAAGTCGCTTATAGAAACGATAATTAGATGATAACAGAAGAGCGTATCAAGAAAGTTAAGAACTTCCTGATACGCTCTTTCCTTATGTTTAGTAACCTATCCTTTTCGGTAATCACTCTCGCTCTTATGGGGGGAAGGCTTACTTTACATTCCCCACCTTAATCAAGTACTCTGCAATTTGTACAGCATTCAATGCGGCACCCTTACGAATCTGATCACCTGTGAGCCAAAGCGTATTGCCATTGTCATCAGCAAGGTCTTTACGGATACGGCCCACATAGATATCATCGTGACCAGCACTCTCAAGTGGCATTGGGTAGACGTAATTCTGTGGATCATCAACGACAGTGACACCTGGAGCAGCCTTCAACGCCTCACGAATCTCCTCAACAGAGAGTGGACGCTCGGTCTCAAACCATACAGCCTCAGAGTGACTGCGGAGAGAAGACACGCGAACACAGGTTGCAGAAGTACGCACGTCAGAGTGCATAATCTTACGTGTTTCGTTGAACATTTTCATCTCTTCCTTCGTATAGTCGTTCTCGGTCATCTTGTCAATCTGTGGGATGACATTGTATGCCAACTGATGTGGGAACTTCTCAACAGTCTTCACCTCACCAGTCTCAACAAGTTCCTTGTACTGTTGTTGCAACTCTTCCATAGCGGCAGCACCTGCACCAGAAGCACTCTGATAGCTGCTGATATGTATCTTCTTGATATGGCTGAGCTTATCGATTGGATTCAATACGACAACCATCATAATAGTAGTACAATTAGGGTTGGCAATGATACCACGTGGACGGTTCAATGCATCTTCGGCATTAATCTCTGGAACAACCAATGGCACATCATCATCTTGACGGAACTGACTTGAATTGTCAATCATGACAGCACCATACTTGGTGATAGTCTCAGCAAATTCAGCAGAAGTACCGCCACCTGCACTGGTGAAAGCGATGTCTACATCCTTGAAATCATCGTTGTGCTGGAGCAGTTTTACCTCGTATTCCTTACCCTTGAATGTATATTTCTTACCAGCTGAACGCTTTGAACCAAAGAGGACAAGCTCGTCCATTGGGAAGTTTCTCTCAGCTAAGATGCGTAGGAACTCCTGACCTACGGCACCACTGGCACCAATAATTGCTACTTTCATATCTTTTATCTTTATTTGTTTACTAACCTATTCGTAGTTGCAAATTTACCATTTTCCCTTAAGATAAGCAACGGTATGTTAGTCTTTTTTCGTTTTTTATAGATATAACTGTGATAGACTGTCGTTTTCTTTTATTTAGTAATGATTATATATCGATGTATTAGGGAAGTATTATTAGGCTGTTGCAAAAGTTTTTTCGTAACTTTGCAGACAGTAATTTATAGACACGCATGTTGAATTTATCTCAATATTTCCCGATAACCGACCCGACATTGATTTTCTTTGTTGTACTGCTGATGATATTGCTTTCGCCTATCATAATGGGACGACTGCGCATTCCACATATCATTGGAATGGTACTGGCGGGTGTTCTTGTCGGTAAGTATGGGCTGAATATCCTTGGTCGTGATGCTTCGTTTGAACTTTTTGGGCGTGTAGGACTATTTTATATCATGTTCCTTGCAGGTCTGGAAATGGATATGGAGGGACTGAAGAAAAACCGAAATAGGGTGGTGGTCTTCGGGTTGTTAACCTTCCTCGTCCCCTTTACAATGACCTATTTTATGGGAGTCGGTCTTTTGGGGTACATCCCTTTGGCATCACTGCTACTCGCAGCAATCATGGCATCTAATACGTTGATAGCCTATCCGATAGTAGGGCGATACGGACTGACACGGCATACAAGTTCAACGTTGAGTGTGGGTTCGTCAATGATGGCACTCTTTATGGCGTTGATAGTCATGGCATCCATTGTTAACTCGTTTCATGGGAATGGTGGTATACTCTTTTGGCTACTATTCATTCTGAAGTTTGTAGCTTATTGTGTTGGTCTTATTATGGTGATTCCACGTGTGACACGCTGGTTTCTTCGTCGCTATTCAGATGCAGTGATGCAGTTTATCTTCATCCTTGCTATCGTCTTTCTTTCGGCAGCTTTGTCTGATGCAGTAGGTTTGGAAGGAATCTTCGGAGCGTTCATGTCTGGTTTGATATTGAACCGATTTGTGCCAAAGGTATCTCCATTGATGAATCGCATAGAGTTTACGGGTAACGCTTTGTTTATTCCTTACTTCCTTATTGGCGTGGGTATGTTGATAAACGTACGCCTACTTTTTGCAGGAAGTAAGATTCTTTGGGTTGTATTCTGTATCGTATTCTTTGGTACTTTGGGTAAGGCTGTGGCTGCCTACTTGGCAGCTCGTATATTTCGTATGTCTTGGTTGGCAGGTCACATGATGTTCGGTTTGACCAGTGCCCATGCCGCTGGTGCTATTGCGATGGTAATGGTAGGGCGTAGATTGGAGATTGCTCCAAGACAGTATCTCTTTGGTGATGAGGTGTTGAATGGTATTGTTATTATGATTCTTTTCACCTGTGTCATCTCAACTGTCATTACCGAACGAGCTGCACAACGGCTTCGTTTGCAGGAGAAGGACGACATGGATTTGATGAAGGACCTCGATGATGAGAAGATACTTATACCTGTAAAGTACCCAGAGTATTCTGATAATCTTGTTACCATGGCTACGTTGATGCGTAACCCACGTTTGAAACGAGAGTTGGTGGCTTTGAATGTAGTTTATGATGATGTGAATATGCTCCATAATCAGGCGGAGGGACAGCGTTTGTTGACCCATCTCTGTGATTTGGCGAGTGCTTCAGATGTTCCAATGACAACGCAGGTACGTATTGCTGCTAATATTGCTAATGGTATCAAGCATGCTTTTAAAGAATTTCAGGCATCAGAGATTCTGATGGGATTACACTTTCATAAGGAGATAAGCCGTAGCTTTTGGGGAGAGTTCACACGAAGTCTTTATAACGGATTGAGTCGTCAGATTATCGTGACACGTATTCTCCAACCGTTGAATACAATTCGTCGAATACAAGTAGCTATCCCTTCTCGTGCTGAGTTTGAACCAGGTTTCTATCGTTGGTTAGAACGATTAGCACGTATGGCAGGTAACTTAGAGTGTCGTATCATTTTCCACGGACGTAAGGATACTTTGGTACTTGTGAATGAGTTTATCCGCAATCGTTTCCCAAGTGTAAGAGCTGAATATGAGGAGATGAACCATTGGAACGAGTTGCCTATGCTTGGTTCGAAGGTTAGAGAGGATCATCTCTTTGTCATTGTGACAGCACGCAAGGGTACGATATCCTATAAGACTGCGATGGAGAGATTGCCAGAGGAGCTGAATAAATGTGTTAAGGGCAAGACAATTATGATTATCTTTCCTGATCAGTATGGTAATCGAATGGACGATATGACCTTTGCGCAGCCACAGCATACGGAGGAACGCAGTGCATACGAGGCTGTGAGAGAGTGGATTCATAATAAGGTGTAAGAGGTTATTAGCCCAATTAGGCTTATTAGCCTAATTAGCCCAATAGCCCAATAAAAGAATAGAATATGATTGACATTAAGAACATAACGAAAAGTTTTGGTTCGCTTCAAGTGTTGAAGGGTATCGACCTACGCATTGAGAAGGGTGAGGTTGTCAGTATTGTTGGTCCATCTGGAGCAGGTAAGACTACCTTGTTACAGATTCTTGGAACACTGGATAAGCCTGATAGTGGTTCTGTTGTTGTGGATGGTGTAGATGTTGGTAGCCTGTCAGCTGGTAAGTTGAGTGATTTTCGCAACCAGCATTTGGGCTTTGTCTTCCAGTTCCATCAGTTGCTTCCAGAGTTTACAGCCCTTGAGAATATTATGATTCCAGCTTATATTGCCGGGAAGAAAACTAAGGAAGCACGCCAGCGTGCCGAAGAACTATTGGAGTTTATGGGTCTGAGCGACCGTGCTAACCACAAGCCTAATGAGCTTTCTGGTGGTGAAAAGCAGCGTGTGGCAGTAGCGCGTGCGTTGGTAAACAACCCTGCTGTTATCCTTGCCGATGAACCTTCGGGTAGTTTGGACTCAAAGAACAAGCAGGAACTACACCAACTCTTCTTCGATCTCCGTGATAAGTTCGGTCAGACCTTCGTTATTGTTACACACGATGAGGGACTCGCAAATATCACAGACAGAACGATACATCTTAAAGACGGCTTGATACAGAATGACATCTGTCAAGAGACAGAATGATGTTTGTTGAAAGACAGAATGACATAATGACATATTCTTTATAGAGTATGTTTGTAGACGATAAACTTAATAATTACTAATAGCTTGATGAATACTGAAGAGGTTATAAAGCTGATAATCAATAAAGCCTACGAGGTTCGGAGCCATTTTGTAGCTGGGTATTTAGAGAGTGTTTATAAAAAAGCACTGCTGATAGAACTTAGAGAAGCCGGATTGATAGTAGAGGAAGAGGTTGAGATGCCTGTGATGTATAAAGGTCATGTGATAGGTGTTTTTCGTGCAGATATTGTCGTGGATAAATGTGTTATCATAGAACTAAAAGCTGTTGCTCAGTTATTACCAGCACACGCAATTCAGCTTGTAAACTATCTCTCTGTGTCTGGAATAGATAATGGGCTGCTTATAAATTTTGGCTCGACTGAACGGCTGGAGATTAAACGTAAGTATAGGGTTTATAACCCTCATAACTAAAAGGTAAATCGAGCGAAAGCTCGATAAGAAAATATGTCATTGAAAGAATATGTCTTTATGTCATTCTGGCTTCAGACAATTTAAAAACAGGAAATATGTCTAAAATAAAACTTGGAGCATACAATACGCTCACAGTACAGAAGATTGCCTTGCGTGAAGGCAATGGTGATCCGTTCGGACTATATCTTGATGGTGGTCCGGCTGGTGAGATTCTCATGCCTCAGAAGTATGTGCCAGAGGGAACAGAGATTGGTGATGAATTAGAGGTGTTTGTCTATCTTGATCAGGATGAACGCCCGATTGCAACTACTGAAGAACCTTTGGCACAGGTAGGCGACTTCGCTTACTTGGAGTGTTCGTGGGTGAATGAGTATGGTGCGTTCCTGTCTTGGGGTGTGATGAAAGACCTCTTTTGCCCTTTCCGTGAGCAAAAGAAGCGCATGGTCATTGGCAATAGCTATATTGTTTATGTTCATCTTGACGAAGAGAGCTATCGTCTTGTTGCCTCTGCAAAAGTTGAGCACTATCTTGACGAACAGCCACGAGGTTATAAGCATGGGCAGGAAGTTGACCTACTGGTATGGCAGAAGACCGATCTTGGCTTCAAAGTCATTGTTGATAATCAGTATCCGGGACTTATCTATGAGGATCAGGTGTTCCAGTATGTCCATACTGGTGACCGTTTGAAGGGTTACATCTCTACGGTTCGTCGTGATGGTAAGATTGACTGTACACTTCAGCCAACAGGACAACAGCACGCAGAAGACTTTGCGGAAGTTCTGCTTCAGTACTTGAAGGATAATGGTGGTGTGTGCGATCTCGGTGATAAGAGCGAAGCAGAGGATATCAAACGTCGTTTCCAAGTATCGAAGAAGGTGTATAAACGTGCAGTTGGCGATCTTTACAAGCGTCATCTGATTATGGTTGAACCACTATCAATAAAGTTAGTATAAAGGCTTTTCTCTAATCCCTTTCCTTCTTTGGATGAGTTTAGAGAGGCTTTCATAAAAGGATAAACAAACACAATGCAAAGTCAATTTTCAAGAACTGAGATGCTTCTCGGCAGACCTGCTGTTGACACATTGAAAGGTAGTCGGGTGGCAGTCTTTGGTGTTGGTGGAGTGGGAGGATATGTTGTTGAGGTACTTGCACGTAGTGGTGTGGGTGCTATTGACATTATTGACAATGATACAGTGTGCATTACGAATGTCAACCGACAGCTTCTGACCACTACAAAGAACGTTGGAAAGAATAAGGTCGATGTTGCAGAAGAACGTATCCATGATATCAACCCCGATTGTATTGTGCGGAAGTATCAGACTTTTTATCTTCCAGAGACAGCAGACCAGTTCGACTTCTCCATTTATGATTATGTCGTTGACTGCATCGATACGGTTAAGGCAAAGATAGATCTTGTTTATCGTTGTCATGAAGTTAAAACTCCCTTACTCTCTTGTATGGGTGCAGCATTCAAACTCGACCCCACTCAGTTCCGTGTAACTGACCTCTTCAAAACCATTAATGACCCATTAGCAAAGGTGATTCGCAAGAAGCTTCGTAAGTCGAATATCAAACATCTAAAAGTTGTTTATAGTCCCGAAGAGCCGCTTACAAGTATCAAGTTTCCTGATGATTCTGTAAGTAGCACTGATGCAAGTGAGGACCAGACAACTCGCAGCGTTCCAAGCTCAAATGCTTGGGTACCAGCTGCTGCAGGATTGATAGCAGGCGGTGAGGTTGTGAAAGACCTCATCAAGGCTGCCAACACTATGCGCATCCGTCCTGAAGATGAGGCTACAAGTGAGCCTGCTCGTATTGCTCATGAGCGTGCTGTAAAGATGCTGGAAGAACATAAACGACTCAAGGAGGATATGACACGAGACGTTAAGTAGTTTTTTGTATAGAGTTTAACCGAATAATGTTCAATTTAGTTTGCTGTCATTTTAACATTTGCTTGAATAATACTTATTATCAGTTATTTATAAGTATAGTTTAGGTGACAGGAATGACAGCAAACTTTTAATTTGATGTCACGTTCAGATTCTCATTTATTCTCTTAACTGGAGTAATGATACAATGGTAAATAAAACTCTGTATACCGATGAATGAGAGCTATAATTCTTGTTTATAAGCTACGTATTTATGCTCAGCACTTGTGGTGTTTATGCTCAGCACATATTGTGCTGATGCTTAGCACCAATGGTGCGGAGAGCTAACTCCCTATTAAAATGATGTTTTGTAATAGGGAGTAACTTGTAGATTAACTTGTAAGTTTGTTGAAGTTGCGGAGTAATTATAGGAATGTTATTACCAGTTAATTCCAAATCCGATGCTTGCAAAGATTATAGTTCTGTCTTTGTAGAGATTTGTTCGTGAATTGTAATGTCGGACGCCCAATCCGAATCTTGGCTTTACTTTGCAAGTTCCCAAGTCGGTGAACGCCATTGCCTCATAGTAGTCATATTTCCAATCGCTATTTTTTCGTTTCATATTACTGCCATATCCGATTTGTGCACCAATATTACAATTCTCTGTGTGATAGACTACGTAGCCAAGATTTAAGCCTACAATGTGACTATGAGCATAGTCTTTTATACCATTCTCTTTAAAAAGAGCGATAGCGTTCTCATATCTAAGGTTTGCATATAAGTTGTCGGTAATATTGTAACCTAAGTCACAACATAGTTCGTAGGGCTTAAACTGTTTTGAAAGTCCTGTTCCTTGGATCTGCATTAAGGTCCTAAATGTCCCTTTCTGTGAGAATGCTGCTATTGGGATTAGTAATAGGAAGAGAAGAATAAGTTTTTGTCTCGTTTTCGAAACAAGGAACTCTGCGTAAGATAGTTTTCTCATTGTAACTGGATCTAATTAAATGATTAATATTCGTTTCAAAAATAGAAAATATAATGTTTCATGCCAAGTCTTTTAGGTGACATTACTTGAAAGATTATTAGTTTTTAACGAAGTTCGAGTATTGATAGGTAAGTGAGGTATAGATTAGATGGGTTTTATATGAATTAATTTACTGTCATTCCTGTCACTCTTTGTGAGTTCTTAAATGCTTAATATATAGGAATTTAATGAGAAATGTTAAAATGATAGCAAACGAAATTATACTTATATTTGAGTTTAAGCTTAACTCTTTGATAGTATTATAGTATAGCGAAGAACACTCCCAACGAATAATTTATTTGGCGGATGGAGTTTCGAATTCGTAAGTAACCTTTACCGCTTTGTCACGAGACAGTTGTCCAGGGTTGGTTCCAGGTTCTCCTTCTGGTACTTCACGATGATAGAAGGCATAGAATTGAGTCCAAGCATCTAAGATTTTTCCATTGTTATCGTGGAAGGACATCGGGATTGTAGAGAAAATAGGTAAGCCGTGGTGATTGACAAATGATTTCTGAATCAATTCGCTACAATAGATTTCTTTGTCATCAGGCATATAGAAACGATCGTATGGTCGACCGAGGTAGCTTAATGCTTGCTTCATAGAAGTATTCATATCACAATCAACAATTACTCTACCTACAGCAATGTGCGGTTTTCCATCTTTCCATTTTGAACGATTAAGGAAGGTGGTAAGAGGGGTAAGTGACACTGGCTTGCCATATGCTTCTAATGCATAATCTGCGCTATCTGTATGATGGAAGATAGCCACGTGGTCAATCTTTAATCCATTAATGCCTTGCGTTGCATCTGTGATAGGGTTGCTTGTTTCCTTCACGACGAACATGAGGTCGCCCTCGTGCAAGTTATGTAATGATATGTTATCATCTTGGAAAGTATCAGCAGAACAACCTGCTAAGAAAATAAGACATACCAAGATGAGGTTTGATAGAATTTTCTTTAGTTTCATAATAGTTTACTTTATGTGTGTTATGTTTAAGTTTCGTCGGGAGTATTCTTATGGGTAAATAAAAAAAACGACTATCTTTTGGAGGATAGTCGCCTTTTGTGTTTTATGTTAGAACTCAGCGTTCTTTGGAGTACGTGCGAATGGGATTACGTCACGGATGTTTTGCATACCAGTAACGAAGAGGATGAGACGCTCGAAACCGAGACCGAAACCGCCGTGTGGGCAGGTTCCGTACTTACGAGTATCAAGGTACCAGTCGTAAATGTCTCGTTTCATGCCACGATTATCAATTTCCTCAAGCAGTTTCTCGTAGCTTTCTTCACGGACAGAACCACCGATAATCTCACCGATACGTGGGAAGAGTACGTCAGTTCCCTGCATTGTCTTGCCGTCCTCATTCTTCTTCATGTAGAACGACTTGATTTCGCTTGGATAATCGGTCATAATAACAGGACGCTTGAAGTGTTCCTCAACGAGGTAACGCTCGTGTTCACTGCTGAGGTCCATACCCCAGTGAGTGATAGGGAACTCAAACTTCACACCGTCAGCAGCAGCTTTCTGAAGAATCTCGAAACCTTCTGTGTAAGTAAGACGAGCGAAGTCTTCTTTCAATACACCTTCCAAGCGAGCGATAAGCTCCTTATCAATCATCTTATTGAGGAACTCAAGGTCGTCCTTACAGTGCTCCAATGCCCAACGAACGCAGTACTTGATGAAGTCTTCCTCAAGGTCCATCAGTTCATCCTTGTCGATGAAAGCAACCTCAGGCTCAACCATCCAGAACTCTGCCAAGTGGCGAGGTGTGTTAGAATTCTCAGCACGGAAAGTAGGACCGAAGGTGTAGATAGCACCCAAAGCGGTAGCACCTAACTCTCCCTCTAACTGTCCAGATACTGTAAGGTTAGTGCGCTTTCCGAAGAAGTCAGCACTATAATCAACCTCACCACCCTTAGCAACGCGGTCAAGGTCGAGTGTTGTTACTTGGAACATGTTACCAGCACCCTCAGCATCACTACCTGTAATCAGTGGGGTATGGAAATAATAGAAGCCGTGGTCGTGGAAATACTTATGGATAGCAATAGCCATGTTGTGGCGAATACGGAATACAGCACCGAAAGTATTGGTACGAAGACGCAG
Source organism: Prevotella melaninogenica (assembly GCF_018128065.1). Taxonomy (NCBI): domain Bacteria; kingdom Pseudomonadati; phylum Bacteroidota; class Bacteroidia; order Bacteroidales; family Prevotellaceae; genus Prevotella; species Prevotella melaninogenica. The sequence goes on along the minus strand of NZ_CP072360.1, from coordinate 1,820,004 downwards.
GTGACCATACTTACGCATGTACTCAAAACTCTGTCCCTTCTTCTGCATTGGGTAGTCGCTTGGGCAAAGACCGTAGATTTCAATCTCCTTACACTGAATCTCTGAAGTCTGACCAGCACCTTGACTCTCTACGAGTTTACCGATAACGCTAATACAAGCACCAGTAGTGATGCTCTTCAGCTTGTCTTCGTCGATAGTCGAAGGGTCAACTACAACCTGAATGTTTTTGATAGTAGAGCCATCATTCAATGCGATGAAGTCAACAGCCTTGCTACTTCTGTGGGAACGAACCCAACCCTTTACGTTAATATCTTTTCCAAAGTCGGTGCAAGCAAGAGCATCGACGACTTTTGTTCTTTTCATTTGCTATATTATAATTAGGTACTCCCCAAGTCTTTCAAAAGGAGAGGAATGTCGTTTACCAATCTTTTTAATGCTTCAATAGTAGCATTGTTTGGTTGCTCATATCCTCTTCTTTTGAGAGCTTTGGGGAGGTTACTATTTTATTCAAACGCACCCATACGCAGCATATCAACTTCCTTCTCAGTGAGGAAACGCCAATCGCCACGGCGTACATTCTTCTTAGTCAAACCAGCAAACTGTACACGGTCGAGTTTTACAACGCGATAGCCGAGGCTCTCGAAGATACGACGTACGATACGGTTTTTGCCGCTATGAATCTCAATACCAACCTGAGTCTGATCCTGTGGGTCAGCATATTCGATTGCGTCAGCCTTAATCTCGCCATCTTCCAACTCGATACCGTCAGAAATCTTCTGCAAGTCGTTAGCTGTAACAGCCTTATCGAGGAATACGTGATATACCTTCTTCTTCAAGAACTTAGGGTGAGTAAGTTTTGAAGCAAGGTCACCATCGTTAGTAAGGAGCAGTACACCTGTTGTGTTACGGTCGAGACGACCAACTGGATAGATACGCTCAGGGCAAGCACCCTTTACGAGGTCCATAACGGTCTTACGCTGCTGTGGGTCGTCGCTTGTAGTAACATAGTCCTTTGGTTTGTTCAGAAGGACATAAACCTTCTTCTCCAATGATACTGGCTTCTCCTGGAAGAGCACCTCATCAGTACGCAGAACCTTGCTACCGAGCTCCTTTACAACCTCGCCGTTTACGGTTACCGCACCTGAAAGGATGAACTCATCAGCCTCACGACGTGAACATACACCTGCGTTAGCGAGAAATTTGTTCAAGCGGATTGGCTCATTAGGATCGTAGTTTTCCTCCTTATATTCAATACGCTTCTTGAGTGAATACTTTGCATGTGGATCATAATCAGCACTGTGCTGACGATAGCCTCCCTGATTGTATCCGCCACGGTTGTTGTAACCTCCGCGATTGTTATTATATCCGCCACGGTTGTTGTATCCACCGCGGTTGTTATTATATCCACCACGGTTGTTATTATATCCACCACGGCTCTGATAACCACCCTGCTGACGTGGCTGGTATCCACCCTGACGTGGCTGGTAACCGCCTTGATTTGCTTGATAGTTGTTGTTTTCCTCGCCCTCAGTACCAGTGTTGGCGTTGTAACGTGGACGATAAGCCTGTGGCTGATAGCCATTTTCATCATTGTTGTAACGTGGACGATAGCCACCTTGCTGTGGACGACTTTGGTATCCTCCACGGTTATATCCACCTTGCTGGCGTGGCTGGTAACCGCCTTCCTCGCCATTACTATTGTAACGTGGACGATAACCTCCTTGTTGTGGGCGACTCTGATAGCCACCACGACTATTGTTATATCCGCCACCATAGCTGTTCTGACGTGGACGATAACCACCCTGCTGTGGTCGACCTGCACTCTGCAAGCCAGAGCCGAAGCCCTCAGGACGGAATCCGCTTTCGTCGTTGCTATTAGCCTTGTCCGTACTGTAAGCACGTTGGCTGTGAATACGTGGACGCTGTGTGCGTCCTGTGCCACGGTACTCTCTTTGGTAGCTGCCTTGTCCAGCTGCTGAATAGCCTTCGCGGCTGTTCTCATTCTGCTCAGATTGAACTTCTTTGTTCTCGAATTCTTCTGCCATAATTGTTTAACTTTGAATTTGATGTTACTGGCCTCACGGCTAATTTGTTATTATTATCTTTTTATTGTTTTATAAAATGTTGAACTCCTTTTGACGGAGAGACTCAGTTTAATTCCTTCTTCTTTGACTTTATAGGAGTGGTTAAATTCCTGTATAGTTGTGTGGGGTTATAGCCATCAGTTCGGCTTTCACGCTGTCGCTGACATCGAGTGTCTGTATGAATGCGTGTATTGTTTCCTCTGTCATCTTCTTGTTTGTGCGTGTGAGAGCCTTTAATGCCTCGTAAGGATGTGGGTAAGCTTCACGGCGCAAGATGGTTTGAATTGCTTCTGCTACAACTGCCCATGTGTCGTCAAGATCTTCTTTCAACTTCTCTTCGTTGAGGATGAGTTTGCGAAGACCCTTCAGTGTGCTTTGTATTGCGATAATGCTATGTCCAATAGGAACACCCACGTTACGTAAAACAGTTGAGTCTGTAAGGTCACGCTGCAAGCGACTTACTGGCAATTTCTGTGCCAAGAACTGTAGGATGGCGTTTGCTATACCAAGGTTGCCCTCACTATTCTCAAAGTCGATTGGGTTCACCTTGTGTGGCATTGCACTCGAACCAACTTCGCCAGCCTTAATCTTCTGCTTGAAATATTCCATTGAGATATACATCCAGAAGTCGCGATCAAGGTCGATGATGATGGTGTTGATACGACGAATAGCATCAAAGACACTACCTAAGTGGTCGTAGTTGCTAATCTGTGTTGTCCACTGTTCACGCTCTAATCCTAATTTCTCACTGACAAAGCGATTGCCGAATGCACGCCAGTCATGCTGTGGATAAGCTACGTGATGGGCATTGAAATTACCCGTTGCACCACCAAACTTCGCTGTTAACTTACAGTTGCGCAAGGTGGTAAGTTGCTCATTGAGGCGATAGACATAAACCTCAACCTCCTTGCCCAATCGGGTAGGAGAGGCTGGCTGACCATGTGTTTTTGCCAACATTGGTACGTCCTTCCATTCTTCTGCATAATCCTTTAGTTGGGCAATCAGTTCTTCAATCTGTGGATAGAATACCTCTTCAAGAGCTTCCTTTACAGACAAAGGCACGCTTGTGTTGTTGATGTCCTGTGATGTCAGTCCGAAATGAATGAACTCTTTGTAGTCATCGAGTCCGCCAATCTTGTCAAACTCCTCTTTAATAAAGTATTCAACCGCCTTTACGTCGTGGTTGGTGGTCTTCTCAATCTCCTTTACACGTGCTGCCGAAGTCTCGTCAAAGTTGCGATAAATGTCACGCAACTGTTCAAAGAGAGCGCTGTTGAAGTTTTCTAATTGTGGTAATGGTAACTCGCAAAGCGTAATGAAATACTCAATTTCTACGCGAACACGATAACGGATAAGTGCATACTCTGAAAAATAGTCAGCAAGACATTCCGTTTTACTTCTATAGCGACCGTCAATAGGTGATACGGCTGTTAATGCATCAAGGGTCATAATTTTATTTATTAATATGGTGCAAATTTAACAATAAATTCAGTAATAGCGCAAATAATAATAATAATAATATCAAAAAGAATGCAGATTAAAGCTCAATAAAACAAAAAAGACCTCACAACAATGTTGCAAAGTCATCATCTTTAAGTTTTAAAGGTGGGCGTTGACGGATTCGAACCGCCGACCCTCTGCTTGTAAGGCAGATGCTCTAAACCAGCTGAGCTAAACGCCCTTTAAAAATCCCCTGCAACCCCAAGAGATTACAGGGAAACACCCCTTGGTGGGCGTTGACGGATTCGAACCGCCGACCCTCTGCTTGTAAGGCAGATGCTCTAAACCAGCTGAGCTAAACGCCCCTTACTTTTGTAAGGCGAGTGCAAAGGTAAGGAAAGTTTTTTATTCTCGCAAACAAATGGTAAATAATTTAGTTGAAAATGTCATTTAGCCTTGCTATTAAGGGACTTTCTTTTCTAAAACATTGCACTCTTGCGAATTATTTTCATGAAAAGAAATATTTTTCTTCGTGAACATAAATATTTATTTTCATGAAAAAAAATAATTTTCTTCGTGAAAGTAACTTGATGATAATGGTGTGTTGTGTCGGTACTACTCTTTGCGATTAGCTGGATATGTCTTGTGAAAGTAGGGTGTTAGGTGCTTTTGAGGTTGTATGTATTTGTTCTTTTTATCTATAGATGGCGTGCTTGATTCTTATAAAATAGTTTATTTTGTTTTGCATGAATTGTTTATTTTGATTATATTTGCACAGTTTTATATCATAAGGAACGATAAAGTAGAAAATTATGTCAGTAGAAATAAGACTGGAACAGAGTAAGTTTAAAGATAAGAAAGGGGCAGGTAAATGGTATGCTCGCACGGTAAGCACAGGTATTGCAACGACCGACGATCTTGCTGATTCTATTCAGGAGAACACGTCGTTCTCACGTGGTGACGTGCGTGGACTCGTTATCGCTTTGGTTGATGAAATCTCTTATCGTCTTCGTCAGGGCGAAACCGTGGCACTTGAAGGATTAGGTAGGTTTCATCTGACGGTGGAGAGTGAGCCCGTTGATAATCCAGACGATTTTGATATTAAGAAGCATATTAAGAATGTGAAGTGTCGCTTCGTTCCTACCAGCACACGCAATGCTCGTACAGGAAAGAAGAATCAGACTCTTGCCTATGGTGCACGTGTGGAGTGGGCGGAGCCTGAGTATGATGACGAAGACGATGATTAATTTCCCTATTTGGAAAATGTGGCGGAGATAAGTTGCATTTTTATATCCTTTCTTCTGGCTCTGTACATAGGGTCAGGAGTTTTTGTTTCTTATAAAGTTCTGAGTAAATCTAATGCTCGTTATGCATTTTGTCTTTCTATTCTTATCAAATAGTTGATAAGAGGGAAGTTAAAAGGTAATTTGTATGATTTTATCCTCCAAATACTTGATATTCATTCTTTATTGTTCTACTTTTAGCAATATTTGTGCTATTTCCTTTGATGTTAAAAGTATTTTGTATATATTTGCACCTGAAATTTTAAGTACTTCCCTATTTGTATAGGCTGAAATAAGGTGAATATGAGTGGTGGTTAGTACTTCGCGGATATGATTTGAAACTAAAAAAACTGTTAGGGTTAATACTCTAAAAGCGTTTTTATTCATGTTAAGACATATTTTAGGATTTAGTAATTTTACTGATTAAATGAAAAAGTTGATAAGTTTTACAATCCTTTTCTTTGTCTACATCCTCGAACTAAATAAACTTTATTAATATAAAAACAAATAGAAATGAAAAAGCTTTTACTTTTAGTATGTGCTGCAGTTATGAGTCTTTCTGCTTCAGCACAGGCAGGCGACAAGGCACTCGGTGCACAGCTCGTATTCGGTTCAGAGACTAACAGTCTCGGTCTTGGTGTTAAGGGTCAGTACTACTTCACAGATCAGATCAGAGGTGAGGCTTCTGTTGATTATTTCTTCAAGAACAAGGGAGTTTCAATGTGGGATGTAAACGCAAATGTTCACTATCTCTTCGACGTAGCAGATAAGTTTAAGGTATATCCAGTCGCTGGTCTTGGTTATACAAACTGGTCATACAAAGTGGAATATGATAATGTTACTTTAGCTAAGGGTACAGATGGTCGTCTCGCTGTAAACCTCGGTGGTGGTGCAGAGTATGAGCTTACTAAGGACTTGAGCGTAAACGCTGAGTTGAAGTATCAGATTATTAGCCACTACAACCAGTTGGTACTTGGTGTAGGCGTAGCTTACAAGTTCTAAATATATAAGGTAGGTCCTAAAGGGTTCCGTATTAGGCTGTAGCTTTTTGGTTACATGTGACGGATAGGCTTTTAGGACCTATCTCTTTTGCTTAAGATAAATTGCGGTAGTAGTTTTCTTACCCAAAGAGGGGTAGGTTTTATTCTTTTGGTTCTTCTATAGCAATATAGACATTTGAAAGATATAGCCCTTTTTCTTTATATTGCCAATAGAATACGTTCCTTTGTAGGCTTTTGCTGAGTATGTCAGAAATAGTATAGCTTTCTTCTTTTTCCATTCTCGTCTTGGAAAGAATGATGAAAGGAGGAGTCCATTTGTCCATTGCTATCAAACTTAAAGTGTCTGGAATAAAAGGCTTACGTCTGTTTCTTAAAGCAAAACCAATGTAAACAAATATGCGATAGTCTGTACTCCTGATATATTCAATACAACTTTCTGCTATAAGAAAGCTCTTCTTTATCCATTCTTTTTTGACTATCTTCTGTTTTGAGAAGTCTGTAATGTGGCGGTCGATAGTGTGAATATCAGTTCCCAGAAAACTGTCTATCCACTCCTGAAGGCTTTGTTTATATGCCATTTTAGATTGAATCAAGTATTATAAATGAAAAAACCAGATAATTGATTACCAATTATCCGGCTCTTATTTCAGTGCGCCTAACAGGACTCGAACCTGCACAACGTAAGTTACTAGATCCTAAGTCTAGCGCGTCTACCAATTCCGCCACAGGCGCATAGCGAGTGCAAAGATACAGAATGTTTTGGAGATAGCCAAATGTTTATGAATATCTTTTCTTTTATATCTTTACTCTACCGATATAAATTATGTTGATAATTAATTTTATAATATTTGGTGATATGTAAAATAAAGTATATATCTTTGCGCAGGAACTTTGGTTGCTAAATAAAATATCTCTTTGATCTTTGCTGACTTCGATGCGTTGTTAGAAAGAGAAGAGTTGCTTTACGAATAACCGACTATCATGTCAATAATATTATTTCTTTAAACTAACTATTAACAATGAGAAAGACATTATTAACTGTTTTATGTATGGGGGCTTTGTATGCATCAGCTTCTGTACTTTGTAATGGCGCTGGTGAAACCAGTGTAGTGATGAATCAGAAGGCTGTATCTGTTAAGGCTACTCCAACTAAGAAGGCTTTGAGTAAAGATGAACGTGCGGCTATTTCACTCATTACGTCTATGTATAACTCAAAAGGCTTTGAGAATAGTGCATACCTAAAGAGTCATTGCACGAAGAAGCTGCTGAAGGTGTTGAAAACAGCGTATGATAATGAATATGATTCACAACCAGATGCTTATGCTGGCTGGTTGTTCCGTTCTGGTGCTCAAGATGGACCGTCTAATGCTCATAAGGTTCTGCGTGTTGTGAGCCTTGGTAACAACTGGTATCAGTATACTTTCTTGGATATGGGCTTAAAATGTACCAATAAGGTAAAGGTTGTCAAGGTTGGTAACAAACTGTTTTTTGACGAGATAAAGCAAGGTAAAATATAAAACATAAATACTCTTCAGAACTCCCCATTCCCTCCTTTTAGAGGGATTGGGGTTTGGGAAAGGTCTTTATCATCTTCCTTGCAAACTCTATAATAGAGTCCTTGTCTCGTGCGAAGTCCTCAGAAGCGAGCGATACCTTGTAATCTGGCTCAATACCAAACTCTGTCATCTGTTTGTCACGGTCGTACATTGGGCAAGCAGAGAAGCGTACTGACCATCCATTAGGTAGTTCGGAAGAGAAGGGCATACCAGCTCCACCGCCTGTACGGTCACCTACAATGGTAACATTTGGGCAGCACTTCATATACTTAACAAACTCGTTGGCAGCAGAGAATACGCTGCGATTGGTTAGGACAATGACTGGTTTGTGCCAACGGATACCCTTTCCTGGTTTGAGATATTCTGGTTGTAACGGTGAGAAGTCGCTATGACCTTTTCCTGTTTTATGCTGTATGTATCCTACGAGCAGTTCCTTATTTGTAAAGCGAGCTGCAAATGTTTCGGCATTTGTGAGATTACCACCTCCATTGTTACGCACGTCAATAATCAGTCCGTTACAAGGTTGAAGATGAAGGAATATATCGTCAAGGTTGCCAGCACCAATACTGTTCTGGAAGGTTTCACAGCGTACATAACCGATGTTATCATCAAGGACAGTATAGTCTAAGCCACTTGCAATGAGGTAATCAGTCTTGAGATAAAGACGTTGAAGCGAATCAGAGTAGTTCTTGGGATAGTCTTCATGCCACGACCAATAGCGACCTACGTTGAAAGAGGTGTACAAATTGACATGCCCATCTTTTAGTTCTGAGAGCATATTAGTCATTACTTCAAACTGTTGTTTGGCAGTCATAGAGTTGTCAAACTGCCGAGCATAGCGACTGTGTACCTCCTGCCAGTCTATCCCTTTCTGTGAGAAGAAGCAGTAATGCTCATTGATAATTCGCCACAAAGCCTCAAAGTTGCCTTGTGGACTATCTGGAAGTTGGTCATTGGTGACGCAACTTGTCGCAGTACAGAGTATTGTTAGTACTGGAATCAGCAGGTATAGGAAGGAATGATATAGCTTTCTCATGGGATAAACTTATTGATTGAAAACTTGCGTACAATACCGAATACGAAGATATTACTCCATACATGCTGGCGCAATTGGTTGACCTTTGCCTGTTGATAATCGCCAAGGTAGCCAAGACGGACTGTCGTATGATGAACCGTGATATCAATCGTAAGCAATTGGCGGAGCGATGGGGCAGATACAGGAAATGTGGCAACAAGGTTATGATCATAGTTGTCACGAGTAAAAATCTCGTAATAACTCTGTCCGTAATTGGGAGAGAATGTCAGTCCGAGGAGTGGACTTTGTACTTCATAACGTAGTTGGAAAGGAATATTTCGAAGGCGGAAGCGATAGGCAAGAATGGCATTCGGTGCAATATTCATTTGTGCGTAAGCCTGTGCAGGATTATTGGAGTTACGGGTGTTGTAAAGGAAACCGAGTCGCGTATCTATTCCTCCACCAGCTTTTAGGAGCAGTTCTCCCTCTCCAACGTTCCATTGTCCTAAGGCATATTGCCAGTTGTATTGGAAGTTATAAAAGCCACCAATCTCGTTATTATTCTCCTTTCGATTATGTACTGATAGTATTTGTGCCTGATGTATGAGTTCTCTTGACAGCTTACTGCCATTCTCACGTATGGAATGAGAAACGTAACGAAACTCTGTTCCTGTATATTCTTCGGGCGAAAGGTAGGTGTCAAGAGTGTTTACAGCACCTATTCCCAACATCTGTGTATTGGTAATTACCTTGTTATTGCGCAAGGTATCCTGTGCAAGAACTGATGTTGATGTCGTGAAAAGAGTTATTGCTGAAAGGGAAATACAGCTAAATAAGGACTTCTTTAGGTTCATAGGCGTAATTAGAAAGTATCAGTAAAAGCGTAGGCTAAATAGATATTTGTACCAAACTTTAGGTGATATGCAACTCAAATGTTTATAAATAGTTTTTTGAATGAGGGTGTGTCAAAATGGACACATCCTCTTTTTACTCCCCCCTTTACCTTGTCTACCACATAATTCATTATTTACTTCAGCTATGCTGCTAATTTCATATAAAATGATTTGTTGGGACTTAAATAGCCTATATAAACTTGTATAAAGCACCTGACGGTGACTAAAAGTACCTCCATAATGGCTTTTAGTTCCTTGAGATTAGTTTTTCTGCACATTTTTCCTATATTAAAGGCAATGGCAAAGAAGGCAAAGTCCATATTGACCTTGTCTTTTCCAAAATGTCTAAATCTCTTGTAAGCTTTATTATATTTTGTTTGTCCAAAAACAGCTTCAGGTTCTATGCACCTTCGTCCTCGATGCTTGATACCTTCTTTAGAGGTCAGTAGTTCCCGTGCTTTTTGTTTATATTGCTGTAGTTGGTGGTTTACTTCTATAATTCTGTTTCCTCTTGCCTTGAAGCATAAACCTCTCAACGGACAGCCCTCACAGCGTTCTGCCTGATAACGTACGCTGTAAGTAACGAATCCATTAGAGGTTAGGGAACGCTTCATGCCTATACGCCTCATGTGCTGCCCCATTGGGCAGACGTAGAAATCCTGTTCCTTATTATAGTAAAGGCTTGCAGGACTGAAGGGGTTAGGTGTATAGCGTGGACGCTGTTCTTTATGGAAGTAGTTATACTTCACATAGGCTTCCATATTATGTACGTCCATGAACAGATAATTTTCCTCGGAGCCATATCCCGAATCGGCTACGACTGTCTTTGCATAGCGATGGTAGCGTGAGTTGAAGGACTCCAAGAAAGAGGGAAGTGTAAGCGTATCTGTACGGTTAGCATAGAGTGCAAAGTCGGTGATAAACTGGTTCTCAGTTGCTATCTGTAGATTATATCCTGGCTTAGTCTGTCCGTTGCGCATAGCATCCTCCTTCATGTGCATAAACGTGGCATCAGGGTCGGTCTTGCTATAAGAGTTTCTTTCTCCCATTATCTCAAGGTGTTGGTCATACTCTTGGAGTTTATTACGTTTCTTCTCAAGCTCCTTAAGCTGTTTTTTCTTGGTTCTAACAGCCTGCTTTTCTTCTTTTGTCTTAGGTTCAGGGATTGATTCCAAAGACTTGTTCAATTCTTCGGATATCTCATCAAGCAGAGCTGCAGTGAACTCAATACCTTCTTTCTTAGCGGCATTATCCTGCGCAATGACATCGTCAACCTGAAGCAAGAGTGTGCGTATTTGTTCCTGCAACTTGGTGCGGTTCTTTTCCACGGTTCTTTTCCAAACGAAGGTATACTTGTTGGCTTTCGATTCTATCTTTGTACCGTCAATATATTCAACGTCAAGGCTTATCAGACCTTTGTCTGCAAGTAATAATACGACTTGTGTGAAGATATTGTTGATTTCCTTTTTCACACGATTACGAAAACGATTGATGGTAATAAAGTCAGGCTGCTCATATCCTGCCAGATAGATGAAATGAATGTCACGCTTGAGAAGCGACTCTATACGACGGCAGGAATAGATATTATTCATATAGGCATAAAGAATCACCTTGAGCATCATTTGTGGATGATACGGCTTGCGACCACTGGGCTTATAAAGACTGTAGACTTTATCCAGCATAAGGTTATCAACCAAGGCGTCTAAAAGACGAACAGGGTCATCTTCTGCGATATCCTTATCGATTCTTTGAGGAAAAAGAATCATTTTCTTGTGTATGTAAGAACGAAAGTGTACTTTTGTCATAATGAGATTTTTTTATGCCTAAAGGTACAAAAACTTTAGGAAATAGCAAAGCCCTGGCTTGAGAAAGTCGGGGCTTTGTGCATAAAAAAGAGGATGTGTACATTTTGACACACCCTCTTTTTTAATTCGTTACTTATCGTATTGTTTATTCGTTGTCGAAGAGGTTTAGCTGACCAGTAATCTCATCGATGACCTGCTGTTGAGATTTTCCTGCATCGGGGTCGAGGTTCTCCTCATTTGTTACAGTTGCAGAGTTTTCCCCTACATCAGAACCTTCGTCAGCTTTCTCTTCTTCAGGGAAGCGTGTTGGCTCCAGCTCTTCAATCTTGTCAACTGTCCAAGTTGTCAATCGTTTACCCTTTGCCTTGAATCCCTTCACACCAACAAACTGCTCAGCATCAATCTCCTCTGTGCCACGTGAAGCATCTGCACCACCGTATGTCAGCTGTATGCGAGGGAAGGCAACGTCAGTCAGCAGTACCATCCTTGACTCTGGGTTATCTCCGATGAAGTTCTGATGACGCTTACTTGCTTCCATCTGGAATCGCTTCAAATAAGGATAACCTTGATTATCGGCATCGAAGATAACAGCTGTCCAAGGCTTGTCAGCATCAAATTTCTCTATACGGAGGATGTTGTCCTCATAATGGTTAGATGCATCGAAGTTGGTGGTATAGAACTCTCCATTCTTAAGTATTACGAGAATACTGTCTTGGTCGGAGAATTCTCCAAGGAAACGACCGTGGTCTTCGTAGTTGATACGATTGACATCTGGGTCGAACCAAACCTTACGTCCGCCCAAAGTAGAGTGTCCGTGGCTCTTCAGTGAGATGCGGTGAATGCTCTCTTTGGTCAGCAGATTACCCTTTGCAGCACGTCCCTTGATGAGGATGTCGGCAAAGTTACGCTCCATGAAGATGTTTTGCTTCTTCTTGTCAGGGTTCGGGTCGAGGGTTATCTTTATCAATTCCGCCTCACCATTAGGGTTGGCTGTGAAGTAGTTAATCCTTGAACCAGGCGTACCGAGGGTTACGTCGTATTCCTTATCACGTGTGATAGAAGTCACGTTGAAGCGTTTGATATAGTAAGGTCCCGTCTTTCCGTCACGATAAACGACGTTATAAATCGTACGCTTGTCGTTCTTCTTAAACACTTGTACGTGAAGAACTCCCTTACCCACAAACACCTTGTCGGTAATTCGGATGACCTTGTACTTTCCATCACGATAGAAGATAATCACATCATCAAGATCTGAGCAGTTCTGAACGAACTCAGCCTTCTTCAAACCTGTACCAATGAAACCTTCCTGACGGTCAATATATAATTTCTCGTTGGCATCTACCACCTTAGCAGCAACAATCGTATCGAAGCTCTTAATCTCTGTACGGCGTGGATGGTCGCTTCCGTATTTCTCTTTCAGGTGTGTGAACCACTCGATAGTGACGCGAACCATCTCGCTAAGGTCCTTGTCAATCTCGGCAATCTCTGCCTTAATCTTCTGAATCAATTCGTCAGCCTTATCCTTATTGAACTTCAAAATACGTTGCATCTTGATTTCCAAAAGGCGGATGATGTCCTCACGTGTCACCTCACGGATAAAGGTCTTCTTATATGGTTCGAGTTTGGAGTCGACGAAGCTCACAACTTCATCAATATCCTTAGCTGTTTCGAACTTACGCTCCTTATAGATACGGTCCTCGATGAAGATACGTTCAAGTGAGTTGTAGAACAACTGTTCCTCTAATTCATGCTTGCGAATCTCCAACTCTAATTTCAATAAAGCTTTCGTATGTTCGGCAGAATTGCGCAATACATCTGATATCGTCAAGAACTCTGGTTTGTTGTCTCGGATGACACAACAGTTTGGCGAAATGTTTATCTCGCAATCAGTGAAAGCATAGAGGGCATCAATAGTCTTGTCACTTGACGTACCCGGTGTAAGATGAAGTTGAATCTCCACCTCCGAAGCAGTCATGTCCTCTACTCTTCGAATCTTTAGTTTGCCTTTTTCAACAGCCTTCGTAATAGACTCTTGAAGCGTGTTAGCGGTCTTTGTAAAAGGGACCTCACGGATGACGAGGGTTTTATTATCGAGTTTCTCAACCTTTGCACGCACCTTCAGAACACCACCACGCTGACCATCATTATACTTCGATACATCAATGCTACCGCCTGTTGGGAAGTCTGGATAGAGGTTAAATTCCTCACCACGCAGATAGCTGATAGCTGCATCACAGATATCGTTGAGGTTATGTGGTAGAATCTTGGATGACAAGCCTACAGCGATACCTTCAGCACCCTGTGCCAAAAGCAGCGGGAACTTCACTGGAAGCGTAATCGGCTCTTTGTTTCTGCCGTCATAAGAAAGTTGCCATTCTGTTGTCTTCGGATTGAATACAGTCTCTAAGGCAAACTTTGATAGGCGTGCCTCAATGTATCGTGGCGCAGCAGCACGGTCACCAGTGAGAATGTTTCCCCAGTTACCCTGCATGTCGATGAGTAGGTCTTTCTGTCCCATTTGTACCAAAGCGTCACCGATAGAGGCATCACCATGAGGGTGGAACTGCATCGTATGACCAACGATATTTGCAACCTTGTTGTATCGTCCATCGTCCATTCGTTTCATGGAATGGAGAATACGGCGTTGTACAGGCTTCAAACCGTCCTCAATATGAGGAACAGCACGCTCAAGGATTACGTAGCTGGCGTAATCCAAGAACCAGTTTTTGTACATGCCAGAGAGGTGATGCACGGCAGCGGCATCAAACCTATCAGCAGGTTTGTAATCAGAATGAGAATCCTTTTCCCGAGTCTCTTCCTCAGGAGTCTGTCCGTCCAAGTCTTTTATTTCGTCATCCATATAGTTCTTGTTTTATCACTTAAAGAAGCAAGCTTCATAAGACTGCAAATGTACGAAAAAAAAAGTAAATAGGCAAATTATAGCTTATTCAAGTGTTGGATTTGGTTTTCTGTTTGTTGCCTACTCTTGTTTCACTCGCATCATAGCCTTTTTTCAATCCAAATGGGTTGTTATCATCTGAATAGATAACCCCTCTCAATGATTGACCTAAGCCTCCGCACCAATGGTGCGGAGCGTCAGCACGATTGGTGTGGAGGCTTAACACCATTCGTGTTGGGCATCAATATGCCTGTTAAAAATGCAAGAAAAGTTCATGATTGTTAGCATAATACTATATTGTAAGGCATTGTTTACGAGATAGCATAACGTCAGTCAAATCAAAAGACTGGCTCATGAATAATCGATTTAGGCGAAAGTTTCGTAGTAAACCTGTTCTTTTTCGGCTAAAAAAGCGTAACTTTGCGTCAAAAATTAAGGTATAAATAGATTATTATGGCACAAGAGGATGTTTTCAAGAAGATTGTGAGCCACTGCAAAGAGTATGGCTTCGTCTTCCCAAGTAGTGATATTTATGATGGTTTAGCAGCTGTTTATGACTACGGTCAGAACGGTGTTGAGCTGAAAAACAATATCAAGCAGTATTGGTGGCAGTCAATGGTATTGCTGCATAGCAATATTGTTGGTATCGATGCCTCTATCTTTATGCACCCGACTGTTTGGAAAGCCAGCGGTCACGTTGATGCTTTCAACGACCCATTGATTGATAATCGCGACTCAAAGAAGCGTTATCGTGCTGATAATCTCATTGAGGACCAGATAGGAAAATACGAGGAGAAGATTGCGAAGGAAGTAGCCAAGGCAGCTAAGAAGTTTGGTGAGGCTTTCGATGAGGCTAAGTTCCGTGAGACCAACCCACGTGTTCTTGAAAATCAGAAGAAGCGTGACGACCTTCATGCACGCTATGCTGAGGCTATGCAAGGACCAGACCTTGAGGCTTTGAAGCAGATTATTCTTGATGAAGGAATCGTTGACCCAATCAGTGGTACAACCAATTGGACAGACGTTCGTCAGTTTAATCTTATGTTCTCTACCGAGATGGGTGCATCTGCTGAAGCTACTAACAAGATTTATCTGCGCCCAGAGACAGCGCAGGGTATCTTCGTAAACTTCCTCAACGTACAGAAGACTGGTCGTATGAAGTTGCCTTTCGGTATCTGTCAGATTGGTAAGGCATTCCGTAACGAGATTGTTGCACGTCAGTTTGTGTTCCGTATGCGTGAGTTCGAACAGATGGAGATGCAGTTCTTCTGCCAGCCTGGAACAGAGATGAAGTGGTTTGAATATTGGAAGAAGCACCGTTTGGCATGGCATGAGGCTTTAGGTATGGGCGACGATAACTATCGTTTCCATGATCACGAGAAGTTAGCTCATTATGCAAATGCGGCTACTGACATTGAATTCCGTATGCCATTCGGCTTCAAGGAGGTTGAAGGTATTCACTCACGTACCAACTTTGACCTTTCACAACACGAGAAGTACTCGGGAAGACAGATAAAATATTTCGATCCAGAGCGCAAAGAGAACTATGTTCCTTACGATGTTGAGACATCTATCGGAGTAGATCGTATGTTCTTATCAGTGATGTGTCATAGTTATACAGAGGAACCTTTGGAGAACGGATCAAGCCGTATTGTCTTGAAACTCCCTGAGCCTTTAGCACCAGTTAAGTGTGCTGTTTTACCATTGGTAAACAAAGATGGACTTCCAGAGAAGGCTCAAGAGATTGTTAACCAACTGAAGTTCCATTTCAACACACATATGGAGGCTAAGGATTCTATCGGTAAGCGTTACCGTCGTCAAGATGCTATTGGTACTCCTTTCTGTGTAACTGTTGATGGCGATACTCTGACTGATAATACAGTAACATTGCGTTATCGTGATTCAATGAAGCAGGAGCGTGTGCCAGTAGAGAAGCTGCGTGAGATTATTGAGGATCGCGTATCTATCACAGCATTATTGAAGAAGATTGATATTGATTAATAAAAGGAAGGATAGCGGAGTTGGCTTTTGTAGGTGCTTATAACGTATCAAGATAAGCTATAACGTCTATGTAATCCTACTCTGCTATCCCTTTCCTCTCAAATAAAAGACTATGACAAAGAATATAAAAACCCTTATTCGCCGTGCAGCAGGTGCCTTCTGCTTGGGTGGAATGATGCTTTCGGCAGGTCTCTTTACTTCATGTACTGAGAAAGATAACACTGTAGAGGAGTATGCTGATTGGCAGTCAAAGAACGAAACTTATTGGAATAAACTCTATACAGCTACTCAGGAGAAAATCAAGAGTGGTGATACTTCATGGAAGATAATTCTTAATTATACTTTCCAAAACCAGAAGCAGACATCAGGTTCTGCGTTGACTTATAGTCCAGAGAATTATATTATAGCACATGTGGAACAAGCAGGGACAGGCACAACGAGTCCGTTGTATTCTGATTCTGTATCTATGCATTACATGGGGCGTTTGATTCCATCTACAACTTACACGGCTGGACTTATCTTTGATAAGTCATGGTCAAGCGATACTTTTAATGCTGCAATATCTCGTCCGAATCATAGTTACATAGGTCTTAGTTATGATTCTAAGGGGAAACCGATAAGTCTTGTAGATGGTTTTACAACTGCTTTGATGTCAATGCATCGTGGCGATCATTGGACTGTATACATACCTTATCAGTTGGGTTATGGTGCGAGCGCTTCGGGTGCGGTACCAGCTTATTCAACTCTTATCTTTGACTTGCGCCTTGTAGACTTCTCTCATCCGGGAACAAAGTTGAAGGATTCATAATTAAGGTAGAACGTCATAGCCTTTTCGAAAGGTCTGTAAGACCTTTATTCTTATATGTAGGGACACAAGTTCCCGTGTGTTCGGCTTAGAAATAATAGCGGACAGACGGGAGCGAAGTCCCTATTTTGCTTTTAGTATTTGGGATACTCTTTGCTGGGCGCTTCTGTTGGCTTACCTTATTAAGTTCATGTTGATTATTATTCAGGTTTTTATTATTCACATATTATCATATTCTCGTGCGTATATCTTTCAGTAAATCCGTAGCAGAAAGTCTTCTTGCCAAGATTCGTAGTGGTGAGGTAATGAGCAGGAATGAGAAGTTTAATCTCATTATCCAACTCAGTATCCCATCTATATTGGCGCAGGTAACAACGGTTTTGATGTTTTATATCGATGCGGGAATGGTGGGTTCGCTCGGTGCAGAACCATCAGCAGCTATTGGACTTGTTGAGCCCGCGACATGGCTTTTCTTCTCTTTGGTGAGTGCGGTAACGATGGGTTTTTCTGTTCAGGTTGCCCACTTTATTGGCGCTAATGACTTTGCAAAGGCACGTGCAGTTATGCGTCACGGCTATATTTTTGGTCTTTGCTTTGCACTGTTTTTGCTGCTTATAACTTTTCTTATCGGTTCTCGTCTTCCTGTGTGGCTGGGTGGCGGTGCTGATATACAGCATGATGCAACTGTTTATTTCCTTATCTTCTCTCTCATAATCCCTTTCCACCTAATCGAGTATATGTCAGCAGCTATGCTGAAGGTGTCAGGTGATATGCGCCGTCCAAGTTTTATGGCGATATTGATGTGTGTGCTGGATGTGATTTTTAACTATTTCTTTATCTTCCCTACACGTACAATTACTCTCTTTGGTATGGAGATAACGATGCCGGGTTTGGGTGAAGGGGTGGCTGGAGCGGCTCTCGGAAGTCTTCTGTCTTTTGTTTGTGTTGCACTTCCGTTGGCTTATTATGCAATCTTTCAAAGCCCTATTCTGGCATGGAAACTGGATGTTGAACGTTTTGTGTGGCGTTGGCAGTATATATGGAATGCCATGAAGATTGGCGCTCCGATGGCATTACAATATCTTCTGATGAATGGTGCGCAACTTGTTTCAACAATGATTGTAGCTCCTTTGGGTAACATCGCTATTGCAGCTCATTCGTTTGCTATCACCGCAGAGAGTCTTTGTTATATGCCGGGGCATGGTATTAGTGAGGCTGCTACAACGTTGGTGGGGCAGAGTGTGGGTGCTGATAGGCGTGATCTTCATCGTAGTTTTGCGTGGATGACAGTATCTCTTGGTATGGTTGTAATGGCGTTTATGGGTGTTGTTATGTATATCTTCGCGCCAGAAATGATAGGTTTGCTCTCTCCTGTAGCTGAAATTCAGGTTTTAGGAACATCTATTCTCCGTATAGAAGCCTTTGCCGAACCATTCTTTGCTGCAGCCATTGTTGCTTATAGTGTCTGTATTGGAGCTGGTGATACGCTGAGGCCTTCGTTGATAAACTTAGGCAGTATGTGGCTTATTCGTCTAACATTAGCTTATGCGCTTGCGTCACATTATGGTCTTTGTGGTGTGTGGTTTGCAATGGCTGTTGAACTGTCTCTTCGTGGAATGATGTTTATCTTCTATCTTTTTAGGCGTCTTAGAGAAACATAATACGTTGTTATGTTATAAAGATATGTTATATATAATAATGTAAAAGAGTATAACTATACCAAGTTGTTATATTATATAAGGTAAGAAAAAGTTTCTTTTATTTATTGTCTAAACACCATTTTCTGAGAGAATAATAAAGTTTTGAATAACTGCTTTTGACATGTTTTATTGTCCAAAAGTGTGAAAAAGATGTTGAAAAAGCACTTTTTTACTAAATAATTAGAATTTTTTCTATGAAATAATGTAGTCTATTCAAAAAAAGTGCTATCTTTGCAAACCGAATACAATTAAGTCGCTAAAATTAACAGAATTAATATTAAGCATTTATGAAAAAGTTTTTGATTGCACTTTCGATGCTCGCTATGGGTATCACAAGTACACAGGCTCAGGTAGCTTACGAGAAGGCTAAGGCATTTGACAATGTTTACCTCGGTGTAGAGGGTGGTGTTATGGGTCCTCTTAATCTTAGTCATTTCACTCCTCTTAACGCTGCAGCTGGTCTTAAGCTCGGTAAGCAGTTCAGTCCAGTTTATGGTGCAAACCTCGAGGGTCTCGCATTCTTTGGTGACAACCGTTGGCAGACTGGTTCTTTAGGTTTCTCTAACAGCCATACTGTTGTTCGTGGTCTTAACCTCGGTTTGAACGGTACAGTAAACTTCACAAACCTCTTCTGTGAGTACAACCCAGATCGTCGTTTCGAGGTAGGTGCTGAGGCAGGTATCGGTTACTGGATCACTTACGGTGACAAGCACATCATTCAGACTTCTAACACTGGTGATGATACAGAGTTGACAGCTAAGACTGGTCTTACTTTCGCTTACAACCTCGGTGAGAAGAGAGCTTGGCAGCTTTATGTAGAGCCAGCTATCCTCTGGAATCTTACACACGGTCCTGGCGATGCTATTCAGTTCGGTAAGCAGGCTGCTCAGCTTGGTCTCTTCGTAGGTCTTAACTACAAGTTCAAGACTTCTAATGGTACTCATAACTTCAAGGTATGGAATGTTGGTGAGTTGAACGATGAGATTAACTCTCTCCGCGATCAGCTTAATGCTAAGCCTAAGGAGATTGTTAAGGAAGTTGTTAAGGAGGTTGTTAAGGAGGTTCCTGCACAGACAACTCAGACTCTCTGCATTGACAACTTGGTATTCGTAACATTCGCTCAGGGTAAGTACTTCCTCACAAACGAGGCTAAGAAGGCTCTTGATGATGTTAAGGCAGGCCGTCACGTACAGATCGTAGGTACAGCTTCTCCAGAGGGTCCAAAGGCACTCAACGATCGCCTCTCTCAGAACCGTGCAGACGTTGTTGCTAAGTATCTCCAGAGCCGTGGTGTCATCGTTGATGAAGCTAAGGGTCAGGGTGTACAGGGCGTAACTTCTAACCGTTTGGCTGTTGTTTACGTTAAGTAATTAAGCTATCAATTAGCTAACCTTCATAAGGTTGGTTGACTGAAATAATAAACAGGAATGAATCTTTAAGGTTCGTTCCTGTTTTTTATGTTCTAATTTGTTTGTTCTTATTTGTCAGGCGTTGTCTTTTATTTCATCACACAGTATCCATTCATTTGTTGATTGGGTGCTTGTCAGCTAAAACTTTGTTTTGTTTGTGTTAGGAAAGAATTATTGTATAGTCTAATTTAGAGCCTCATTTACTAATTCGACCTTAAATAATAGAATACCTCTCTGTTTTATTTTGCCCTTTAATCTATTTAGCGTACCTTTGCATTGTTTTCATGTTATTCGATAATGTCAAAGGAAAATAGTTTCGACCTTTTAAATAAAATACAGTCACCTGCCGACTTGCGTAAACTCTCTTTGGATGAATTACCAAGACTATGTCAGCAGTTGCGAAAGGATATTATAGAAGAGGTTGCTGTTAATCCAGGTCATCTTGGCTCCAGCTTAGGTGCGACTGAGATAACGGTGGCATGCCACTATGTTTTTAATACTCCAGAAGACCGTATCGTGTGGGATGTCGGTCATCAAGCATACGGTCATAAGATTCTGACGGGACGCCGTGAGAACTTTTGTAACAATCGAAAACTGGATGGTCTGATGCCATTCCCCTCTCCTTTAGAGAGCGAGTATGATACCTTTACTTGTGGGCATGCTTCCAATTCTATCTCCGCAGCTTTAGGTATGGCGGTTGCTGCTAACCTTACTAAGCAGCAACGGCATGTTGTTGCCATTATAGGCGATGGCGCTATGAGTGGTGGTTTAGCCTTTGAAGGTCTGAACAACGTTTCCAGTCAGCCTAATGACTTGCTTATCATTCTTAATGACAATGATATGTCTATTGATAGGGCTGTGGGGGGTATGGAACAGTACTTGTTAAAGTTAGATACCAATGAGACTTACAATCGTTTGCGTTTCAAAGCATCACAATGGTTGCACGATAAAGGCTTGCTGAATGATGAACGTCGTAAGGGCTTGTTACGTTTTAATAATGCACTTAAGTCGGCTTTATCGCATCAACAAAATATGTTCGAGGGTATGAATATTCGTTACTTCGGACCTTTTGATGGTAATAATGTCGGTGAGTTAGTCCGTATTCTTCGTCAGTTGAAAAATATGAAAGGACCAAAGCTCCTTCATTTGCATACGAAGAAAGGTAAGGGATATGAACCTGCTGAGAAGAGTGCAACGGTTTGGCATGCACCTGGTATGTTTGACCCAGAGACGGGTAAACGTATTGTGCAGGACCGCACCAATGAGCCACCAAAGTTTCAAGATGTATTTGGAAAAACTCTGTTGGAGCTTGCAAAGAAGAATCCTCGTATTGTTGGAGTAACACCTGCTATGCCAACAGGTTGTTCTTTGAATATAATGATGAATGCTATGCCTGAGCGCACCTTTGACGTAGGTATTGCAGAGGCACATGCTGTTACATTCTCTGCTGGTATGGCTAAGGATGGTTTGCAACCTTTCTGTAATATTTATAGTGCTTTCTCACAGCGTGCATACGATAGTATTATTCATGATGCAGCTATTCTTAACCTTCCCGTAGTTCTTTGTTTGGACCGTGCTGGTCTTGTGGGTGAAGATGGTGCAACGCATCATGGTGCATTTGATATGGCTTTCTTACGACCCATTCCAAATCTTACAATAGCCTCACCGATGGACGAACGTGAACTTCGTAGATTGATGTATACGGCACAGTTGCCTGATAAGGGTACCTTTGTTATTCGTTATCCACGTGGTAATGGTGTCTTGACAGATTGGGAATGCCCACTCAAAGAGATAGAGGTGGGTACAGGACGTCGTCTACATGATGGCTGGGATGTTGCTGTTTTGAGTATCGGACCTATTGGCAATGAGGTTGAGAAGGCTATTAAACTGATAGAGGGTGCAGAGCCACACAACGCAGAAGGTCATTGTCCGTCGGTCGCGCACTATGATATGCGCTTCTTGAAACCATTGGATGATAAGCTTCTTGAGGAAGTAGCCAGCCGTTTTTCACGTATCATAACGATAGAAGATGGTGTGCGTAATGGCGGCTTGGGTTCAGCTGTGACAGAGTGGATGAGCGATCATGGTTATACACCACAGATAACTCGCATGGGTATGCCAGACCATTTTGTAGAACAAGGAACGGTACAGCAATTACGTGAAATCTGTGGAATAGATATTGAAAGTATCAAACGACAGTTGATGGTGGCTAATGAATAGTTTATCTTTTTATCATCTATCATTTACCATCACCCATTTCCATCGTTGTTTTAATTGAAAAAGAAGAAGAAATGAAAATTATCATATCTGGGGCGTACGCTATTGGAACTTTCTTGGCGAAACTGCTTTCTCGTAATATGCAAGATATCATACTCATGGATGAGAATCCAGAAAACCTGGAGAAAATCAGCAGTGAGTATGACTTGTTAACTATGGAATGTTCAGCCACAAATATCAAGGGGTTGAAAGATGCTGGCGTGGAACACACGGACCTTTTTATTGCTGTTACTCCAAACGAATCGGCTAATATTGCGGCTTGTGTTATGGCACATCAGCTGGGTGCAAAGAAGACTGTCGCACGTGTGGACAATTCGGAGTATATTGAAGAGTCTAACAAAGAACTGTTTCGTAAGATGGGTGTGGATGATATCATCTACCCTGAGATATTGGCTGCAAAGGACATTATCAATGGCTTGAAGATGTCATGGGTACGCCAACGTTGGGATGTGCATGATGGGGCATTGGTAATGTTGGGTATTAAGTTACGTGAGACTTGTGAGATTCTTAATCAGCCACTGAAAGATATTAGTGGACCAGACGATCCTTATCATGTAGTAGCCATTAAGCGAAATGATGAAACGATTATTCCTGGTGGTAATGATACCTTGCAGTTATACGACTTGGTTTATTTCATGACTACAAAGCAGTATATCCCATATATCCGTAGGATTGTTGGCAAGGAGCAGTATGTCGATGTACAGAATGTTATCTTTATGGGCGGTGGTAAGACCGCTGCACGTGCTGTAAAGATGTTACCAGAATATATGAATGCGAAGATTATTGAACTTAATCCCGCTCGTTGTGAGGTTCTGAACGACATATTCAGTGAGGATAGGCTGGTAATTAATGGTGATGGTCGTGATATTGGTCTCTTGCAGGAAGAGGGAATCCGTCATACACAAGCCTTCGTGGCATTAACCTCTAATGCGGAAACAAATATCTTGGCTTGTCTGACAGCTAAACGACTTGGTGTTCGTAAGACGGTAGCATCCGTAGAGAACTTTGATTATGTGGGTACGGCAGATGGACTTGACATTGGTACAATTATCAATAAGAAGGCACTTGCAGCCAGTCATATCTATCAGATGATGCTTGATGCAAATGTAGCGAATGTGAAGTTCCTTATGTCAATCAATGCAGATGTGGCAGAGTTTGTACCAGTTCCTGATGCAAAGATTACTCGAAAGGTTGTAAGAGAGCTAAATCTCCCAAAGGGAGTGACTATTGGTGGACTCGTAAGAAACGGAGAGGGCATGCTTGTTTCTGGTAATACACAGATTGAAGCAGGCGACTCTGTTGTGGTCTTCTGTTATAATGTTGATATGAAAAAGGTGGAGAAATTATTTATTTAACCATGCTTAATCTGAAGCTTATTTCCAAGATTCTTGGGTCGCTGTTGTGGATAGAGGGTGTATTGATGCTTCTTTGTCTGTTCGTGTCATTGTTATATAATGGTCTTGATATCATGCCTTTCGTGTGGAGTATTCTAATAACGGCAGGTGCTGGTATCGTCTTCCGATTGTTGGGACTCCATGCTGATAACCTCTTGGGACGTCGTGATGCTTATTTCGTCGTAACGGTATCTTGGATTCTTTTTACAATCTTTGGGA
The DNA here is from genome assembly GCF_018128065.1 of Prevotella melaninogenica. Lineage (NCBI taxonomy): Bacteria > Pseudomonadati > Bacteroidota > Bacteroidia > Bacteroidales > Prevotellaceae > Prevotella > Prevotella melaninogenica. Next base: position 1,796,223 of record NZ_CP072360.1, on the reverse strand, counting down.
CTCTTCCGTTTATGCTTAGTGGCTATATAGGGAGTTTTACAGATGCATTCTTTGAGGCAATGTCTGGTTTTACAACGACTGGTGCTACAATTATAGATTATCCTGAACATCTACCCAAAGGACTCCTCTTCTGGCGTTCGTTGACTCAGTGGATAGGTGGGTTAGGTATCGTGTTCTTCACTATAGCCATCCTCCCTTCTATGGTGGGAGGTTCGGTAAAGGTGTTTGCGGCTGAAGCTACTGGTCCTATAAAGAGTAAACTTCATCCGCGATTGAGTACAAGTGCCAAGTGGATTTGGGTCGTTTATTTGGTTTTGACGATTGCTTGTATATTCTCTTATAAGCTGTGTGGTATGGGATGGTTTGATGCTTTCAACTATTCAATGACCAGTACAGCGACGGGTGGTTTCTCAACGGAGAGCGGTTCTATCACAACATTTCATTCTCCTGCAGAAGAGTACGTCTGTGCTTTGTTCTGTTTTCTGTCTGGTGTCAACTTTACTTTGTTGTATGCCTCGGCTGTAGGGTTAGATATTAAGAAACTATTGAAAAATAGCGAGTTCCGTTTCTATACCATAATGGTACTCTCGTTTACTATTTTTATCTCCTTTGAACTTGTTTACCGCAATCATTATGAGATAGAGCATGCTTTTCGTAGTTCTCTTTTTCAGGTAGTTTCCTTCATAACAACAACAGGACTTTTTAGCGACGATGCTGCCAAATGGCCTCATGTCACATGGGTTGTCTTGGCTGCTTGTATGTTTTTTGGAGGTTGTTCTGGTTCTACCAGTGGTGGTATCAAGAGTATTCGTGGTGTAATGTTATTAAAGGTGGTGCGCAATGAGTTCCGTCAGATATTGCATCCTAATGCAGTTTTGCCAATGAAGATAGATGGATTGAATATACCACAGTCAAAGCGTGTAACACTTTTAGGTTTCATCGGACTTTATCTTATTTTGACACTCTTCTGTGCCTTCATGATGATTGCGGTTGGTATTGATAACACGAATGCTATCACGATTACGTTGAGTTCTTTAGGTAATGTTGGCCCTACTTTGGGTATGGAAATTGGTCCTACTATGTCATGGGCACAGCTACCAGACTTGGCAAAGTGGATTTGTTCTTTCCTTATGCTTGTTGGTCGTTTGGAATTGTTCACCGTCTTGGTTCTTTTCTCTCCTGCTTTCTGGAAAGAAAACTAAGACATTATAACGCTTACTGCCATTTGTTGTATAAAAACAGCAAGTGGCTTTTTTAATGGCTCTATAACGAATCGTGTGGGTTGTTTGCCCCGATTAGAATAATATCTGTTGTATTCATAAAAAGAAGTTATTTGTTCAGTTTAGTTTTACTCTTTAACACTTTAGCCAATGGAAAAGGATGTTTTAAGGTCTTATTTCATACAATATTCGTGAATGTTTACCATCATTTGCTGTGGTGCTGTTACTCTGCACATGTGGTGCAGGTGCTTAGCACATATGGTGCGGAGGGTTAACACCACATGTGCGGAGGGTAAAATTCACCATGATATAAGGATGACAGGGGATGAATTGTGAGCAAAATGTTGTAATACTAAGAATACGTAGGAGGTGTGTAGAGGCTTGTTTAGCTCAAACTCCTTTATACTTTGTAGATTAATTCGTCTTCATCTGTTCAGCCATAAAGCCATTAAACATAGGAACGCTGGCAAGGAAAAAACTATTTACCCACACGATTCGTTATAGAACCATTTTAATTCTTATTACTCATGCAAGCAATTTGTCAAATGAAAACTAACTTTCTTTCATTATCACTCTTTATGAGGTCTTTTAACAGTAATTGTGTTAGAAATCAATAGATAATTTGTATTTTTGTAACCGATAAGCTTAAACAAGTGTTATGATAATTTCCAAATCATGGATTTTTAGGTACAAAACATTAAACCAAAACTAACTATAATGAAAAAAAAGAATTTATTACTTTTAGCTGTTGTATTTATTGCAACATTGTCATTATCTTCTTGCCTGGGTGATAATGATGGAGGGCGTAAATTGCCAACACCTGCAGAACGCAAAGCTGCTTTGAGCATGATTCAGGGAATCTATCAAGGTAAATTGTTTACCTATAATTACAATTCTGCCAACAGTGTGATTAGTAAGAAAGACTCCGTACGCATAAACTGGGAAATAAAGGATGATACAACGCTTGTTTTAAAAGGTATTCCAAGTAAAATACTGGCAAATAGAATCACTGATTCTGATTTAAAAAAGGCGGTTGAGGCTTTACATAATCAGGATATCAAGTGTGTTATAAGTGTGTTTGAGGTGAAGCCTATTCTTTTTTATGTTGCTCCTTATCGATTAGATTTAGGTAAACTGACTTATGGAGGTAAGACACATGATGTTGCAATCGGATTCTGGTTTAATCCAGCATATACTTATGGTGGATATAATAGTGCTAAGAAAATAACAGGTTTCCGACTTATTGAAGCTGGTGTGCTGATAGATAATACTATTGACAAGGCTTTATTTAAAGATAGCGAGATTTTTGATTTTAGGTCTGATCCAAGAGCATAACTCTATATAAAATAGGATAAACGAAAGTCTGGGAATTTCTTTTAAGAGATTCTCGGACTTTTTCTTTCTGCCATTCTGTCAGTCTATCTCTGTTGGCACATCATTTGTCTAATAATTGGCAAATGACGTTGTCGGCAATAGCTAAAGTGCAGGAAACAGAGCCAATAGGCTGATACCCTGCGAAAGACAAGCGTCAAGAACAGAATATGAATTAATAATAAAAAATATACTATACAATTATGGGAAAGATTATTGGAATTGACTTAGGAACAACAAACTCTTGTGTTGCTGTATTTGAAGGTAATGAGCCAGTGGTAATCGCTAACAGCGAGGGTAAGCGTACTACACCTTCTATCGTTGGCTTCGTTGAGGGCGGCGAGCGTAAGGTGGGTGATCCTGCTAAGCGTCAGGCTATCACAAACCCAGAGAAGACCATTTACTCTATTAAGCGTTTCATGGGTGAGACTTACGCACAGTGTCAGAAAGAGGCTGAGCGTGTTCCATTCAAGGTTGTTAATGAGGGTGGTTATCCACGAGTTCAGATTGACGACCGTAAATATACTCCACAGGAGATTTCTGCAATGATTCTGCAGAAGATGAAGAAGACAGCTGAGGATTACCTCGGTCAAGAAGTAACTGATGCAGTTATCACTGTACCTGCTTACTTCTCTGATTCACAGCGTCAAGCTACCAAGGAAGCTGGTCAGATTGCTGGACTTAACGTACAGCGTATCGTGAATGAGCCTACTGCTGCAGCACTTGCTTATGGTGTTGACAAGGCTAACAAAGATATGAAGATTGCCGTATTCGACCTTGGTGGTGGTACATTCGATATCTCTATCCTTGAGTTCGGTGGCGGTGTATTCGAGGTTCTTTCTACGAATGGTGACACTCACCTTGGTGGTGACGACTTCGATCAGGTAATCATCGACTGGCTCGCTGATGGCTTCAAGGCTGAGGAGGGTATCGACTTGAGAAAGGACCCAATGGCAATGCAGCGTTTGAAGGAGGCTGCTGAGAAGGCTAAGATTGAGTTGTCAAGCTCTTCTTCCACAGAGATTAACTTGCCATACATCACTGCTGAGGGCGGTGTTCCAAAGCACTTGGTAAAGACTTTGACTCGTTCACAGTTTGAGCAGTTGGCACACAACCTTATTCAGGCTTGTCTCGTTCCTTGCCAGAATGCTATCCGTGACGCTAAGTTGCAGACTTCAGATATCGATGAGGTTATCCTCGTAGGTGGTTCAAGCCGTATCCCTGCAGTGCAGACATTGGTTAAGAACTACTTCGGTAAGGAGCCTTCAAAGGGTGTCAACCCTGATGAGGTGGTTGCTGTTGGTGCAGCTATCCAGGGTGCTATCCTTAATAAGGAGAGCGGTGTGGGTGACATCGTATTGCTTGACGTAACTCCATTGACCCTCGGTATTGAGACGATGGGTGGTGTGATGACAAAGCTCATCGATGCTAACTCTACTATCCCTTGCAAGAAGAGCGAGGTATTCTCAACTGCAGCTGATAACCAGACAGAGGTTACTATCCACGTTCTGCAGGGTGAGCGTCCAATGGCAGCACAGAATAAGTCTATCGGTCAGTTCAACTTGACTGGTATTGCTCCAGCTCGCCGTGGTGTTCCACAGATTGAGGTAACATTTGACATTGATGCTAACGGTATCCTCAACGTATCAGCTAAGGACAAAGCAACAGGTAAGGAGCAGAGCATTCGCATCGAGGCTTCAAGCGGCTTGAGCGAGGACGAAATCAACCGTATGAAGGCTGAGGCTGAGCAGAACGCCGAGAACGACAAGAAAGAGCGTGAGAAGATTGACAAGTTGAATCAGGCTGACTCAATGATCTTCACCACCGAGAACTTCTTGAAGGACAACGGTGACAAGATCCCAGCCGACCAGAAGTCAGGCATCGAGTCTGCTCTCCAGCAGCTTCGTGATGCTCACAAGTCAGCTGACGTTGCAGCCATCGACACAGCTATCAACAACCTCAACACCGTTATGCAGGCAGCATCACAGCAGATGTACAGCCAAGCAGGTGCACAGGCAGGTCCTCAGCCAGGCGCCGATGCTGGTCAGCAGGAGCAGCCAAAGCAGGATGACACCATCCAGGATGCTGACTTTGAGGAAGTGAAGTAAAACTTATAAAATTAAGTAACATGAACCCAAGCATTGATAAGTTAGAAGGTAATGAGAAATCTTTTATAAATAGCTTTACTTCTTTTGAAGATATTGGGAATAAAGCGGATGGGATTATCTTAACAAAAGAAGATGTAGAACTTTTTTTAAATTTCTTTAATGTACTTGCGAAAGAGGTTTCTTCTATTGTCCAGAATTGGCAAGAGATGTCAAAGGAATCCCAGTCTCAATATGGAAAAACTTTAGATGTCTATAGAGCTAAACTTCTTAATGCTAATTCTCTGGAAGAAGAGAAGTATTGGAATGAAGAGCTAAAAAAAGCGCATGGTCAGCTTGATAAGCATGCTGATGATAACACTCCCCAAAATGTTATTCATAGTGTTTGTGCTGGTTTAGGTGCTTGCTTTGGTATAGGTGTGCTTATATGGGCTCTCTCTAATAATAATAAACAATGTGCTATGAAACTTAATACGAAGTAAAATCACAGAAACAAAGCAAATAAGTCGCAACTATCTCTTTAAGATTGTTGCGACTTGTTAGTTATAAGCAATAACCCTATGACCCTTGAAGAATACAACTATTTATCCTACGATTACGAACATTGTGCTGGTACTCACTGCGAGAAAGCCAGCCAGTGTTTGCGGCATACAGCCTACACGATGATTGAGTCGGGTGGTCGGGAACGGTATATGATGTTGAACCCGAAAGTGGTAACAGGTGCACAGCCATATCCGTATTATGAACAGAAGCGCAAGGAGCGTTTTGCGTGGGGCATCTCTCGAATTTATGACAACGTGCGAGCAAGTGACCTTCGTGGTGTAAAGCTCAACGTTATGTCCTGCTTCGGCTCTGAAGTTTATTACAAGGTGAAGCAGCAACGACGCGCTATCACCGAGGAAGAGCAAGAGATGGTTTGCCTTTCCTTTGCAGAAATGGGATATGACGGTAGTGCCATCGAGTTTGATCGCTATGAAGAACAATACGCTGCTGTGATGCGGCTGGCAAGATACAATTAGATATCTGCACACATTTGCTTGACATTCTCTGACAGTTCTTCATTAGGTTCTTATAGAAAGGTATATAACTTATAAAATTGGACACGTTAGTCCAGTGAGTTGGACAGACGTGTCCAATGAGTTGGATTAGTCAGTCCAATTGATTGGATTAGCTTGTCCAATTCTTTAAATGAACTTATCCAATGCCGTTGATTCACAAGAAATCATTTAGTAATATGAATAGACAGAAGATAGCAAACATAATAGACAGGAAGTCACGTTCTGACTGGATGTGTACGGCTTATGACTGGTTCATGGTTCTGACCATTCTCGTAAGCCTTCTCCCGTTGATGTTCATGGAGTCGCACAAAGTGTTTTGGTTTACGGAAATAGCTTCAACGCTTGTGTTCATCATTGATTACCTGCTTCGCTGGGGTACGGCTGATTTGAGAAGCAACAATCATAAGATAGCGTTTCTCACCTATCCGTTTTCTTTTATGGCAATCATTGACCTACTGTCTATCCTGCCTGCCGTTACGCTACTTAATCCTGCATTCAAGCTCTTCCGTTTCACACGCCTATTGAGGCTGACAAGAGTCTTGAAGATGTTTGGAATATCAAGCAAGGTGCGGTTGTTCATGTCCATTCTCTATAAGGAGCGTCAGGTCCTGTCTTCTGTCTTGGTCTTGGCTCTGCTCTATATCTTCGTGACGGCACTCATACTGTTCAATGTCGAACCCCACATAAACCCATATACAGGTCAGCCTACCTTCCGTTCTTTCTTTGATGCCTTGTATTGGGCAACCGTGACACTTACCACGGTAGGTTATGGCGATATGTGTCCTGTCACCGATGTCGGTCGTTTCGTAAGTATGCTTTCGTCTCTGTTCGGTATAGCCGTTATTGCGCTGCCTTCTGGCGTTATAACCGCCTGTTATCTCGATGAATTGCGAAAGGGGAGGGGCAGGCATTCAGAAGTATAAAAGCCATCTTCGTGACGTTGAGAAGAATGGGACTATGCCTATCATATAAAGCCTTTCAGATAGTCAAATAATAGAATAGTACACAAAGCTATTGTGTTTTTATAGTGTTTCTTCAGTGTCTTAGGACACAGAGGAAACACTTTTGTAAGCATCCAAAATTAGCCGTCTTTTGTGGATGCAGCATTGTTGCTACCTTTGCACAAAAAAGATGTTTGCACTGAATGAAACAAATGTTTATCGGGTTTGTTGTTCTCCTGTGGATATGCGCCAGGGGATGCTTCGATTATGTCAATTCGTCCGTGGTAATGATTTTAACCCATCTGATGGTTGTGTTTATGTGTTCTATAATCGTTCTCGCAATCGTATCAAGCTGCTTCATTGGGAACGATGTGGTTTTGTCGTATACCACAAGCAGATGGCACAGGGTTGTTTAAGTGGTAAAATCATGCAGCAAACCAAGGGATTTTATGAACTTCGATGGGATGAATTGGTCCTTTATATAGAAGGTATAAATCCTCATTGTTATCGAAGGAAACGTTACAATAAACCTTAGAAATTTCTTGCAAAATCCAGATATTTTTCGTACCTTTGTATCATATAAATAACTGGTTTTCTGATGAATACATCCAACAATAAGACTGCGTCTAACTATCATTTTTTAACTCGAGAAGATTTTATAAATCTCCTTGAGCAGAAAGACATGGAGCTTAAAAGTAAGGATGTAGAACTTAAGAGCAAGAATGTTGAACTTAAGCAAAAGGACGCAGAGATCAAGGTTAAGGATGTTGAGATTAAGCAAAAGGATGCAGAACTTAAGCAAAAGGATGCAGAGTTAGCAAGAAAATCTCAACGTATTCTTGAACTTGAGCGTATGGTATTCGGTAGACGTAGCGAAAAGCGTTTACCTGAGAGTCCCAACGGCTGGGCAGGTTCGTTCTTTGATAAAGATTGGGCAAAAGAAGGTAAACAACTTTCGGGGGAAATACCAACTATCATCAAGGAAGTAGAGAAGCAAGCTAAGCAGCGCAGGGAAGCAAGCTGTAACGCTCGTTCTACGAGAAAAGGCAAGCCATATGCCTCTTATGTTCCTAATGATATAGAGCGTGTGGTTACTGAGATTTATCCAGACGGTTATGATGAAAACCGTATGGTTATCATCGGTCACGATAAGACAGAACACTTGTGCTTACGTCCCTCAAGCTTTTATGTTAAGGTTGAAGACCGCATCGTCTGCCGTTTGAAAGATGCAAAACCCACGGATGCAAAGATTGACATACTGGAAGCTCCTTTACAGAAGCAAGCTGTGGATTGTTTTGCCGATGCCTCTCTGCTGGCTGAGATTATCACAGGAAAGTTTGTCTATCATTTGCCAGAGTATAGACAAAGCACCAGATGGAAAGAGTATGGCATCAACATCCCAACCTCTACCATAAACAGCTGGGTTCACAGCACAGCTAACGCTTTATATCCTCTATATAAACTCCAAGCAAAGTTGATTTTACAGAGTCCCTACTTGCAAGTTGATGAGACAAGCGTACAAGTTGCCGACCGTAAGGGTAAGACTCGCAAGGGTTATCTGTGGGGAGTAAGAGATGCGCTGCACTGCCGAGGGGTCTTCTTTCATTGGAAGGAAGGTTCACGATCGGGAGCCGTACCCGACGAACTCTTCAAAGGCTATCATGGTGCTATACAATCCGATGGGTATGAAGCTTACAGCAGATTTGAAAACGTTCAAGGCATAGAGCTCTTGGGATGTATGGCACATGTCCGGCGAAAGTTCGAGCATTTATCGACAAATGATAAGAATGCCGCCCATATCGTTAAGATGATCGCTGTACTCTACGAGTTAGAAGCAAACTTAAAACACAGTAACGCCAGCTACGAAGAGATTCAGGCTGAAAGAAAATCCAAAGCATATCCTATATTAAAGGCTCTTGAAGCATATATGAAGGAGGTACACAAGGAGTATCTCCCTGGCGAAGCTATGGAGAAAGCTCTGCGTTATGCTTTCGCCGTATGGATACGCATCAGCCGATACGTACAAGATGGGCGTTTCAATATAGACAACAATCTTATGGAGCAAGCCATCAGACCCATTACATTGGGAAGGAAAAACTATCTGTTCTGTGGCAACAACGAAGGAGCCGAAAACAATGCCATCTTCTATACGTTCATGGCATGTTGTAGGGAAGCAAAGATAGAACCTAATGTGTGGTTAAGGCAGGTATTAGCAAAACCCTTGCTGGACATGGAGGATGAGGAATTGATTAAACTGCTACCCATAAACTATAAATAGCATAGAACCCTTATATGAAGCCAGTCATATAAGGTTTTTTTGTGAAGTGACAAGACGGCGAATTTTGGATGCTTACACACTTTTTTCATTTGCATCGTAAAAATCAACAACAAGTATTATGGTACAAAACCTGATAAATGGAAACACTACTTTGTGACATGGCTGGTTGTACAAGGAAGAGATGTACAAACACTGATTGCGGAATACCTTTTTATCAATATTGAAGACCAGCTAAAGGCACTCAATAAGAGAGATGAAAATGAATTGAAGAATCTGATTCTCCAAGCCAATCACGTATAGAGGTTGTCGGCTCTACCAACTTATGTCATCCGAATCTCATAGAATATTTCACACATAGAGGAATCAATCTGAACATTGCGAAAAAATATTGTAGGGAAATCCATTATAGAATTGGTGATAGGAGTTTTTACGCAATAGACTTTCCAAACAATTCTTATGGGTATGCATTGCGCAATCCATACTTCAAAGGGTGTTTGCCTCCTTCCGATGTGTCGTATGTTCCCAGTCCTTCAGAACAAATCAATCTGTTTGAAGGTTTTATGGATTATCTTAGTCTGCTTACGATGAGTCCAGATGAAGAGAAGAAAGCTGCACTGATACTTAACTCGATTAATAATATCAAAAAGTCAAGATTTTTTCTTTCAAAGTATAAGCTCATCTGTTCATATTTAGATAATGATGATGGAGGAAAGCGGACTTTTGAACAACTTAAAAGAGATGGTTTTTCTATTCAAGACCGCTCGCCTATTTTTCAAAAATATAAAGACCTAAATGAGTATTTAAGTGCTGCATTCAAACATTCAGAGAAAGCAGAAAATAAGAAGACCAAAGGGATTAAGCTATGATTGTAGGATTTGCTTTGCGTAATCTGTTTTTCGGGGAGCAAGTTTATGTTTTGGGCATACCAAAACCACTTGCTCCACCTCCTGACAGTCGTTGCAGAGGATTATCCCGTTGGTCTCCATCAAATCAAATTAAAGAAACAAGTATGATAAAAACAGAATATAAAAAAGGTGGTCGCCCAACGAAGGGCGCAGCCGAAAAGAAGAAATACCGTATCATGGTGAAACTGAATACGCAGGATTACTATACGCTCAAAGGCAAAGCCAAAAGCGCAGGAGTAACCATGAGTGAGTTTGTAAGGAAAGTTCTTGCAAAAGGATACGTCATTGAACGGCTGACCGTAGAGCAAGCAGACTTCATCCGTAAACTGTGTGGTATGGCAAACAATCTCAACCAATTGGCGCATCGCGCCAATGCGGAAGGATCTCATGTCATTGCTCCTTTCCATAAAACCATTATTGGTAAGATTGACGAAATCCTAAACCTGATACGAAGATGATTGCAAAGATAATAAAAGGTTCGGGCTTCAAGGGTGTCATCAATTACATCCTTGACCTGAAGAAAGGAACGGAACTCATAGATAGTTCGGGTGTGAGAACAGATTGTATTAGTCATATTGCCCAAAGTTTCATCGACCAGACAGAACTGAATCCACGAGTAAGCAAGGTTGTGGGGCATATCTCCCTGAGTTTCTCGGCACAGGATTCTTCCAAGCTCAGCAATGAATGGATGGGGCAGATCGCTCGTGAATACATGGAGAAGATGGGAATAAAAGATACGCAGTACATTATCCGTCGCCATTTCGATAAGGAGCATCCACACGTTCATATCGCTTTTAATCGCATAGATAACAATGGGAAGACCATTTCTGACCGTAACGACAGATTCAAAAGTGAGAAGATTTGTAAGGAACTGACCGCGAAACACGGTTTATATTTCGCGGATGGCAAGGAAAAAGTCAAGGAACATCGCTTGAAAGAACCCGACAAGACCAAATATGAAATCTATCAGGCATTGAAAGCAGAAATAGCTCGGTGCAGGGATTGGAAAGCCTTACTTGCTCATTTGAAAAAGCAGGATATTGGTGTCCGTTTCAAGTACAAAGGTAACTCACAGGAAGTACAGGGGATCATCTTTGAAAAGAACGGTTATCATTTCAATGGTTCTAAAGTGGATAGGAATTTCAGCTATTCTAAAATAGACTTTGCCCTGCAACAGAATAACAGGGAACACGAACAGCAGACACAAGGAATGATAAACCTCATATCCAATGTTGCAAGTGTTACGAGCGAAATTACCAACAACCTCATAGAAGGAGGATTGGATTTGTTTCAAACTCATGGTACTGTCCCTGCGGAGGTTTACAACACACTCGACAAAAAGAAGAAAAAGAAAAAACGTAAAATACATTTATAACTATGGCAGATAATAATACATTTGTCCTCTTTGAGGAAATCAAGAACAAGCTGGAAACAATTTACAGGGAACTAAAGGAACTGAAAGAAAAGGAGAACGGTTCTGTTTCCCTCCCTGTTCAATCTACACTAGCACAAAGTGATGAGCAGAAAGAACAGGAATTGCTCAATCAGTATGAACAGCGAACAAAAGAAGTGATTAACAAGTATATTGGTGTGCAAGTGCGTATCAAGGACGAGGAGGCTAAATCCATGGACAAATTGGTGGCAAGTGTCTTGACCATGTTGCACGAATGGCAGGAGAAGAAAGAGCATCCAAAGTAACAAGAGCATATTCATAGACACAGCTTTGACATCAAGTTGTCGAAAGTCTTTACTTATATGGTAGCAGTATCTGTCCTTTGTTTTGTTTCTTTGGTCGGCAATTACTTCTTGTGGCAAAGCAAACAGCAAAACAAAGACGATACCTTGAAATTTCGTATCATTAGAGTATGGAGAGGTTGTAGCCCTAAGGAAATCCTATGGCTTAACGATATGTTTGACATTCATCGCAATGAAAAGATTATCAAACTAATCAAGGAAAAAGCCGATGATTACGACATGGAATTGAAGCAAAAGGCAGATAGTTTGATGCAGAATAACCTGCAAAATAAGAAAAACAAATAGTGTTGAACACATAAACTTCAATAAGAGGGAAAATTCCCCTCTTATTGAGTATTTTATACAAGAAAATTTACTATATTTGCAAACAATCAGATGATATTTATGGAAAGTCCAACTAATAGAATTAAAGAGGTGCTTATCGAGAAAGGGATTAAGCAAACATGGCTTGCTGAAAAGCTCGGCAAGAGTTTTACTATTGTCAACTCATATGTTTGCAATCGTCGACAGCCAAGCCTAGAATTGCTATTTCAGATAGCAGAGATTTTGCAGGTTAATCCAAAGGATTTAATAGTGTTTGTAGATAAGGAATTGAGTAAAGAGCAACTTAAATGAAAGATCTGAATTTACAGCCCAATAAATCATCTTGGGCTTCAAAACGTTTGGATGAAAAATCTGTTCGGCTACTACGGAAAATCTTAGAAGATAAAAGGGTTGACACTTCTAACATTAAAGAAGGTGGAACAGAAGCAAATACAGATGGGTATATTAGCATTTTGGATGGCAATGATACAATTGTCGCAAAAGTTACTGTGCAGATAAAGCATTATAATAACAACGCTATCAGGGAGAAGGGCGTCTGTTATGACATCCCGAGATCGCTTCTTGCGTATGCCCATAGAATGAAAGGAGAAGTTGTTTTGTTTATCACTTGTGATACTAACAACGATATCGTTTATTGGAAGTATATTGACAGAGTTTTTGTTGAGAGTCAAATTGCTAACTCGGAAAATATTCAACAGACTTACAGGTATTATTTTAAAGACAACGAAAATCTTACAGAAAATAATGTTGACTCGGTCATTGATTTATGGGAAACATTATACCATGAGCAAATGTTATCATTAAAAGATGAGAAGTCAAAACTATTAGATTTTTTAGATGTAAACCTGAAATCTTTTGAAAGAATAACAACTACATTTTATGGATTAAAAGAATCTCATATAGCTAGAAAAGAAACAGATCAATTATTTGATTGGATACAAGGCGATTTGACATCTAAAGATTGTCAATTAAAACTTCTGGTTGGAAATGCAGGAGTCGGGAAAACTGTTATCATTAAGGATTTACTGGATAAACTTACTGCATCAGGAATTAAGTGTCTGACGATTAAGGCAGATTATTACAACATTACAGAAAATGAAACTTCTGATTTTTCTTTGGAGAGATTACACGCTTCACTGGATTTATTAGTATCTGAGCATAAGAGAGTTGTTTTTATTATAGACCAAATAGATGCATTATCCCAATATTTATCTAACGATAGAGATAAGCTAAATATACTCTTGAATGTAATTGCTGCATGGGAAAAGGAGTATAGCAAAGACATAAGAATAATAGTGTCTTGTAGGAAGTATGATTTAGAATATGACCCATCATTAAGTCAATTAAAAGAGCATAGCACTGCTATTGAGGTGAATAGATTGGATGATAAGGATGTTGAGTATGTTATTAACAGATTAGATTCTGGTCTTTATTGTAAATTAACATCCCAAACAATTACGATACTAAAAACTGCCCAATATCTAGATGTCTTTTGTAGGTTATATGGCTCTGGCAATGTTAGAGAATACAATTATCAAAACTATATGGAGTTATATGATGGCTTGTGGTTGTCATTGATAAATTATGCAAGCAAACATACGTCTTGTAGTAATTTGGAAGATGTCATGTTTGAAATTGCAAAGTCTGTTCAAGGAGCGGAAACTTTAACTCCAACATGGTTAATAACGGCTGGAAACAATAATGCGACAAGGTATTTAGCAAGCGAGTGCATCGTAAAATATGACAATAAAAGAATCTCGTTCTTTCATCAAAGTTTTTACGATTATGTACTTGCAAGGTATTATGCATCAAAGAACAAGTCTCTTATTACTGAATTGAAAAGTCAATTTCAAGGGTTAGAAGTACGTTCCTCAATTAAAATTTTCTTAGATTTTGAAAGGGGACATTCTGATTCATTGTATAAGAAGGATATTTATACAATAATATTTTCTAATGATATTCGTTTGCATCTGAAACAACTGGCTCTTTCTATACTCTCATATAGTGATGCTGTATATAAGTTCGAGATTGATATCATTAAGAAGTTGCCCAAACTCAACCATCAATTATTTATTTATTTCCTTTCGACAACAGCAAATCCTTTTTGGTTCCCGACAATAAAGGACTTGATACAACCTTTAGTGGCTGACCTTACCACCGAAAACGATTATTTTGATCCTCTGCGAATTTTGTTTTCGAATTATGCCTCGAAATTTCCCGACGACGTTTATGACATGGTAGATACAATAAAGGACAGTCCTACTAAAGAGAATATAACGATGTGGATATTACGAAATCATAATGATTATTCCAATAAGAAAGTAAGAGAAAGTTACATTAACTTAAAAGTAAAACCCAATTTCGATTTGGCAAGTTGTGTCATAGATGCAATTGATACCAATCTGAATTTTGCTTTGGAAGAGACGAAGGAACTTCTCATTAACTACTTTGTTAATAACAATAAGCATAAGTCGCATTACGATTACGAGTTGTTTGAACAGATATGTAATAGGCTCTATAAGGAGTACCCAAAAGAGTTTTTAATGATAACATACGACTGCTTTTTGCAGATAGTTTCCAAGACAAGAAAGCAAAGCTATCAGTGGTATTCGATAAATGAGATTTTTAGTAACTATATGTCTGACTATGCAGAAAAGTTTTTTGAATGGTTAGGAAATCTCCTTACACAATATATTGGGGAACAAGATTTTGGCACCTCTATGGTGCAAAAATTATTGTCCCTTGAAGATGAATCTGCATTTATTTTATCTTTCAAGGTAATTGCAGCAAAACCAACTCTATTTGACACATATATCAAGAATTTAATTTCAAATAATGAAGAATTAGATAAGTTCATCGAATTTGGTGACGTTAGGTATTATTTCTTAGAAGCTCTATCTAAATTGTACCTGTCAATATCACATGAAGAACAAGTAAAGTATCAAGAGACTATTTTGAAATATCGGTCAAGAGGAGACTATATACATAACTATGATAGAAGATACACTGAACTTGTGCTACCTTATCTTGGTTGGAATAAGTGGCAGTTGCTATGTTGTACCGTTTTAGAATCTACATTGACAAAAGAAGCTAAGCGATGTAAGCAAGAACTTTGTCGGCGTTTCAATGGTATATATGTAAATGAGAAACCTAACCACCATGTAACAGCTGCATCCATTTGTGGAGGTATAACAACGCAAGAAGTTTATAATCATTTCTCTCCCGAGAATTGGCTATCCTCTTTTGATAAATTAGATGAGCACAAGGCTTTCCGCAAAGGAAATTTTTCGCCAATTAGTCTAAGAGCACATGCAGAAGCATTTACTAAATGTGTAGAGAATTCTCCAGAAAAGTATAAGAAATTTATCATCTCTTTACATGACAATCCAAACATCAAATCCATGTACAAAGAAGCAGGATTATTAGGATTATTTTTAGGTGGGGCTGAGAAAAAAGAGTTAGTCCCGTTCTTCCAAAGATATATGAATATAGACTATATAAAAATAATGCATATACTTTTGAACAACTTGCCACGAACTATACAAAGGAAGAAAATTGTGTGATAGATGATTTGATACCGATACTTATACAAGCAATAAAACAACCATTACTTTTAAAAGATGAGCAAGAAAATTTGCACTGTAGAAGCTTAGCAGATATTGTACAACACAAATTGGGTGTTGCTATCAATAGTTTTCAAGGTCATGCATTGAATATCCTTATATCTATTTGTGCGTTATCCACCCGTCGTGCCCAGATCTATCATCTTTTAAACCTATTATATAAGGACTTAGCAATAGAATTGCGCTTAGAGGTTTTATACTACATATACTACAAGGAATATTATGATGAAGTGCTAACTGATAAATTATTCTCTGTATATTTATCTGGTAGTGGAGCCTATGGGCTAATGGTAAGAGCAGATGTAATACAGTCTCATTATTATTTTAAGACAGATTCCGTGCGTGCATACATTTCTAATCTTATGAAAGATAATAGATGCCATGTTATTTTGGCTCAGATATTCTTTTATGGATTATATCATAAAGACATAAGGAATACATGCAGGCAAAATCTAAATAAATTTTATTGTTGAATAATGAGAAAGTAATAGCGATGATGGTAAGACTTTCCTTAAAAAATATTTCTGAACCTTGTTATAGGGAAACAGCAAATGATATTGTGCTATGTCACATTGCGGATAATAGAGAAGAGATTGTAAAATCATATGAATATCATATAGATAACCTATCTGTAGAAGATTTTAATCTATTTAAGGAGATTACAAAGAATTGGAACAATAAAACGCATCGGGAACGTTTTTCTCAGATTAAATACCTAGAAAAATGTGCTAGTATGCTACCATTAGATTGTTACCTGTATATAAAAGCGCATGACTTCTTGCATTCTGATGATTTTTACCTTAGAGAGAAAATTGTGAAACTTTTATTAGGCATATATAAGCAAATGAAAGAAGAGGAAAATTTGGACGCGATGAACAAAATGATGAACTTGTTTGATGAATATGTCATTGCGAATTCTTATATTATAAATGATGCAATAGAAAAGTTAGGTGTATAATTTACCTACCATAGTTGTTGTTAATGATGAAATATTACATTCATGGTAAAAAATAAATGTATGAAATTTGACATGACCGATTTTGAAAAATATATACGACAAAGCGAGCCGCATAAACGTGAAAAAGGTTATGCGTGGCAGACGGCTATTGGCTTGCAGGCTGTTGATGGCTTGAAGACTTCTGATTATTTGCGTGAAACTGCTCGCCAGCATATTGAGGGTGACATCACGATTGAGGAGGTGAAGCAGCTCGTCAATAGCTATTATGAGTCAAAGTCAGCTCGTAAGGGGGGCGGGAATAGAACGGAAGAGGCTGATAAAGTTTCGGCTCGTATTACCGAATTGCTATCTGAACAGAGCTTTACGTTCTCGCCATTGGAATATATTTCAATTCATCGTCGTTTGTTTGAAGGCATCTATGAGCATGCAGGAAAGATAAGAGATTATAACATTACGAAAAAGGAATGGGTGTTGAATGGAGAAACGGTACTATATGCTGGTGCTGATAGTATCCGTGAAACGCTGGATTACGACTTTGCCCGTGAAAAAGAATACGATTATAAGCATCATGATATAGCAGAAGCTGTGAGCCATATCTCAAAATTTGTTTCTGACCTTTGGCAAATTCATCCGTTCGGGGAGGGCAATACTCGTACAACGGCAGTTTTTACCATTAAGTATCTGCGTATATTTGGTTTCGACATCAGTAACGAAACCTTTGCTAACTATTCGTGGTATTTTCGTAACGCACTGGTTCGAGCCAACTATAACAATATGCCTAAAGGCGTCTTTGCTACAACACAATACCTTGAAGCATTCTTTCGCAATTTGATTTTAGGTGAGCAGAATGAACTAAAGAACAGACTTCTACATATAGAAGCACCAAAGCATCTGGTTCAAAGTGCCAGTTTGGAAGTTCCAAAGAGCCATAATGACACTTTGGATTACACTTTGGAAGAAGTAGCACTTATAAAGTTTGTCAAGGAGAAACCACAAGCAACGCAAAAGGAAATTGCTGTGCATATAGGTAAGTCTGAGCGAACCGTAAAACGTATGACAACGCGTTTGTCAGAACGTGGCATTATTGAACGCAAAAATGGTAAGCGCAATGGCTATTGGGAGATAAAAAATAATAAAACGAACAACTAAATTCCCATTTATGGAAGCGCGTAAAGAACAACATAAAAATCTATTCGTTTTTTCAACGACCGTGAAGTGAGGGCGGTGTGGGACGACGAACACAGTAAGTGGTGGTTCTCTGTGCTGGACATCATTGCTGCGATTAACGAGCAAGATGATTACCAAAAGACGAGGAATTATTGGAAGTATCTCAAAACCAAACTAAGAAAAGAAAACAGTCAGTTGGTTAGTGCTACTAACCAACTGAAGCTAAAAGCCTCTGACGGGAAGTCTTATAAGACAGATACGTTTGATGCAGAGGGTGTAACCCTTTTGGCAAAGCATATCAACAATACCAAGGCAACAAGCTTTCTTGACAGGTTCCTCTATAGTGATAACACTATTGACGGACAGAGCAAGAAAAAGGCTTATCAGCTTTTTGAAAGTGGCATCTTGCAAACGGCAGAACCGAGAAGTGTAAAGTGTCTGCAACAAATACACGCTTATCTCTTTGGAGGACTGTATGACTTTGCTGGACAAATCCGAACTAAGAATATATCCAAAGGAGGTTTTACTTTCGCTAATTATATGCACTTCCCTGCAACGCTGCAAACAATAGAACGAATGCCAGAAACAACTTTTGATGAGATTATGGACAAATAATATGTGGAAATGAAAATTCGTGCCAATGAGCACCATGTGAACTCGTTCACAAATGGTCGAGTGCAGCCGAATTTATGCAACGTAGCCCATCCTTTTATGGAGGGTAATGGTCGCAGCACTCGCATTTGGCTAGACCTCATGCTGAAACGTTCTCTCAAACGATGTGTAGATTGGAGCCAAATAAACAAAAACGACTATTTGGCAGCTATGCGTGAGAGCGTGTCAGACAATACACACATCAAGGCATTAGTAAAGCCCGCATTAACCGCTAAGATTGATGACCGAGAAATGTTTATGAAATGTATAGATTATTCATATTGTTACGAACAAAATGATTAAATTCTATATCAATGATTATCCTTTCATATTACTAGAAACATACAAACTTTTTGGAGTAAAAATTCTTTATCAAGTATGTAAAACTATTTTAGATTATAAATATTGATATTCCCATTATGATAAAAAGTATAAAATTAAAGAAAGAAAAATCATGCTATAAAGGCGAAACTATATTGGACACAAACAATAAGAATGTAGTTCTTATATACGGTCTAAATGGAACTGGTAAAAGTACTATTGCTTCCTATTTACATTCGTTTCCAGAATGTTCTAATTTTAGTGATTGCTCTATAAATCCTAATTTAGATATGCAGATAGAGGAAATTCTTGTATACAATAAGCAATTTATTGAAGAAACCTTTTACACTGAGAACAATATTAAAGGTATCTTTACCTTATCCAAAGAAAATAAAGAGGCTAAAACTAAGATTGATTCTGCAAATAAATTTTTAGAACAACTATATAAACAGCAAAAGGAAGCTGAAGAGAAAAGAAAAAAAGAAGACGAACAATGGAACAAAAAAGTAGAAGGGTTTCAAAATAAAATCTGGGAAATCAAAAGACAATATTCTGGAGGAGATAGAGTTCTACAATATTGTCTTCAAGGGGTTCAAAGTAGCAAAGAGAATCTATTTAATCATCTATTGAATATGAAAAAGCCTACGATAGAACCGACAAAGACCATTGAAGAACTAAAGAATGAAGTAAACAATTTAAATAAACAAGATGCTGTAGAAATTCCAAGAATTCCTTTAATGGTTTTCAATGGTGAACCAATAGAGAAATATACAATATTTGGAGAAGTTATTACAGGAAATAAGGGAAGCAAAGTATCTGAGTTAATTGATAACTTAGCTAATGCAGATTGGGTGAAAGATGGATTATCATATTTAAATTTAAATACAAATCAATGCCCCTTTTGCCAACAAGGAATAACAAGTAAGATTATAGAAGACCTAAAAGGTTACTTTGATAAAACATACAATGACATATTACAAAATCTAACAGATTTAAAAGATAAGTATAAGGAAGAGGTTGAAAACACTCAGAAGATTGATACTTTTGATAACATTTCTATCCTCAATCGTTTTAAGAAAGACTATGAAATTGCATTTAATAAATTTATGAATGTGATTAGAAATAACCTTTTGAGGATGGAAGAAAAATGTAAATCTCCTGGAACAAAAGTTGTAATTGAATCTCATCAAGAACTATTAGACAGGCTAAATGAGATCATATCTAATGCAAATAAGATTATAGAAGAATATAATACAAAATTACAGAATAAGCAACAAGAGATAGACCATATCAAGGATACTTTCTGGGAGATACAAAGATTCAAATATGATCAGACTGTTTCTTTGTACACCACCACTTTGAATTCTCATAAACAAGCGATTAATGAAATCGAACATGAGTATAAAGAATATACTACTCAAATACAGGAGCAAAAGGGAATAATTACTTCTGAGCAGAAAAATGTAATCAATATTGATGAAGCAATAGAGAATATAAATGCTCTTTTGCTAGACTTAGGAATTACCGATTTTAAGATTATCAAACACGAAGAAGAAGGATTATATCGCATAACGAGAGGAGATCAAACAGAAGAGGAGATTTTTAAATCCCTAAGTGAAGGAGAAAAAATGATAATAAGCTTTCTTTATTTTACCGAACAATGTAAAGGTCGTAAATTAGCTAATGACGCTATAAAAAAACGGATTATTGTAATAGATGATCCTGTTTCTAGTCTTTCTCATATCCATGTCTTTAATGTAGGAAGACTTATTAAAGAAGATTTTATCCAACTTTTCAAAGGAACAATGATGGGGGATTAGATATTAGAACCCGTTGCGAACAGGTGTTTATATTAACACATAGCCTTTACTTCTTCTATGAAATGACGGAAATGAATAGAGAGAAGAGACATGCTTCCCAAACTTTAATAAGGTTATATAAAGATCGTCAAGGAAGCCATATAAAATCGATGAGCTACGAAGAAATTCAAAGTGACTATCAGGCATATTGGTCTATCATCAAGAATAGAGATTCTGCACCTGCTCTTATTGCAAATTGCATGAGAAATATTATTGAGTATTTTTTAATTTCGTTGAGAAGAGAGATCTAAATAATACATTCAATTCAGAAAAATTAAAAGATATTAGATTTCAAGCTTTTAATCGATATATAAATAGAGAATCTCATTCTCTTGGACAGAATATATATGACTTTAAGGAATTTAATTATGATAATTTTCTAGAAGCATTTAGGCTATTATTTGAAATAGAAGGATATGAAACGCATTATAAGAAAATGATGAAATAAAAGTTAAGAAGTAACATTTAAGATGGTTTCTAATCGATATTACTTAAATTGAGGAATCTTATTTGTATCGTGTAAATATAAGTTATTGATAATCAATAGCAAATACTTTTGAGGAAGAAAGCTATTCATACATATAAAGAAAACCCACAGTAACCAAACGGTTACTGCAGGTTGTTTTTTAAAGATGTTAGCTTATGAAAGCCTATCTTACAACGTCAACTCAACGATATAATCAATGTCAGTGGGGACGGTGTCGAAGTTGAGGGTGATGCCGTTGCCTGTCTTTGTGAAGTTGACACGCTTGTTGGTGCCAAAGACGGTGGCGGACTTGATTTTGTGGTTACCAGTAGGGATGAAGAGACTGGAGTCCATACAGTTTAGGATGTGGATGTAGAGTTTGTTGCCACGCTGTGTACTTACTCCCCATTCGTGTGGAGTAACGATGCCGCCACGAGTGCTATAGATGGTTTCACCATATTTGTTCAGCCATTCACCGATAGCCTGAAGGCGGTCGAGGGCAAGAGCAGGGAGAGCACCACCTGGTTCTGGACCGATGTTGAGCAGGAGGTTGGCATTCTTACCAGCAGCACGAACAAGCATCTGAATCAGCTCCTTTGGTGATTTGTAGAGGGTGTCAGTGATGTTGTACCCCCAATGCTCGTTGATAGTCTGGCATGACTCCAATGGCAGCCGGCTGATGCTCTGTCCAGACAGTCCAGCCTTGTTCTCACCCGGTAGGTCACGTTCAAAGATCTGAATATCCTCACCAGCGAAAGGAGTATGGTGATGATTGTTAGCAATGAGGCATTGTGGCTGTAGCTTATGAATCAAAGCATACTGCTCCTCCAACTGCCAATCGAAAGGCTTGGCATCACTGTCATGATCCCACCAACCATCAAACCAGATTGCACCCACCTTTCCATAGTTTGTGAGCAATTCTGTCAACTGCGTGTTCATAAACTTGTAATAGCTTGGCCAGTTAGCCTTCTCTTTTGGTCGACCCGTTCCAGTTCCCGTTCTACCCACAGGATAGTCCTCACGTCCCCAGTCGAGGTGTGAATAATAAAGGTGCAGCTTTATGTCGTGTCGTTTGCAGGCATCAGCCAATTCTTTGATAATATCACGCTTGAAAGGTGAACCGTCAACAGAGTTATAAGTACTGGTAGCAGTCTTAAAGAGGGAGAACCCATCATGGTGGCGAGTGGTAATCGTGATATACTTTGCACCAGCAGCCTTGATAGCCTTAATCCACGCATCAGCATCGAACTCTGAAGGATAGAAGGTTTTAGCTAACTTAGGGTATTCCTTGTAGTTGATATCCCTGTTGGTCATAATCCATTCGGTTGTACCCATCATTGAGTAGAGTCCCCAATGTAGGAAGATACCGAACTTATCGTCTTGAAACTGTTCGCGTGCTTTGAGATTCTCTGCCGTTGGCTGGTAAGTCTCTTGTGCCATACCGACATAACTTGTCAGCAGTGTTAGGATCAAAAGTAGAGTCTTCTTCATGTGAGAATTTTGTTGTTTAGATTTCTGAGTACAAAGATAATAAAACTACAGCAGATAATGCCCCACTTAGTAAAGAAAGTATAGACACAAGTATGGGGTAGGGTAATGTTATGAAGAAAACAGAAGGACTTAGTTTGTTGGTTGTTGTGTCAGTGGATTCAAAAATGTATTGATATCTTCTTTCAATCTTAGGAATGGTTCAGCGTTGGTATAACCAACATTACGACGGAGCATAGGGATAATCGCCTCCGTACTATGGCCATAACTTGATAGTTCGTTGCGACGTTGCGTATCGTGTACTGCATTGCGATTAATCTCGTCTTCACGTTCACGCACAAGAAGGTCGCATACTCGTTTCAAGACTGGTACGATGATATTATCAAAGAGATGATGACCTTGTATATATAAGTAGGTTGTTGAAGGTGTAACACCTAAGGAACGCAGTTCGTCTTTTAGTTTTAGATAGCTATCCTTTGCGTTCGGATTCTCCTTTTGCAGTTGTCGTACACGCATCTGCACCTTATGGCGTAGCCGTTGAATACTTTCTATTGCCCCTTGCAGAGAGAAATTACCAATCTCCACAACTCGATTAAAGTCAGAGATAGTAAACTTTCGATGATAGCCTTTTCGATAATGCCAGATACTCCAGACAAAGAGCGGGTGTATGCTCTCGCTGTATAGTTTCAGAAACTCTTCGAAATTAAAGATTGAATGGTCGTTGAGTGTTACAGCCACCGTCACATCATGCAGACTCGGTGCGTAGCATTGTAGATTTTCAATAGCGTAAGCATAGGTATGGAAAACATATGGATTGTTGTTCACCTCATCGGAAAGTTGGGTAACTCCTTGTAATAGATAGTCGTAATCTGCATCAACGCAAGCAATCATATTCTCACCAATATTCTGTGAAACGAGGTTCATCAATACCGACCGCTTTCCCTTGCTAAGGTTCAATCGCGAAGGTAACATCACTTCAAAATAACGTTCTTCATTCTCAAACCCACTTAAAACAGTGCGCCAAAAGAAGATATCATCATACGCCTCTACGTATGCGATAATCTTTCTCCGTGCTCGCTTACCATTCAGTCGGTTCGCAGCATCAATATATGCCGATGACAGGTTTTCGCTCAGTCTTCTTCCCATCGCTCCCTCCTTATGACAATCAGTTGTCGGTTATGTCCGTTACTTCCGTCACACGGTCAATCCATCCGTTCATAATGACAGCCGGACTGTGTGTCGTGAGGATAATCTGAACATTCGGATTTAGTTCTAAGATAAGGTCAATCAATCGTTTCTGCCATTCTACGTGCAGACTCACTTCTGGCTCATCCATGAAGAGAACATAGCTCTCATTATCCTCAACCAATACGGTTAGTAGGATAACCAAAATCTGCTTCTCGCCACTTGACAACTGATAAGGGGCGAGGACTTCACCTAATGAAGAGAATTTTATCTCGTTCTCAGAGCGGATAATCTTCTTACCTGTTTCGGTAAAGAGGTCGTCCAATATATCTTGGAAACGTTTCTTAGGTTGTGATATCTGTTGTGCTTTCTCTGTAGCATCTGCTTCACCACTTTGTAATGTCTCGATAATACGGTTGCCGATGTTCACCTGATAGTCAAGATATTTGCGCTGAAGCTGGAAGAGCTGCCAGTCAAGTTCCGTAACAAGGTCGATGTTTATCTTGCTGATACTATCCGAGTTCATCAGTGGTCGGTCGAACGAACGGATGATGTCATAGCGTATCCATCGTGCATCATTAGGACTTACCTTTAGACGGACACCTTTCAGCGAATGGCTGGGGAACTCACCTCCCTGCGACAGACTCCGTACCACCTTATTAAGAATAGTACTCTTACCAACACCATTAATACCACTCAGGATATTCACCTGTCGGTCTAATGTCCATCGGATGTGTTTCTTTCCACTCCAAAGCGAGTCAATCTCAATCTCTTCTATGTAATCTGCGTATTTCTGCATAATCGTAGATTTTTATGACAATAGTAATGCAAATATAAGGTTTTTTGTGTGAATGGCAATAGGAAAGTCTTATTTTAATGTAAATACCATATTTGTGGTATGCTAAATAACATAAAGAGTGTATTTCACATATCAGTAAATGTCCGTACCTTTGCATCCGTAAACAAAGAATTATTAAGAAACATAACTCCAAAGAATATGGCAAAGATAGTAAAAAACTCACAGAACTTATAGGCAATACGCCACTGTTAGCACTTAATAAATTCTCTGCTGAGAAAGGAGTTGACACACCTGTTCTCGCAAAGATAGAGTATTTCAATCCCGGTGGCAGTGTGAAGGATCGTATAGCATTGGCTATGATAGAGGATGCTGAGGCTAAGGGGTTCTTAAAGCCCGGAGATACTATTATTGAACCAACCAGTGGAAACACTGGCGTTGGTTTGGCATTGGTATCAGCAGTGAAGGGATATAAACTTATTCTTACTATGCCTGAGACCATGAGTGTGGAGCGTCGTAATCTTGTGAAGGCATACGGTGCCACGGTGAAACTGACAAATGGCAAGGATGGTATGAAAGGTGCTATCAAGGCAGCAGAGGAGTTGCGTGATACGATTCCGGGTAGTGTTATCCTTCAGCAGTTCGAGAATCAGGCTAATCCAGAACGCCATTATCTTACTACTGGTCCAGAGATATGGCGTGATACAGATGGTAAGGTGGATATCTTTGTGGCTGGTGTGGGTACTGGTGGTACGGTTAGCGGTATTGGTCGTTATCTCAAGGAACAGAATCCAAATGTAAAGGTTATTGCAGTTGAGCCAAGTTCATCGCCTGTCTTGAGCGGTGGAGAGAGTGGAGCGCATAAGATTCAAGGTATTGGTGCAGGCTTCATACCAAACACATATAATAATAAGTATGTTGACGAAGTGTTCCAAGTAGAGAATGATCAAGCAATCCTTACTGGTCGTCAGTTGGCACGACAGGAGGGCTTGTTAGTCGGAATATCTTCGGGAGCAGCTGCCTTTGCTGCTGCAGAGATTGCTAAGCGCCCAGAGAATGTAGGTAAAACGATTGTGACGTTGCTGCCTGATACAGGTGAGCGTTATCTTTCAACAGTTCTTTACGCCTTTGACGAGTATCCTCTTTAGTCTTTTCCAAATTCTAAAATACTTTCCCAACAGACTGCTTTTGCCTTCAAGACAAGGCAGTCTGTTTTTTTCTTTGAACTTTGAACTTTGAACTTTGAACTTTGAGTTTTGACGTTTGAGGTTTGGACTATGAGCATTAACGTTTTACTTTTTACCTTTTTACTTTTCAACATGCGTTTACCTTGTCAGACTAAGTCTAAGGCTCACACCGAAGTCGTGGGTAGTTGTTGGATAACTGCCTGACGAGAGGAGCGGAGTATTGATCTGTAAGTCGTAGTAGAGGCTGGCTGTAACCAAACGGCTCAAGGTATAATCGCTTAAGAAAGAGAACTTGAACGCAGTATTACCGCTTGAAGCTGCCGATGTGAGTGAAGCAATATCACGTGTGAGCGATGCTTGCTGGCGGTAGCTCATGTCAAGACGTAAGTTGAGGTCACGGTTCAATCCGTTATTCTGACGAGAAGAACTATTGTCCTGCTGTGAGGTTTCTGTTGTTTTCTTCTTTTTACCCTTAACCACACGTCGTGTACCACTATTAAAGAGGTTGAAGTCGTTGATTCTGTAACCGATACCGATGACCCAGTCTTTTGATGAGGCTTCATTCAACTGTACGCTCGTCATAGAGAGCGACAGAACACGTGTTTGGCGATATTCTAAGCGTGCAGTGAGGTTGTTCTGTAAGGTAAGGTCAACACCGAGGAGTGGTGAGAAAGCCTCGTTGATACTCACCTGTGAGATGTTATACATCGAACTTGGGATTGGAGCACCTGTAGTAGCATCAGCAATGAAACCGAGTCCGTTCATGTATTCTTGCCATGTGCTATAACTCTGATAAGAGCCGATAGCAAAGATGCTGCGGTAAGCATGATTGATATTGACACTCTTGAAGAACTGTTCAAAGAATGGCAAACGAGAGAGACCACTATAACGGATAGACCAGTTAGGCAACATACTGCGCAGTGTAGGGAAGATATTGAGCCCGTTTCCGCTCATGCTGGTGTAAGCATTGAGGAAAGCAGGAACCATAACGTCAGCACTATACTTATTAACAGTACCTACTGCCGGACTGAAATGTCCGCCACCAAAGGAAGCAGGGTAAGTCGCATTGTTATATTGTGCCTCCACACGATTACGATAGGTATCGAGTGACTGCACGAAACGATTGAACGTTGGGCTATGGTAGCCGTTATTTGCATTTCCCTGACTTTCGAAGGCTGTACCTAACGAGAGGGTTGTCATGGTGAGCGAACCGCTCTGTGTTGTAGGCGTACCCGTGTACATATATTGGATGCTCCGTGAGGTTGTTTGCATTCGACTGGCAGTAAGGTCAATCTTAAAGTCCTTGAATGGTTCAAGTGTCATGCGAATCTGTAAGTCTTCTGTGCGATTCGTTACAGCAGGTGTAGCCACGCTATCGTTCATAAGCAACCAGTTGTTATCACGTGCCTTACCGATATAGTCATCATCAATAAGACCGAATGCGAAGTCAAGACCAGGCGATAAAGCACCTGTTCCACGTGTCTGTCCAAAGGCATCACCCACCGTTGGCATAAAGCCAGGCAGTGCCATTGCATATTGGTCACGATAAGAAATACTTGCCGAACGTACCATCATCAGCGCACGTGCCACACATTGTGCCGTCTTATACCAACCCTTATTATCGAGTGGTTCCTTAGGCGTTACGGTAAGTTTCATGCGGATGGCAGAGTCTGTACGGTTGAAGACTTTCAACTGTGTATCACCTATCTTACGATACTTAATTTTGAGTGCCTTTCCTCTTTCGTCCTTAGCCGAAACGATAAGGCGTTTTGTATTCTTGCCATGTGGGACAAGGATAGCAGAATCGGCATTGATAACGATTTCCTTTTCAAAGCTCTTCTGGTTCTTAGGCAGTGCTTTCTTCTTGTCGTCATCTTGCCCTTTCTCCTTTCTTTCTTTTTCTTTCTTTTCCCTCTCAGTTTTCTTCTGTTCTGCTGTTAGTTTAGGGCGAGTCGGACGAGCACGGTTAAACCGTTCATTGGTCTTCTTGAGGAAAGGAATATGATTATAAAGTCGTTCAAAGTTAAAGGTGCTGTTGATGTTCAAAGCACGATTACTTGTGATGGTGTTACCAAGGGAGGTACCATCATCAAGCTTTGTTCCACGCACCCAAGTATAGGATGCGTTATAGTTTGCATCAGCGTTCACCCAGTCGAAAATAGGTAGGAGATTGAGCGGAAGCTGATAAGAAAGCGTAAAGTTCTGCTGGTAGTCGAGTGGTGTACCGAAGTGCTTGATACTTGTCCACACTGAGTCTTTCCATGCCTGATAGCGGTCGGCATAGAGGTCTTTATTGATAGGTGTGTAAGGTTCTTCTATTTCGGCATGTGTTGCACTTTGGAAGTTCATGTGGAGGTTGCGTGTCAAGTCCCAACGCAGAGTAAAGTCACGGTTCCAAAGGAACTGTTCGCTGAAGGTGAGTGGGAGCAGACTATTCTCAGTCGACTCCATATCACGCTCCTGTAGCTCGTAATAGTTACGTACCATTTCGGTGTTGAAGGTAACGTTCTGTGGTAACCAGTTCAAGCCAAAACGCTTGAGGATTTCAAACCATTTCGATCTACTCTTGATAAGTTTCTTGAAAGGTTCCCAAGGCTTATAGACTGGTGTCCAGTTATAGTTCAGCGCACCACGCCAGTTGTCTTCATTCTCATAAACCGTTGTCTCGCCTGATGTGTGAGAGTGAGAATGGCTATAAGAGAATGAGAAGTTAGCAGGGTCGTATGGCATAGGGTGATTCTTTGTCTGAATACCGACACGCACATTAGACAAAGAGAAGTTTGTTGTCAGTCGTTTCGTAACGGCAATCGACTCGATAGAGTCACGCTCCTGACGATTAGCAGTACCGTCAAGGGCATCCTTTAATTCCATATCCGTGTCGAGTGGATTGTACTTAGGACGATTTTCACTCTTGGTAACGCTGTAATATAACGGTGCAGAAACCTTTGCCTTATCAGGGAAGAACTTTCCTAACTCAAGGCTTGTGGTAACAGAAACATCTGTTTTAGACTCCTGCTGTCGCTCGTTAACACCCTGCTCCAAACCACCAAAGCCATCAGTGCTATGGCTGGCATTAACATCCACAGTACCGAAATCGGAGAGTTGCAGGTTGAGCTGACCTCTTGCTGCCCATCCACCTTCGTTATTAAACTCCTGTAAGCGTAGCTCATTCACCCATACCTCACCACTCTTCTGACTGCTGGAAAGGTTGCGAACACCGATAATCATCGTCTTTACTTCACCCAATGTAGGGTTACCCATCACAGTAACTTTGTTAGCAGGACGGTCCGTATCATAAACAGAGAAAGCGCGATTATAGCTTGCTGTTCCTGCACCACGTGCCTGATTACGTTGCTTCTTCACGGAGGTGAGGAACTTCAATGGTATGTCGAGCATGTTCTCCTCTGGCCATACGATACGACGTTCCTGACCAGTGTACATGTCATAATGGCCTGGAGCTGACAGCTTCAAAGGAATTTCATACTCGTAGTAGTTGTTCTTGTAATCAGAACCCAAGCGGATGAACACAGCCAACTGGTTATCCGTAAGATTAGTAGTGTTTTGCTCAAAGGCGTTGGCGTGTACGAACATCTGCAAACGTTTGTACTGGCGAAGGTCGAGAGTTGTATTCTTATAGACAGCCTTTGACTCACCTGTTCCAAGATTGTTTACAACCATTGAGAGTGCCTGTTCGTTCTCCTCAACCAATTGTGGCTGGTTAGGGTCTTGTCCACGACGAATACCTGGAGGCAATACATAGTTCACAGGAACCTTGTCATTATTCTCTTCAAGGCTCACAGCACTCACTGACATTGTACCCGAATTACTTGCAGAGTTGGTAAGGTTCTGCTGATACTGACGCCACTTACCACTTACAAGGTCGAAGGTTCCAAAGCGGAGTACGATAGGTTTTGCGAAACCAGTGAGGAACATACGCATGAAGCGGATGCTGGTAAAGCCACTGATGCTACCCACACGCTTCTGGAACTCTTCCAATGGAATACGGAACTGATACCATGTGACAGGTTCAGAGCCACCCTTACGCAGTGGGGCTGAGGCTACACGCTTATCAACAATGAAGTTCTGACCTACGACAAGGTCTTGTGGACGAATACTAATATGATACTGGTAGTATTTCTCATATTCGTTCAGCGTGTAGTCCTGATTGATATCCTCTACATCAGGCGTTGTTTTATACGAGGTATCGTAACGCTCGTTGTTGTTGTCATTGTCTGGTGAGTTACCCTGTGGGTTGTTGATGCGCTTATATCGTTCAAGGATAGAAGCCTTCTTTGCATCCCAATCAGAGCCACGGAAGTAGTGGTAGTCATCATTGGCAGGGTCTGCCCATATCGAGTCAAAAACAGCTTGATTAGTATTGGCACGAGCTGCTGTAAGGAAGTTCTGATAAGAAGCAAACTGTTGTTCTTCTTCATCTGTCAGACCGTTAAAGCCGACATCCTGCTTTGCGCGACTACCCTTTGAAGTTGCGAAGGCGTATGTAATCGTACTTTGTGTTGGGATTTTACCCCATTGTGTTGTTGTCCATGACGAGCTACCATCTACTGGCATACCACTCTCATAGAATTTCTTACCGTCTTTCAGAACGTCCTCTGACACCTCACCAAGGTTGATATAGAAATCACCACCATACTGATTGGCATTCGGTAGTTGGTTAGAGTAGATGAATGGGTCGAGCATCCAGAACTCTATATATTCGATGTTAGCAGTTTGGAAGTCGTTAGTGTCCAACTTACGCATCATACCTCCCCATGTTCCAGTAGGATTCGTGAGGTGTCCGTTAACGTCAATATTCGGATTGAAGTTATACGGTCCACGCTCAGAAGGATAGTAGGCAAGGTTCAGAATATTTAATGTAGAGATAGAACCGCTATAGTTTCTATCACGATTTGGGAACAATTCAGTAACTGGAATCTCACGTACATAATGGTTAGAGAGCTGCTCAAGGTCACTCTTAATGTGTCCCGGTGTCAGTGAACTACTGCGACGAGTGAAGAGTGGGTCGATAGTGTACCATGCCAAAAGACTTCGGTTGAAGCCACTACGAAGGGTTGTTTTATCTGAATACTCAGGGAAGTCTGATGGTACACTGGAGATAATCCAAGAGGTAGGCTGACTTACGTCGATGGTTGTCTTTGCTCCCTCAAAGTCATCGAGATAAGAAGCGTTGTCCTGTGTTCCCTTGCTCTGGCCAGCCAATAACTGTGCAAACTCAGCAGAGAAGGTGATATAAGAAGGCTGTGTAACGTGTAGGAAAGGAATCTTATTGAGCATATTTGTAAGCCACTGCCTCTCTTTCTTCCAGTTGATGTTCAGTCCCCAAATGGTGTTGTTGAGGGGTTCAGAACCCATATTCACCTTTGTTGTCAATGGCTGTTCAGACAGGTGCATGAATGTACCACCAATCTGAAAATCCTTCGAGAAGTCGTATTCCCAGTTTACACCTATCATCGTCTTGCGTTCCTGTTGGTAAGCACTCTGGCTTTCCAACGATACGTTGATAGCCGTACCTGCATCAATGATGCTCTGGTTAAGGATAGTCACCTCGCCGGCACTGTAATCAACGCTATAGTCAGAACCCTCATTCAAGGTTACACCTCCCGCTGTTACTACCACCGATCCTTGTGGAACATTGTAGGCACCAAGGGAAATTACATTTGCTGCCGAGCCACGATACTGACCAACAAGGACGAACTTATCCTTTTCGGCAATCTGCTTTGCGATAGTCTTTGTCGAGTCGTAGAGTTGCTCGAAGACATACTTGTCTGCAATGGCAGCCGTAACTCTTTTATCCATCAAGGCTTTGCGAAGTCCGTTACCGAAAGGCTCGGCCATCGGAAAGAATACACGTCCGTTGCTGATGGTATAACCCTCCACGTAGTCAAAATAACCATTGGAATGTGGATTGTTATTATTATCCAATCGGTCAGCATTGAGAAGTTTGATGAGTGTTTGGGTCTTTACCTGTGGTTCAGGGATATACGAAATGTAAACACCAGTTGTATCGCTCTGGTATTTCACGTCAAGGCGGAACTTATCGCGCTCAATGTTTGAAGCAAGGTAATAGACGTTCTTCATCATCAAGTCCCAGTTTCCCTGCTTAGGATTATTGCTGGTGTTCTTCAATGATTTGACGAAGAGTGCCTCGTTGATATTGGTACGGTCGCTGGCAAACTCACCTACTTGATAGGTTACACCACCGTAGGTGTATTCATAGGCAATCGCTAAAACTTGATCAGTCTGTAATCCACTCTTCAATGAGATATAACCCAAAGCATTGTTGACAGTATATTCAGAACTATTGAGCAGTCGAGCATTAGCCAATTTCTCATAGTCGTTACCACCAACAAGTCCTGCACCATCAAGGATACCTGTCACTTGGTCAATGTCACGAGCAGCAGGATAGGTCTGTGTGATTGTGCTGTATTCTGTATTGGCATTGTTCGTAGGGACTGCTCCTGTACCCGTTCCCCACAAGTCGGTACGGCTAATCTTCTTGTTTTCGCCAAGGTCGGTCAACGCCACGATGTTACGTGTGTTGCTGGTCGTACCAGTCTTATTCGTCACCCATACTTCCACACGATTAATCGTAACACCTGTCTTGAGGTTAGGCAGTGACTTCATAGCCACATCATAGTTGTCACGGAAGTATTGTGAAAGGAAGAAGTGGCGGTTCTCTTCATAGTCGGCAGCATCAATTTCAAATGGTGTAAGCTGTTTGCCACCGCGTGAGCTAACGCTCTTGTTAGAACTCTTTTTCTGTGATAATACGGTCTGTAATTTCAGTTTACCAAACTGCATGTCAGTACGTATACCGAAGAGTGCTGATGCTCCTTGTACGAGAGAGTTGTTAGAAGGAAAAGTCACATTACCACCCTCAACGAGTTTGATAATCTCATCTTCCTTACCTTCATATCTTAGTTTGAAGTTCTGTGCATCAAAGTCGAAGGTTGCATCGGTGTTGTAGTTAAGGTTCATGTTCACCTTGTCACCCACCTTACCATTCACATTGACGTTGATTTTCTCATCAAAATCCATTGCCGTTGTCTTACGATTACGGATAGGAAGTGATGGGTTGTCAATGTTCTTGATGTTTGCACCGAATTTCAGTTCAGCCGAACCCTGTGTCTTGATACGTACACCACCGGGACCGAAGATCTTTTCAGCAGGACCCAGTGAGAACTGCATATCAGTGAAATCAAACTTATCCTTACCTTTCTCCTTCAGTATCTCTTGATTCTTTGAGCGATAGTAATCAGCAAAGCTACGCTTCTCTGTCCATTTCCTATACTCCTCTGGTGTCATCATAATAGGCGCCATCACGTAGGTTTTGCCAATCTTATAACCAATGATATAGCGATCGAGAGAATCGTTATACTCCACAGTCTGTCGCATATTCTCAGGTCGGATAAGGTCGGTAGAGTTCTCTCTGAGGTCGTCGTAGGTAACAGGTGTTGTGCGTTGCACCTTCCAACGAGGATGTAGCAGAGAGTCAGGGATAGTTTCCTCGTCAATCTCCACTTCAATAGGTTTCGCTTTCTTAACCGTATCTGGTGGTGCTACCGTGTAGACCAGTTTCGCAAGAGGTGCAAAACTAAGTGCTGAGCGTCCCCAGCTTAACAGTCCGATACTGCCAAGAAATATGATGATAAGGATAGATATGTAATGCTTTCTTTTCAAGAAGAATGGTTGATTGGATACCTCCCCAAGCCCCTCCAAAGGAGGGGATGTGTTGGAGTCGGTGGATTGTTATAACCGATGATAAGCCTTAACATACAGCAAAGTGCAGTTGTAGGCGGTAATCACGCCCCTCTCCATTCGGAGAGGGGATGGGGGTGAGGCTTTTTACTTAATCATCTTCAACGCCATCTTCACAACCTGCTCTACTGGCAGGTCTGGCTGTTCTGTGAGAATACTTACAACAACCTTAGCTGATGGGGCAGGAGAGAAGCCAAGCATGGTCAATGCACTGACTGCTTCATCTTTGATAGCAGTGTTGACAGCTGGTGTATTAGGCTGACTGCTAACATGCAATTCGTCTGCAATACCACTCTGCATAATCTTGTCCTTCAGGTCAACGATAATGCGCTGTGCTGTACGGAGTCCGATTCCTTTCACCGTCTTCAGCATCTTCTCGTCACCATTGGCAATGACATTGCATAGCTCTGCAGGTGTCAGCGATGAGAGAATCATACGAGCGGTATTCGCACCGACCCCCGAAACGGTAATCAATAATCGATAGAGCGAACGTTCCTGCTTATTGGCAAAGCCATAGAGCGTATAGTTATCATCGCGTCCACCTGTCATAATAGCCTCGTGCACATAGAGTTTTATGTCTTTCTTACCCTGTATGGCACTATAAGTATTAAGCGAAATATTCAGTGCATAGCCTACGCCATGTGCCTCGACAACAGCCAAAGCAGGTGTCAGGTCAGCCAGTTCGCCCCTGATGTATTCAATCATAATCTAATAAAATAATCCTTGTTGCGGCAAGGCGTTTTGTATATACAGAATTAATAACGTAACGAATAAAAGTTTATTGCGTATAATGTATAAAAAGCAGCAAAACAACCAAACGACCCAACAACTGGCCCCTCCCCCTTACCCCTCCCCCAAAGGGAGGGGAGTGAAATGTACTATATGCTTGTAGATTGCTTGCAAGAAAAGAGTCAACTCCCAAATAGAATAACTTGTTTACACATAAACTTGTCTATCTGTAAACTCGTGTACTAACCAAAAGGGGTATCTCGCTGATTACGCCCCTCCCTTTGGGGGAGGGGTAAGGGGGAGGGACCAGCTGTGGTTGTGGCTACTACATAATTATGTTAAAAATGCTCCCTAAAGCGATACTTTCTGCAATGAAAACGTTACTTTTGCAATAGATAACGAGTATTAAACGATATAAAGTTAAAGTTATATGAAAAAGATTAGAGCAGCCGTTGTGGGCTATGGTAACATTGGCGCTTATAGTGTTCAGGCACTTGAAGCAGCACCGGATTTTGAGATTGTAGGTATTGTTCGCCGTCAGGGTGACAAGGATAAACCATTGGAACTGACCCCATACGAGGTTGTTGATGATATAACAAAGTTGAAGGATGTTGATGTAGCTATTCTTGCTGCACCAACGCGTAGCTGCCCAGAGTTTGCAGAGAAGATTACAGCTATGGGTATCAATACAGTAGACTCTTTCGATATTCACGGTTCAATCCTTGACTATCGCACCAAGCAAATGGAGAATAATAAGCGTACTAACACCGTTAGTGTTATTGCTGCTGGTTGGGATCCGGGTTCTGACTCAATCGTTCGTATCTTGATGGAGAGCCTCGCACCAGAGGGTCTTTCTTATACCAACTTTGGTCCGGGTCGTTCAATGGGTCACTCTGTTGTGGCTCGCAGCAAGAAGGGCGTTAAGGAAGCATTGTCAATGACTATTCCTCTCGGTGAGGGGATCCACCGTCGTATGGTCTACGTTGAGTTGGAAGAGGGTGCTGACCTTGAGGATGTAAAGAAGGAACTCAAGGCTGATGACTACTTTGCACACGACGAGTTGCACGTGTTTGCTGTACCAAGCGTAGCTGCTTTGAACGATGTTGGTCATGGCGTTCACATGACACGTAAGGGTGTGAGTGGTAAGACCCACAACCAGCACTTCTCTTTCGATATGTCTATCAATAACCCTGCGCTCACAGCACAGGTACTTGTTAACGTGGCACGTGCAAGTATGCGCCTTGCTCCAGGTTGCTATACAATGCCTGAGATCCCAGTCATTGATATGCTTCCAGGTAGCCGCGAGGATATTATTGCGAAGTTGGTGTAAGGCTATTAGCCTAATTAACCCTATTAGCCTAATTAGCCCAATAACCTCCCCCCTAATAATGGCAACCACTCGCTGGTTGCCATTATCTTTTCGTGTAATATATAGATGTGCAATGGCTTTTTTTTGTACTTTTGCAACTAATATGAGAACTTTCCAACATAAAGTAACAGTAAATGACATGGGTGCCATCGTGGTTTTTGCCCTTGGTGCTTTCTTTTGTCTGTGGAATCGCACGAACACGCTGATGGTGATACTCGGTTTTTTACTTATTATTGTGACTGTCAGAGCTATTGATCGTGCCATTCATACTAAATACGTGTTGACTGATGATGGTGTTTTGGAGGTGAAGACAGGGCGTGTAGGACAGACAAAGCGTGTCCTTATCAGTGATGTGAAGACTGTTGAGAAGCGTTCGTTTGCTTTTCGGTTGGGATATTATGCATTGATAGAAATGATGAATGGTAGTGTTGTCAGCGTACAACCTGATAATGTCGATAGTTTCCTGTCAGCATTGAAAAAGCGAATAGAAAAGAAAGATAACGAAGTATGAGATTAAAATACTTATCGGCACTGGTCTTCGGTGTCATATTGAGTCTTCCTACACAGGCACAGGTATATTTAGATAGTACGGAGGTTGCTAACATCTTACATCCGAAAGCGGTTACAGTTGTTCAGACAAAGGTAGCCTCTGTTGCCAATGATGACAACGAAGAAGAGGAAGATACCGATAGCATTATTCCTGCTTTCGCTACTGATAGTCGCCTTAGTTGGAAGGAGAATATCACTGCTCGATTAGATGGAATACTCCGAAGTCCGCTTTTAGAGACCGTACAAACAAGTCTGATGGTATGGGATTTGACGGATGATGTCCCTGTCTATCAGTTTCGCGAACGGCTTCATCTGCGCCCTGCTTCTACGATGAAGTGTTTTACGGCTATCGCAACATTGGATAAGCTCGGGGCTGATTATGACTTTAAGACGCGCATCTACTATATGGGTGAGATTGACGACTCTACACAAGTCTTACGTGGCGACCTCTATTGCGTGGGCGGAATGGACCCGATGTTCTCTTCTTCAGATATGATAGTGTTGGCACGTGCAGTACGTGATCAAGGTATCAAAGGAATAGAAGGGAATATCTATGCCGACCTCTCTTTTAAGGATCGTAACCGTTTGGGCGAGGGTTGGTGTTGGGATGATAAGAACCCGAACCTCTCTCCTCTGTTGATTGATAGGAAAGATGACTTTATCTATCGTTTCTCTCGTCAGTTGGAGGAGATGGGTGTGACGCTGAATGGTTCTACTGGCGAACGTCAGCTACCAACTGATGCACAGTTGTTAACGACGTGCACACATTCTATCCGTCAGGTGCTCCATCGTATGATGAAGCAGAGTGACAACCTCTATGCTGAGTCTATGTTCTATCAATTGGCTGCTAATGGTGGCACACGATGGGCAAGTGCGAAGATGGCACGACAATATGAGAATGCACTCTTCGGCCGTCTCGGACTGAATCCACGTGATTATAATGTTGCTGATGGTTCTGGCTTGTCTTTATACAATTATGTGAGTACCGAACTTGAAGTAAAGCTGTTGCGTTATGCTTATCAGCGTTCTGATATCTATGATGCCTATCTTGAGGCACTGCCGATAGCGAGCGTAGACGGAACATTGAAGAAAAGAATGCGTGGTACGGCTGCAGCAGGCAACGTACGTGCAAAGACGGGTACGGTAAAGGGTGTTAGTTCGTTGGCGGGTTATCTCACTGCTTCCAACGGTCATCTGCTCTGTTTCTCTATTATTAATAATGGTGGACTCAGCAATGGACCTATGCGTAATCTCCAAAACAAGATTTGTGTGGCGTTGTGTCAATAGGGCTTATTAGGCTAATTAGTCCAATTAGCCCTATTAGCCTTATTAGCCCAATTAGCCTTATTAGCCCAATCCCTCTTTTTAAAGAATTATGATACCAAACCTTCCCCATCATCTCCTTAAAGATGTCCTTGAAGAGATAAGAATCTTTGTCGAGAACATCATTGAGTCAATCGGTGTACATGGTCATACCGTTCCTGTATTGCGTCATGTCTTATTGACTTTAGTAGCAATCTTGTTGGCTTTCATTGCCGAACGAATCTGTAAATACTTATTCGTCCCCCTTGTACTTCGTCTGGTAAAGCGCACGCAAGCTCGATGGGACGATGTTGTCCTTGACCATCAAGTGCTGCGCACAGCCTGCCACATTGTCCCTGCCTTGGTGATATGGCAGTTGATGCCGCTTGTCTTCTATCAGTACCCTATGGCTCAGGTGGCTTTGATACGAGTAACTGCCGTCTATCTCACCGTAGCAACGACGCGTCTTGTGACGAAACTCATCGACCGTCTTCGCTATCTTAACACGAAACCCGGTGATTCGACGAGCCTTTATCTTAAGTCTTTCTGTGGTGTGTTGAAGATTCTTGCTATCTTTATTGCTGTGATTGTGGTGGTTGGAATCCTTATTAATCGTAGTCCGATGACGTTGTTGGCAGGATTAGGTGCTACATCAGCTATCTTGATGTTGGTTTTTAAGGACACTATTGACGGACTTGTTGCAGGAATTCGTCTGAATAGTAATGACATGATTCACATTGGCGATCATATCACGCTGCCAGGTGGTTTTGTTGATGGAACGGTAATCGATATCACGCTGACAACGGTAAAAGTGCGCCAGTCTGACAATACTATCACCACCGTGCCACCCCTAACATTGGTCAGTGGAATGCTTCAAAACTGGAAAGGCGTACAGGATGTTGACGGACAGCGGGTTAAGAGGATGATTTATCTTGATGTGCGCAGTATCCGTGTGGCTGACGATACGCTCAAGCAGCAGCTTATTAATAAAGGTCTGGCAACGGCTGACGACCTAAAGGGAGAAGTAATTACTTCCGCCCTCTTCCGTCGTTATCTGGAGAACTATCTTGCAAAGCGTGAGGATGTCAATGAGAAGATGTCGTTACTTGTTCGCCAGCTTGAGGCGACACAGGCGGGTGTACCTATGGAACTTTACTTCTTCCTTCGTCAGAAAGACTGGATTCCTTACGAGCATGCCATGGCAGATATCCTCGAGCATGTCTATGCCTACGCCAATGAGTTCGGATTGAAGGTCTATGAACAGATGCCTATGCAGTAACTGGCAGTGTGCAGAGCCTTAACACCAATGGTGCGGATGGTCAA
The DNA here is from genome assembly GCF_018128065.1 of Prevotella melaninogenica. NCBI lineage: Bacteria > Pseudomonadati > Bacteroidota > Bacteroidia > Bacteroidales > Prevotellaceae > Prevotella > Prevotella melaninogenica. The sequence continues at coordinate 1,757,514 of NZ_CP072360.1, read as the reverse complement.
CACATATGGTGTGGAGGCTTAGCACATTATAAGAAGGAACTGTTGTCGATGCTATTAAGAGTTAGAATAGAGACGTATCGGGTAGTAATCACTCTCTTTATAGTCTAATATTGCTTACTAAGCCATTCTTTTCAAAAGAAAAATAGTTCACGAATGGGAGTTCTTTCCTTTTGTTTGCATGTAGATATAAGGACGAGAAACATTTTTACAGGTTGAAGACACATTTGATGTGTGTGGGTCTTGGAATAACTTTGCTATAAGTAGTAACTATTTGTAGCAAGGTTTTCTTGCAGGATGTACCTATCTTTTTCTTGTTCTTGCTTTGTCATATCATCGGTTTATGTTATCTTTGTAGCATAATGATTGACAGACCGACCGTAGACAGGATTATGAATGCGTCGAATATCGTTGAGGTAATTAGCGATTTCGTTTCTTTACGCAAGGCGGGAACAAGCTACAAAGGCTTGTGCCCTTTCCATGATGATCGTACACCATCGTTCTCCGTCAGTCCGGTGAAAGGTGTTTACAAATGCTTTTCATGTGGCGCAGCGGGAAATGTGGTGAAGTTTATCATGGAGCATGAACAGATGACTTATCCTGAAGCCTTGAAGTGGCTTGCGAATAAGTATCATATTGAGGTGCATGAACGCGAGCTGACGAATGAAGAGAAGCAGCAGGAGAATGAACGAGAATCAATGTTCTTGGTTAATGAGTGGGCTGCAAAGTACTTTAGTGACATCTTGCACAACGATGTTGATGGTATGGCTATCGGTATGCAGTACTTCCGCAGTCGTGGCTTTCGAGACGATATCATTCGTAAGTTCCACTTAGGTTTTTGTTTGTCGAACCGTCATGCCTTTGCTGATGCAGCATTAAAGGCTGGTTTTCAGAGAGAGTTTCTTGTCAAGACAGGTCTTTGCTTTGAACGTGAAAACGGAGAACTCATTGATCGCTTCAATGGGCGTGTGATGTTTCCGTGGATTGGCGTGAGCGGTAAGGTGACAGCCTTTGGTGGCCGATTGTTGGATGAGCGGACGAAGGGCGTAAGTCAGAAGTATGTCAACTCCTCCGATAGTGTTATCTATCATAAGGAACGAGAACTCTATGGTATCTTCCAAGCAAAGAAAGCAATTGCCAAGCACGACCTTGTTTATATGGTGGAGGGATACACAGACGTTGTCTCTATGCATCAGTGTGGTATTGAGAATGTCGTGGCCAATAGTGGTACGGCACTTTCAGTACATCAGATTAGACTGCTGCATCGTTTCACTTCCAATATCGTTTTGCTCTATGATGGTGATGCGGCTGGTCAGCATGCGGCTCTTCGAGGAACGGATATGCTGTTGGCAGAAGGTATGAATGTGAAGGTACTGTTGCTTCCTGATGGTAAAGATCCAGATGAGTTCGCGCGTAGTTACAATGCAGAAGATTTCAGAAAGTATATTGAAGACAATCAGACAGACTTCATTGTCTTTAAGATTAATGTACTCTTGAACGGTGTCACTGACCCTATCAAGCGTTCAGAGGCAGTTGCTTCAATAGTGCAAAGTATTTCTGTTATCAAAGACCCGATACTCCGTGATACCTATATCCGAGAGTGTGCCAACCGTACAGGCATATCGGAACGTACGCTGATGGAACAGATGAATCGTAATATCTATTCCAATCGGGAGCAGCAGACACGTGAACAACAGCAACATCGGGCTGCTGTCATTGAGGAACAACGGGAGGAGGCACAAGCAATGGCATCTACTCAAACTGTATCTAAGGTAGAACAGATGCTTATTCAAGCTGTTGTCAAAGATGGCGAGAAGATTATCTTCCGTGATGTGAAAGACGAGAATAGCGGACAGGTATATAATCTTACCGTAGCACAATACATTGCTTACGACCTTGGAAGTGATAATCTCGGCTTTTCTAATGAGTTATATAAGAAGATACTGCAGGAAGCTGTAGAGCATTGTGGTGAAGAAGGCTTTAAGGCAGAGGAGTATTTCACACAGCATGTGGATATCAACATTGCGTCCGTAGCAGTGAGATTGAGTGTAGATCGTTTCCAACTTGCAGAAAGCCTGCAGGTGAAAGAAACGGAACAGACTTTGCGTGATCGTGTTCTACACCTTGTCGCTGACTTTCGTTTGGACTACGTATCGTCTCGTTTGAAGGAATTAAATGTGCAACTTCTTCAAACAAAAGATTCAGGAGAGATGCAACAGATAATGGGAGAAATTATGAAGATACAGAATCTTCGTAATGAATTGGCAAAGAAAACTGGTACTAATATTCTGGTATGATGAATTTGATAAGAAAGTTATTCAATCCTCCACTTAGGCTCTCAAGCCTTGATATGGGTGAGAATAAAAGGATAGTTTCAAAGGCATTGAAGGAACTCAACTGTATAGGAGAGTGGCGAGAAGAGAAAGATGCTGCAATCGTTCGCTTTGGATTTCAGAGTGGACATTTTGGTATTCGTATCTTCAGTAAGCATCCACAGGTAGAGTTGTCGTTTCTCTTCTTTGCTGAGGCTGAGATGAAAGATATAAATATTGTGCGCCATGTGTGCAACCATTTCAACCTTAACTCTGATGGACCTCGCTTCAGCTATACTATCAATGAGGAAACAAATGTCATAGACTTGCATATCTTGACGGCTCTTCTATTAGATGAAGACCGTGCCCAAGATATTCTTTCTTCGGCAATGGTTGATATGTTTGCATGGCAGAATTCTTTATAAGGAATCTGACAGACATAAAGAATGATGCTAAGAATTCGTCTACAACTGACTTGGAATGGGCTTCAAAAGAAGTTGAACGTGACATCTTCCTACTTCGTGAACAGGAACTAAGACATCAGAAGAAGGGGGCTGAGTGGCGACAGAATGATAAAGAAGCTGCTACCTTAAGGCAGTGGATGGATAAGGTCTTCGGTTATGTGGATGTTGTCTTCTCAGAGTTGACAGTTATCACAGATGCCGTTATGGTCATCAATGACCGTGAGTCTATTGCTACCTACAATCTCTCTGATACATTGATTGCAAATGGTTCATTCGTTCGACAGAAGGCAATGCTTGATCTTGTGTTCTTCCTCCCAGCTCATCCTACGACACGTCGCCGTATGACTTTTAGTATTCAGCAGGCTGATGGTTGTGATGATGTGCTTTATTATCAGGTTGTTTCGACATTGTTGCCATTGCCGTCTGGTACTGGTAGACCGCTTCATACGAGGGAAGTGCAGGTGCAATCGCATTCAGTCTTGTTGGCATACGACCTTCGTTCAACAAAGCAGTTGCAGGATGAGTTCGTCTATATGTGGAAGGAAGCTAAGAGTAAACTGACTAATGGTGAGGAGAATCAGCTTACGGAAGAGCAGCGGATGATAGCCAATGTAGAAATATGGATGCAGCTCGTTTTGTTTATCGTAGTCGAACACTCTATCGTCAGAAGCGTTACTATGAGGCTGTTGCTTATTTGGAGAATGCTTACCAGCTGTTGAATTCATATTTACAGAAACAGAGTAAGACTGAACGAAGCCTCTTCTTTGAGGTATGTTATATGTTGGGTTTCTGCTATAACGAGTTGCGCCAGTATGACCGAGCTTATTATTACCTCACGTTTGTAATCGGGCTTAATCGTGCGCTCTATGCTGAGGAGTATGTGAACTGTATGATTTATTTGGGTGACTATCGTTCGCTGATGACCATTGACGGTATTCTGGAGGATTTGCACACTTCTATTTCTGATGATGAGGAAGGTGAGGTTGAGCAGTCGTTACGTCCTTTTTTGCACTTCCTTTATCGACGAAAAGCTTATGTTTTGATAGAGTTGCGGAGGCTTGATGAGGCGGAAGAAATACTTCGTCAGATGATTGATGACCCAGAAAGTGGTGACTTTGCCTTAGATGAATTGGCATATATACAGCAGTTGCGAGAAAAAGAAAGAATCAGCAGAGCAGACATTTCAAAGAGTTAATGAAAAGAAGAATATAGATGATTTATGTTCATTGGGCATTCTTAGCAATCTACGTTGTTGTCATCATTATTGTAATGGTGCGCGTATTGATGGATAACCGACAGCCAGCCAAGACAATGGCGTGGATGTTGGTGCTAACGTTTATCCCAATGTTAGGCATTATTCTTTATTTCTTCTTTGGTCAGACCACACGGAAAGAGCGTAAGATATGGCAGTATAGTATGGATCAGCTGACAAAGCATTCCATGTTGGAGTTTGTTGAACAGAAGCGACTCCATCTGCCTATTGAGTATCGCGAACTCATCAAACTCTTTATGAATCAGAACTGGGCCTTACCTTTTAAGAACAACGAAACAGAGATTTATACTTCAGGATATGAGTTCTTCCCATCTCTACTGATGGAGATTGGTAAGGCTGAACACCACATCCATTTAGATACTTTCATCATAGCCAGCGACCCCTTGGGACAAATTGTAGCTGATACGTTGATAGACAAGGCACGACAGGGAGTTGAGGTCCGTGTTATCTATGATGATGTAGGTTCTTGGAAAACAAAGAATCGTTTCTTTGAACGTATGCGTGCTGAGGGAATAGAGGTATATCCCTTTATGCCTGTACGCTTCCCAGTCTTTACCAGTAAGGTGAACTATCGTAATCATAGAAAGATATGTGTTATTGATGGTGAGGTAGGTTTTATTGGTGGTATGAATGTTGCCAAGCGTTATATAAAGGGAATAAAGAAACTTGCTTGGCGTGATACACATGTTAAGATAACTGGTGCAGCGGTATATGGATTGCAACGTGCCTTTCTTGTAGATTGGTTCTTTGTGAGTCGTGAGTTGATAACCGACCACGTTTATTATCCTGCCAGCAAGGTTGCGGAGAATGATAGTCTTATTCAGATTGTCACCAGTAGTCCAACAAGTTTATGGCCAGAGATTGAGCAAGGATACGTAAGAGTACTTACCAGTGCAAAGCGATATGTCTATATGGAAACGCCTTACTTCCTTCCTACTGACCCAATTCTCTTTGCTATGCGTACAGCT
>NZ_CP072360.1:0-247500 GCF_018128065.1 Prevotella melaninogenica | reverse complement strand
GTAAGGCACACGTTAAGAATTTGAATTTGATAACTCGTTATGTTGAAGGGGATAAGAAAACAATACGCCAGGTAAGGTCGAAAGCTTTATTGACAGGAATTCTTATCCTTGTTCTCTGTATCATTATTTATTTCGTCTTTAGGTTATTGATAGGCGTAACAGAATGGACTTGGAATATTATTCTTACAATCCTTCATGGGTTAATGAATATTCTTTAAATATTTGATTTCAGGCTATGAGTTTTTTATGCTATATAATTATCCTTGCAATGGTAATACGTTTATCATTGTGAGGATTATTTATTATTCTTTAGTTATGCATCGTGTCTTACTCCATTTCTGAATTATTTGACATCGTGTTGAGCCTTGGCACACATGGTGCTTACTATGAACACCATGCGTGCTGAGCATCCGCACGTTGATTGAAGATGGTGTAATAGTATGTTATTGTTGTCATAATACATTGTAAGACACGAATAGCAAAGTTATATTGATAAACTTATCGGACTTCAATAATTAATAGTTATTTAGTTGTTTTCTGTTCAAAAATTACTATCTTTGTAAGTAACTAAATCTATGTAGAAGGATAGTATGATATCCAAATACCATTTATTTTAAAACTATAAAGGATATGTTTATGAAAAAGTTATTTTTGTACCTGCTTGCATTACCATTACTTATATTGTTATTGGCAAGCTGTCATAATGAAGAGGACGACTTTATTGATAAGCCGGATCCGAAGAGTCTTATTATCAAAGGTGTTGCCCGAACTTCAGGAGGACAGCCGTTGTCAAATATAGAAGTGAAGTTGGATTTTAGAGAAGCATCTTTGGTTGCTACTAAGGTACGCCATAAGGCAAAGGCTACGACTGATAAAGATGGTCGTTATATTATGTTTTTCAATTTAAGTGATGAGGAATTTAAGTCGTTGACAACTTTTGTAGGAGATGTTAGTGTCTCATACAATTTACAGCTTACATTAGATTTGACTAAATTAGATGATAATAAGTATCTTTTACCAATAGATGATACTGGGGTGCGTGATCCGAAAGAAAAGAAACTTTTCTACTACGCTTATAGGCCACAAGGAGGCTTACAACTCGGGAGGGTTTATGAGGAGAACATATTTATCCCTTGCAAGCAGCTGGTGAATGTAAGGGTAGAAAGCAATGGCACTATAAACGAAAAGGATAAGTTTGCTGTCAGGAATAGGGTTAAGTATGGTTTGGAAAGTCAGATGCCTGATCAGTTCGATACTGAGGGTGGACTAGTTGATTTTTACAGACCAGTAACATTGAAGAATGCCCATAGTCAACTTATTCAGGTTACTTGTGCCGTAGCAGAGGGAAGTAAGATTGTTTTGTATCGTATTCCAGAAGGAGAATATAATTATAAGACGTTCTCTTCAGAAGTTGAAGTGCCTGTGGCACCGATAGGCGATTTGTTGCTTAGAACTTATTAACTTTATCTTCAGGGGCTGTTTAGTTTAAACTCATCTTTTTGATTGATATAGAAACAAGAATAGGGACTAAGAAATTAGCCCCTATTATCTTTTATCTACTTAACGTAGAATGTTATATCCTTTGGAATTTTCACCCACTTGTTATTGACAACAATCTTCATGGTACTCCCCTCAAGTCGAGTCAGCGTATAAGTACCATCCGAATTGAGTTTTAGTTCGGCTTTTAGGTCTTCACTGCCATAGTCATTGATGATGGTAAGGAGTGCTTTCTTTCCTTTTATCGTAGCATCTGAGATAATCCACTTGCGTGTATCACGAACTGCACCAAAGTATCCTGGCACCTCTCCGAATATCTCTTGTCGTGGCACCGTGATGTTATTATGATAGAAATCAATATCCATCCATACTTGGAACTCATCATTGACGAGATGCGCTTTGAATATGGAGTCATTCGTATGTATAATCTTACCATTTTTAGATGAAGATGTATCAGTCTTCGTAGTGGGTAAGTTGTTTTGGGATAATATATTGGTTGAAAAAGCCAACATAGCCATAATTGTTAGTATAATCTTCTGTTTCATATCTATGAATATTAGTTATTTACAAATTTAGTGATTTTAATTAATTAATACGATGTATTCCTTAAAAATGTGCAGATTAAATTGTTGCTTTCCTTATTTTGTATTACCTTTGTAGCGATATACATCAAATATTTAAAGGAGAAGATGTTGTTTCCAGATTATATTTTTGAGACCAGCTGGGAAGTATGTAATAAGGTCGGAGGAATTTATACGGTACTTTCCACACGCGCAAAGACATTACAAGACAAGATGAAGGACCGAATTATCTTTATTGGTCCTGATTGCTGGCAAGAGACACCGTCCCCATATTTCAAGGAGGATAAGAAGTTGTTTGCTGCTTGGCAGCAGAAAGCAGCCTCCGAGGGATTGTTTATAAAGGTAGGTCGTTGGGAAATTCCTGGAGAACCGATTGCTATACTTGTTGATTTCCAATCTTTTTTTGCTCATAAGGAAGAGTTCTATGGCAAGCTTTGGGAGTATTATCGTGTTGATAGTCTTCATGCTTATGGTGATTATGACGAATCTGCAATGTTTGCTTACGCTACGGCACTTGTCGTAGAGAGTTTCTATAAGTTCTATCTCAGTGATAAAGATAAGGTTGTCTTCCATGCAAACGAATGGCAGACAGGCTTTGCTGCACTTGTGTTGCAACATCGTCAGCCACAGATAGCAACGATCTTTACAACTCATGCAACGGGTATTGGTCGTAGTATTGCGGGCAATAATAAGCCGTTGTACGAATATCTCTGGGCATATGATGGTGACCAGATGGCTTCGGAGTTGAATATGGAGAGCAAGCATTCTATTGAGAAGCAGACTGCTCATCATGTTGATTGCTTCACGACAGTGAGCGATATTACTGCAACAGAGTGTAAAGAGTTGCTGGATAAACCAGTAGATTTAGTTCTTCCAAATGGTTTTGAAAACGACTTTGTACCAAAGGGTGCAACTTTCACAAAGAAGCGTAAGGCGGCACGTAAGCGTTTACTTGATGTAGCCAATGCGCTGACAGGTGACGACATACAGGATGATGCGTTAATCGTATCAACCAGCGGACGATATGAATTCCGTAATAAAGGTATTGATGTATTCATAGAGTCAATGAATCGCCTGCGTTTTGATGAGAACTTAAAGAAGCAGGTAGTAGCTTTCATTGAGGTGCCAGGTTGGGTGGTTGGACCACGTCAGGACCTTATCGAACGTCTTGAGAGTGGAAAACAATTTGATTCTCCATTGGAGAAGCCTGTCCTTACACATTGGCTCCACAATATGGACCATGACAATGTACTGAATATGCTCAGTTCGCTTGGTATGAATAATGCAAAGGGCGATAAGGTAAAAGTTATTTTCATTCCATGTTATCTGACAGGAGATGACGGCATAATGAACATGAGTTATTATGATCTCGTATTGGGAAATGACCTTTGCGTTTATCCGTCTTACTATGAGCCATGGGGTTATACCCCATTAGAGGCAATAGCATTTAAGGTTCCTTGTATTACAACCGACCTTGCTGGTTTCGGCTTATGGGCAAATACAGAGAAAGGAAATGGTAGCGAGATAGAAGACGGTGTTAAGGTATTACACCGTACAGATTATAATTATTCTGAAGTTGCTGATGGTATTAAAGATACCATAGCCCGATACTCTGGCTTTACAAAAACTGAGATGAATAAGTGCCGTTCAAATGCTGAGAAGCTCTCCTGTAAAGCCCTTTGGAGTAAGTTTATCAAATATTATGAGCAGGCTTACGACATAGCATTAAAGAAAGCAGCTGCACGAAATAACAGATAACTGCTTTAATAACGATATAAGAAATAACAGTCAAACTATTACAAGTTATGAAAATTAAATCAGATTATTCCAACGAACCTCAGTGGAAAGAGGTAACTGTAAAGTCAACTCTGCCAAAGGAACTGGCATGTCTTGATGAGCTTGCTCACAATATGTGGTGGGCATGGAATTACGAAGCACGCAACATGTTCAAAGCTCTTGATGAGGTTCTTTATGAAGAGGTTGGACATAATCCTGTCCTGCTCCTTGAGCGTCTTAGCTATGACCGTAAGGAAGCTATCGTAAAGGACAAAAAGTTGATGAAACAGGTAAGTGATGTTTACAAGAAGTTCCGTACTTATATGGATGTAAAGCCAAATAAGAAGCGTGCTTCTGTTGCTTACTTCTGTATGGAGTTCGGTTTAAATCAGGTATTGAAGATTTATTCTGGTGGTCTTGGTATCTTGGCAGGTGATTACATTAAGGAGGCTTCTGACTCAAATGTAGACTTCTGTGCAGTAGGTTTCCTCTATCGTTTCGGTTACTTCACACAGAGTCTTTCAATGGATGGTCAGCAGATTGCTAAGTATGATGCACAGAACTTCAACTCTCTTCCTATTGAGCGCGAGCTTGATGAGAACGGCAATCAGGTAGTTGTTGATGTACCTTACCGCAACTATTTGGTACATGCTCTTGTATGGCGTGTGAACGTTGGACGTATAAAGCTTTACTTGCTCGATACAGACAACGATATGAATTCAGAATTCGATCGACCAATCACTCACTCTCTCTATGGTGGTGACTGGGAGAACCGTTTGAAGCAAGAGATTTTGCTTGGTATTGGTGGTATTCTTACTTTGAAGAAACTCGGTATCAAGAAGGATATCTATCACTGCAATGAAGGTCATGCAGCACTCTGCAACCTCCAGCGTCTTTGCGACTACATTGAGAGTGGCTTGACATTCAATCAGGCTATGGAGCTTGTACGTGCTTCATCACTCTATACCGTTCACACTCCTGTACCAGCAGGTCACGACTACTTCGATGAGGAACTCTTTGGTAAGTATATGGGTGATTATCCTGCAAAGCTCGGTATCTCTTGGGATGAGTTTATCGGTATGGGTCGCACCAATCCAGACGACCACAGTGAACGTTTCTGTATGAGTACTTTCGCTTGTAACACCTGTCAGGAGGTCAATGGTGTATCAAGACTTCATGGTTGGGTAAGCCAGAAGATGTTTGCTCCATTGTGGAAGGGTTATTTCCCAGAAGAGAATGCTGTTGGTTACGTTACCAATGGTGTACACCTTCCAACATGGACAGCAACAGAGTGGCGTAAGGTTTACGATAAATACTTTGATGAGAGTTTCATGGGTGACCAGAGCAACGAGTCTATCTGGCACGCTATCTACAATGTTCCAGATGCAGAAATCTGGGAGACACGTATGGCATTGAAGCAGAAGCTTATCAAGTATATCCGTGATAAGTTCACCAAGCAGTGGCTCCGCAATCAGGGTGATCCAGCTAAGGTGGTTTCTATCCTTGAACGTATCAACCCTAATGCATTAATGATTGGTTTCTGCCGTCGCTTTGCAACTTATAAGCGTGCACACTTGCTCTTCACCGACCTTGAGCGTTTGGAGAAGATTGTTAACAACCCAGAGCGTCCTGTTCTGTTCTTTTTCTCAGGTAAGGCTCACCCAGCTGATGGCGCAGGTCAGGGACTTATCAAGCGTATCTTTGAGATTTCACGTATGCCACAGTTCCTCGGTAAGATTATCTTCCTTGAGGATTACGATATGCAGTTGGCTCGTCGTCTCGTTTCTGGAGTTGATATCTGGATGAACACACCAACTCGTCCACTCGAAGCAAGTGGTACATCTGGTGAGAAGGCAGAAATGAACGGTGTTGTTAACCTCTCAGTACTTGATGGCTGGTGGGTTGAAGGCTACCGCGAGGGAGCTGGATGGGCATTGCCAGAGAAGCGTACCTATCAGAATCAGGGCTATCAGGACCAACTTGATGCAGCTACTATCTATGGTCTTCTCGAGAATGAGATTGCTCCTCTCTACTTCAATAAGGAAAAGGGGAAAGACTATTCAGAAGGATGGGTAAGTGTTGTGAAGAACTCTATCGCAACAATCGCTCCTCACTATACAATGAAGCGTCAGCTTGATGATTACTACGATAAGTTCTATGAGCATGAGGCTCATCGTTCACACCAGTTGGAGAAGAATGATTATCAGCTTGCTAAAGAGATAGCTCTTTGGAAAGAGTCTGTTGCTGAGCGTTGGGACAGCATCTATGTTGTTTCTAAGGACGAAGAGGCATTGCTGGATATCTCTACAGGTCATAAGGTGAAGGTTACTTACACAATCGACGAGCAGGGCTTGAACGATGCAGTAGGTCTTGAATTAGTCTTCTTGAAGAATGCGCCAGTTGATGACGTAAATATCCACAAGGTAATCCCATTCAAGTTGGTGAAGACAGAGGGTAACAACTATACCTTCGAGGCTATCTTCGATGCAACAGAGGCTGGTGCTTACAAGTACGCAGTCCGTATGTATCCTAAGAACAACCTCCTGCCACATCGTCAGGACTTCGCTTATGTGAAGTGGATTGGATAAGAACAGTCTGAATTCTGATACATAATAAAAGCCATTCCTAATGCTGAAAAGTGTTAGGAATGGCTTTTTTGTGTTTATACGCTATTGAGTTTTCTCTGGGAATAATCTATTTTGCAATGATAATGCATCTTTTTTTATTAATACGATTACGGTTCGTTTACAACTTCCCGCTTACATCTTTTTATACATCTTACGATAGCGTGAACCTATGTTGATGATTTTCTTTTCACGTTCTAACTGTGCTACAAGTTTGTAAGCGTTGGTTGTAGAAAGGTTCAGACGGCGACGGAGGTCGTTAACGGTGATTATCGGACTCTCTTCAAACAACTCTTTTAGTGCAGCGTTGACGGCTGATTTTATAGGAAGTGTGGATGTACCGTCTTTGTAGGTTTTGTTTTCAAAATCCATCTTTCCTAACGCTTCGTGAAAATCCTTATCGGGGCGGAACCTGATTTTGCGCACAGCAACATTACGGAGATGGTGACGATGCGTCTTAGGGTCTTCATGTATGTCGCCTTTAAGGGCAAGGGAGAAGAAGCCGATGCCTGGCAGATGAACCGTATTTCCGCTTTTTAGCTCCTCTGCTAATTCTGTTTTTAATGCCGAGATAGTACCGAGAATGTCGGCTGTTGTAAGCGTTGTTGCTTGTTGAATATGCTGACAGATTCTCTCTATTCCAGTGATATCTTTCTTGATAGGTACGATTCTTAGTGCTTTACGTTGTGCGAGTTTACCGCTTGTTCTTAATAGTTTGTAATTTACAGTCATAGCTTTACGTTTGTAATAAGGGTCAATAATCATCTTTTCCGTGAGCCGTTAGTGTGTGAAACGAGTCTCTACAATCACATACTTTTGGCTTAGACAGAATTCTTTTCACGAAAGAAAGAAATTATTTACGTGAAAATAAATATTTCTTTTCATGAAGAAAAATATTTTTTCATGAAAATAATTCGTGATTCATGCTGCAAAGATACTGTTTCAATGGTTGCTTGGCAAGTATAAGCTATGTAGTAATCTGTGTATTTGTGCTTTTTTGCGTGGGTGTAGATTTTGGATGGGTAGGTAAAAGGGTAAAAGAAAAGCTCTCAGACCAGTGAGGGGTATGGTCTGAGAGCTATGGTTTGAAAGTAACCCCCTATTGATTTACTTTCCGAGTGTACTTTATAGAAGGGGGATGATAAATATATGTAATGATATAAAATACTTTTTTACCACACGAACTTGTATTGATGGCTACCACTTGTCATTGATGTTGGGAAGCCATTACTATTGAAAGTCCATGTAAAGTTGGTTTTGTTGCCGCTCTTATCAATAAGCTGTAGAGGCAAGTTCTTAGTTGCTTTTCCAAGCAATCCTGCATAGTAGGCGTATTTCATTGCGCCAATGTCAATACCAAACGTTGTATTGAAGAGCATAATGTTACCCTTGTTCACTATAGGGACTGGGGTTGTATCTGAGGTATAAGCAACTTTATAAGTATCTTTTTTTCTTGTTGTTGTTTGTGAGACGATAGTTTTTGTCTCTATTTCAGAGATGTTGCTATCTTTATAAGTCAAAGTAAATTCTTTGTAGTCATCTGCTGAATGGATTATATTAATTAGTTGGTCATTATCGTTATAAGTGAACCTCCATGTATCTTCCTTTGTATTTTCCTTTTGCTCTATCATGCATCCTCTAACAAAACCGTTGTTGTTCAGATACATTATATAGACTGTTGCTTTCCCATTACGTTCTACTTTCATGAAGACATTTGGGATTACAATAGCACGTGTTTTTGTATTAATGTATTTGAAAGATACCATTTCATCCTTAGTCTTAATACTTGTAACTAATCCTCTTTCATCTGTTTGGATAGTCATACTGTCCACCTCTTTAGGCATGCCATTAGTGAATACCTTTGAAAGGTCAATTGTTACAGGATCTGGCCGGCGATCAATAATCCAGTCATCATCGTTTTTGTTACTGCATGATGAAAAAAAAGATGTTGCACCTATTACTGCTGCAGTAAGAAGTGCGATTGTAAAAGTCTTTTTCATTGTCCTTTTTTGTGTTATAATTAGTAATTGGCACATTCTTGTCAACTCATTGGCTTGTGCTTTTGTTCTCTGTTGCAAATATATAAATTTATTTTTTCAGTGATATGTTTCTATACTATAATTTTATTAGTTTAGGGTGAAAAAGTCAGCAATTAGCTTTATATCATAGCTTCGCTTTGTTCTGTGTTTCTTTTAGAACATTTCCCTTCGATAGTAATCAGTCATTAATTTCTGTTGTAGAAAAGCGTATGAATACCCAGAACTTTGATAATATAATCCTGTTGACTGGTCTTGAATACGGCTGTAAGTGTCAGAGTTATAGAGCATATCAATAGCTTCGGACATAGTACAATGTCTGTCTTTCATCAATATGGCTATAAGTTCTGCACATACATCCTCTTTCATCATATTAATCTGTTCGTTGGTCAGTTCTATGGTTTCTTTAGTTTGCATTTGATATTTTAGTGTACCACCATTCTTCTGACAGATGATAGAAATGTCATGAATAGCATCCTCAAAGGACTGTGTGTGCAGAACATCATAAAAGGACATCAAGTAGTCTATTCCCTTAAAACGCTTAAGGTAATTGTATGCCTGTCGCTGACCAAGATTAAATTTCTTTGCAAACTCTGCTATTAAAGCGACGATGTAGCGTATTTAATTTGTTTCCTCTCTTGACATATTTTGTTCATTATATTCACGACAAATATATGAATTATTTTCCGAAATACTACTATCTGTCTACGAAAAGTTTATAGCAATGCGGGTTAATTGGCTTGGTTGATAAGGTTCACCACCACCTTTACCATTATATCCTTTTCCTCTGTTTTGCTCTCAGCAATCATTAGGGTGAGGGCAACGAGTGTGTTGTCAGCAATTCGTTTGGTACCATCAGGACGATAGAGGATAGCGTTGTTGTTCATAAACCATAGGAATAGCGTTGCTGCAATGCGTTTGTTGCCATCGCTGAACGAGTGGTTTTTGGTGACAAGATAGAGAAGCATAGCCGCTTTCTCCTCCACACTCGGATATAGTTCCGTGCCATCAAAAGTCTGATAGATTTGTCCGATAGAACTTTTGAAGGACTCATCCTTCTCATTACCAAAGAGTACAGAACCACCAAACTTCTGTCGAAGAACATCTATTTCGTGCATAGCATTCTCGTATGTGGCATGGAAGGGTTCTTCTTTGGTGGTCTTAGCGATATGGAGTCGTTGGTAATCATAGTTATCAAGTATGTCGAGTGCGTAGGTATAGTCTACCACAACATCAAAGAGCGCATTGCTTTCGTCCGTCGTCTTTGCAGGTTGTTGCTGAATGGCTCTGCCTAAGACCTGTATGAGTTGGCGCAGTTCAGCAATCTGATGTTTGCGAATGTCCTCATTGATAGCATAGCCTTTGACAAGATATTGCTTAAGAACAGAGTTTGCCCATTGGCGGAAACGAGTAGCATTCTTGCTGTTCACGCGATAACCTACAGAAAGGATAGCATCTAAGTTATAATATTTCGTATTGTAACTTTGTCTACCATCGTTACCCATGTGTTCCAAAATGGAACATGTGCTTTCTTCGGTTAATTCCTCTGAAGTATAAATATTCTTTAAGTGCTTTGATATGGCTGGTCTCTTTGTACCAAATAGTTCAGCTATTTGTTTCTGTGTTAGCCATACGGTTTCCTTTTCCAGCTTTACGTCAAGCTGTGTTTTACCATCTTCACTTTGATAGATGATAATTTTGTCGTTTAAGGTTTCAGTCATGTTGTTTAGGTTTATAGTTGTTTATAATATAGAAGGGCTTATCTTAATCCCTCGTCAGTTTGCGGCTCATATAGTGCACTGGATACCATACGGAAAGCCAGCCGACAAGGATTACCGTGAGGAAGATAGTGATGATATCTTCGGGATGAACACTGATAGGATAGGCGTTAACAACGAAGTTTCCAGCCTGATCACCGAGCTGTACAAGACCGTATGTCTGTTGCAACCAGCAGAGTAATAAACCGAGCGTAATACCGATGATAGCACCAGCTGCTGATATCATTCGACCTTCAAAGAGGAAGATACGACGTATCTGTCCGTCAGTAGCACCGAGGTTGCGAAGCGTAATAACATCATTCTTCTTATCGATGATGAGCATAGATAGCGAACCAATGATGTTAAAGCACGCCACCATAAGGATAAACGTGAGGAAGACGTAGGCAAAGAGTTTCTCAATGCGCATGATATTAAACGTGTCAGCTTGCTGTTCATAGCGGTCTAACACCTTGTATTTGTCGCCAAGAAGGGTTTGTATTTCGTCCTTTGCTTTGTCTATATTGACACCCAGTTTCATGCGCAACTCAAGCGAAGTAATCTCTCCTTGTCGGTTAAAGATACGACGTGCAAAGTCGAGAGAGGTAATGATATAACCCTTGTCATACTTCATCTGCTTTACTTGGAAGAGTACTCCCGGAGATATCAACGAGTCTTTTACGAAGGCATCTGTTGGATTAGAAGCATCATACTGTCCTTCACGTTGGGGTGCATAGATGTGTAAGTAGTCTGGCCATGCAACCCCAGTGCCGAGGTCTTGTGCCAATCTAATACCAAGAACGCCATATTGCAGGTTGGCAGTATGAAGTCTGAAATCGCCTTCACCATATAGAATATTGCTGATATGTGTCAGGGAGTCGAAGTTATCTTCCACTCCCTTCACGTTCACCATCGCCTGTTTGTCATGATAGACAGCCAATGCTTGGTCCTCTACACATTCTGTAGCCACCTCTACTGAAGGTAGTTTTTTAACCTTTAAAAGTAAAGGGTCGTTAGCCGACATAGTCTTACCCTTTGCTGCTTCAATCTTAATTTGTGGATCGAAGTTGGTGAAGAAGGATGCAACAAGGTCGGAGAAACCATTGAATCCACTTAATACAACGACCAATGCCATTGTTGCGACAGACACACCGAGTACGGAGATGAGGCTGATAACGTTAATAGCATGTGTACTCTTCTTTGAGAAGAGGTAACGGCGGGCAATGTAAAAAGGGAAGTTCATGATGGATGTTGGGTGTTGAATGTTGGGTGATGATGTGTTGGGTGTTAGGTGTTAAGTGATGGGTGTGTAGGGTGTTAGGTGTTGAATGTTGGGTGTTGATGAATTGATAAATGGGGTGGTGAGTTTCTGAATAGGCATTGGTACCTATCTACTAATCGTTAACACCAACCTCTTAATACTTATCAACAATTCATCAACACCCAACATTCAACACCCATCACCCACCTCCTACTTCTTTAGTAACTCATCAATGCGCTCCAAGTAGTCGAGGGAGTCGTCAATGAAGAAGCGAAGCTCAGGGATGATGCGCAGCTGGTTATGCACACGCTGACCTAAGTCGTAGCGGATAGTCTTCTCATTGGCATTGATGTTTTTCAGTATTTCGTCTCCCTTTTCAGATGGGAAGATACTGAGGTAGGCGGTACAGATACTGAGATCTGGGCTCACCTTTACACGCGTTACACTAACCAAAACACCATGCATCATACGTGTCTGTGTCTGGAAAATACTTGCTAACTCCTTCTGAAGTAGGCGTGATATGCGGTTTTGTCTTGTCTCTTGCATTGTCTTATCTATTATTGTTTTATCCTGCAAAGGTACTGAAAGTTTGAAAAACCCACAAACTTTTATGTTAGGTGTTGGATGTTGGGTGGTGGATAATGGGTGTTGGGTGGTGATGAAATGTGATGGTGGGTGATGGGTGATGGGTGTTAGGTGGTGATGAAATGTGATGGTGGGTGATAGGTGTTGGGTGTTAGGTGGTGATGAAATGTGATGTTGGGTGTTGGATAATGGGTGTTGGGTGGTGATGAAATGTGATGTTGGGTGTTGGATAATGGGTGTTGGGTGGTGATGAAATGTGATGTTGGGTGATGGGTGTTGGGTGTTAGGTGGTGATGAAATGCGGATGTTCGGGGATAAAAGTTGGGCTTTTTAATGTTTGGTATTGATGCTCCGCACATGTTGTGCGAACGCCCCGCACGTGTGGTGCGGATGGTAAGCACCAGTGATGTTGAGGGCTAACCACATTGCTATCGGTTATGAAACCAAATGCAACGAATGGATAATAAACTCGTTATAGTTATCCCTTTGCGGTAATCACTCCCCTCTCCCGTTGGAGAGGGGTTGGGGGGTGAGGCTTTTTGTGTAGCTTTTATTTCTTCCTAATCAGCGTCAGTCCATCGCGTAGTGGGAGGATAACCTTCTCGATTCTGTCGTCTTTGGCAATGAAATCATTGAAATGTCGGATGCCAATTGTTTGTTGGTCGTGGTCGTAGGCAGGATCAATGACGTGCCAATCCCACAGCGTGTTGTCAGCGAGGATATAGCCACCAGAACGGATGATGGGCAGCAACTTCTCATATACCTCTGTATAGTATCGTTTGTCACCATCAACGAAAGCCATGTCAAACATAATCCCCAACTTTGGAGCCTCTTCTGCAGCATCACCGATACGGAAGTCAATCTTGTCGGCAACTGGTGATCCTTCAATCCATGGACGGGTGAAATCTTCCATCTCGTCATTGATTTCAAAGGTATAGAGTTTACCATCTTCCTCCAATCCCTCTGCCATACAGATAGCCGAATAGCCACTGAAAGTACCCACCTCGAGGATATTCTTAGGGCGTATCATCTGTACAAGCATCTTCAAGAGACGACCTTGTAGGTGTCCGCTTGCCATACGTCCGTGAATAGTATGAATATTTGTCGCACGATAAAGACGATAAAGATAATCGCCTTCTGGATCAATATGAGATGCAAGATAGGCGTCGCAGCCCGCCTCGTCGGTGAGAGAAGTATAGGTGTTGGTTGTTGGCATGGGTGATGATAGTGATGATGTGCGTTGAAAGGTTATAGGAGCGACAAAGCCTCTATAGCCAATCTGTAGCTGTTAAGACCAAAGCCCTGAATAGTTCCCTTGCAGGCTGGGGCAATCATAGAGTGGCGACGGAAGTCCTCGCGGTCTTTAATATTGCTGATATGTACTTCAATCACTGGCGTTTGCAGGGAACGGATACAATCCAAAAGCGCAATACTTGTATGCGTATAAGCCCCCGCATTGAGGATAATACCATCATACGAGAATCCAGTCTCCTGTAGTTTGTTGATGAGTTCGCCCTCAACATTACTTTGGTAATAGTCGATGGTGCTGTTAGGATAGCTCTCTCGCAGCTGTGAAAGGAAGGTGTCCATAGACAGACTACCGTATATTTCAGGTTCACGCACCCCTAAGAGGTTCAAGTTGGGACCATTAATAATGATTACTTTCATATCTCTTTCTTCTCAAATATCGTTTTTTGATGTATCTTTGCATATAAATTGCAGTATGCAAAAATAAGAAATTAAATGGAAACAGACAAGAATTCAAAGGATATTGTCAGCCGTTACCGCCGTTATCTGAAGTTAGAGAAAGGCTATTCGGCTAATACGCTCGATGCTTATATGCGTGATGTGGATAAGCTCTATCGCTATCTTGCTGTGGAACAGGTTAATGTCTTGGATGTGAAGTTAGAAGACTTGGAACACTTTGCAGCCTTTATCTCTGATCTTGGCATTGGTCCTCGCTCGTTGGCTCGTATTCTTAGTGGCGTGCGACAGTTCTATCGTTTCCTCGTTATTGATGGTTATTTGGAAGTAGACCCGACTGAGTTGTTAGAGTCACCAAAGCAACCTGACCACTTACCAGAGGTTCTTTCCACTGCAGAAGTTGACCTTTTAGAGCAAGCGATAGACCTATCAAAATGGGAAGGACACCGCAACCGTGCCATTATTGAGGTCTTGTTCTCTTGTGGGCTGCGTGTATCAGAACTCACAAACCTAAAACTTTCTAACCTATATGTTGAAGAACAGTATATCCGAGTGATGGGTAAAGGTTCGAAGGAACGCTTGGTTCCTATCTCACCGCGTGCCTTAGACGAGCTAAACTATTGGTTTGCCGATCGTAATGTGATGAAAATAAAGCCCGGAGAGGAGGACTATGTCTTCCTAAATCGCCGTGGGCACCATCTTACTCGTACGATGATTCTTATTATGATAAAGCGTTATGCGCTTGATGCTGGCATCAAGAAAACCATCTCTCCGCATACTCTTCGTCACTCTTTTGCCACTTCCTTACTTGAAGGAGGTGCCGATTTGCGTGCTATTCAGGCAATGTTGGGACACGAAAGTATTGGAACAACAGAGATTTATACGCATATTGACACTTCCACACTACGACAGGAAATTCTTGAACATCACCCCCGTAATATCCAGTATAACGAACGCCAGCAAATGGATTTGTTGACAGAATAATCTTGATTGATACTTTGTTAAGATATAAAAAATAAAAAAATCGGATTGCGTAACGGATTTTTATGTATCTTTGTGCCATAAAACTAATATTAAAATAACAAACAACGTTTAAGATGAAAATCAAACATTTATTCTTAATCGTCTTACTCTTTGTCACTGGTATGGCCTCTGCACAGCAGATGGGACCTATCCCTGTGAATAAGAACGTAAGACAAGGTAAGCTCAGCAATGGCTTAACTTACTACATCCTTCACAATGAATGGCCAGAGCGCGTAGTCAATTTTTACATTGCGCAGCGTGTTGGTTCTATTCAAGAGAATGATAACCAGCGTGGTTTGGCTCATTTCCTTGAGCACATGGCATTCAATGGTTCAGAGCATTTCCCTGACTCAACGCTCCTCGAATTCACCCGTTCACTCGGTGTGGAGTTCGGTAGCAACTTGAATGCTTACACCAGTATCGACCAGACTGTCTATCGTATCTGTGACGTTCCAACAACTCGTCAGACAGCACTCGACTCTTGTCTGTTGATTCTCAAGGACTGGTCAAACGGTCTTGTACTTGCTGACAAGGAGATTGACAAGGAACGTGGCGTTATTCATCAGGAGTGGCAGTTGCGCCGTACACCAGTGATGCGAATCTATGATGACGTTTTGCCTAAGTTCTATCCTAACTCAAAGTATGGTCATCGTATGCCAATCGGTTTGATGAGCATTGTTGACAAGTTTCCTTATCAGGACCTCCGCGACTACTATAAGAAGTGGTATCGTCCAGACAATCAGTGTATCATCGTTGTTGGTGATATTGATGTAGACCACACAGAGAATGAGATTAAGAAGCTTTGGGCTAACGCTACTGTTCCAGCAAATGCTGCACAAGTAGTTGAAGAGGCTGTGCCAGACACTAAGGACGCTATCTACGTGTTTGGTAAGGATAAGGAGATGCCTTACAGTCAGGTTGGTTTCAGTATGAAGCATGACGCCTTCCCTGACGCACAGAAGGGCGATATGTACTACTATGTAGACTCTTATGCAAAGAACATCATCACTATGATGCTCAATCAGCGTCTCTCTGAGTTGGCTCAGAAGGCTGACTGTCCTTTCACTGGTGCTTATTCTTACGATGGTGATTACATGCTTTCAAAGCCAAAGGCAGCCTTCAATATGGCAGCAGATGCTAAGGAAGGCAAGGACCTCGAAGCGCTTGCAGCTATCTATCGTGAGGCACAGCGTGTTCGTCAGTATGGCTTTACAGCAGGCGAATACGACCGTATGAAGGCTGAATACCTCTCTCAAATTGAGTCAGCTTACGTCAACCGCAACAAGGTGAAGAACGCACAGTATGGCGATGAGCTTCGTGATCACTATCTTGCTAATGAGCCAATCCCAAGCAAGGAGGATGATTATCAGATTATGAAGCAGCTGATTGAGATGCCAGCATTGAACGTTGATGTTATCAATAAGTATGCACAGGAACTCATCACTGATAAAGACAGCAACTTTGTGGCTTACGTATTCGCACAGGAGAAGGCTGGTGCTACCTACCCAACAGAGGCTCAGATGGCACAGACAATCAACGCTGTACGTGCTGAAAAGATTGAACCATATGTTGACAACGTAAAGCAGGAGCCACTGCTCGATGAGAAGAAACTCCCTAAGGCTGGTAAGATTGTAGGCGAGAAGGAAAACAAGGTGCTTGGTTATAAGGAGTTGACACTCAGCAATGGTGCACGTGTCATTCTGAAGAAGACCGACTTCAAGGATAATGAAATTCAGTTCCAAGCTTCAGCTAAGGGCGGTAAGGGACTCTATGGTAAGGCTGATTTCAGCAACTTACAGCTCTTTGATGCTGTCCTCGGTTACAGTGGTTTGGGTAATTTCTCACGTCAGGAATTGCAGAAGGCAATCTCTGGTAAGCAGGCTTCAATGGGCTGCAGCATGTCAAACTACTATCAGACAGTAGCTGGTTCATGTGTTCCAAAGGACATTGAGACGATGATGCAGTTGCTTTACCTCAACTTTACCAATATTGCTAAGGACGAAGATTCTTACAAGGCATTGATGGCACAAATGGAGTTGGCACTGAAGAACAAGGACCTCTCACCTGAGAGCGTATTCGGTGATTCGCTCAGTTTGACTATTTATGGTCACGAAGCACGTTTCGCTCCAATGACATTGAACACATTGAAGAACGTTAATTATGACCGTATCTTACAGATTTGGAAGGAGCGTTTTGCTAATCCTGGTCAGTTTGTTTACTACTTCGTAGGTAACTTTGATGAGGCTACAATCCGCCCATTGATTGAGAAGTACATTGCATCTCTGCCACAGGGCAAGGCTGAGAACTGGAAGGATGTTCCAAGCTATGTGAATGGTAAGGTCGTTAGTAAGTTCACAAATAAATCTGAAACACCAAAGGCGATTGCCTTCGAGATGTGGCATGCGCCAATGACTTACACGCTTGAGAACGACGTTCTTACTGATGCTGCAGCTCAGGTGCTCTCAATGGTTTACTTGAAGAGCATTCGTGAAGATGCCAGCGCAGCTTATTCTGTAAGCGCAAGCGGCAGGTTACGCCGTTTTGGTAACAAGGCTGTCGCTATTGTTCAGAGCTACTGTCCGATGGATCCAGAGAAGGCTGAGCTTGCTGTTAAGCTCCTTGCTGAGGGTATGAATGACAACACTGTCAAGATGGATGCCGACAAGGTTCAGAAAGTTAAGGACTTGATGCTGAAGAATGCAGACCTTGCTGCTAAGAATAATGGCGCATGGATGAGTGTTCTCTATACTTATATTATGACAGGTGTAGACTTCCATACTAACTACAAAAAGACCATTGAGGCTATCACTCCAGCTAAGCTTGCTGCTCACTTGAAGCAAATCTTGGCAGCTGGTAACCATGCCGAGGTGATTATGACACCAGCAAAATAGTACGTATTCTGTGTATGAAAAAGGATTTTTATGGGTCCTTTTTCATACAATAAACTACCAATTGCGAATTATTTTCATGAAAATAAATATTTTTTCTCGTGAAAATAAATATTTCTTTTCATGTAAATAAATCTTTTTCTTCATGAAAATAATTCGCAGATATCCTCCTATCAATGTATAGAGCTCTTAAAAAGATATCAATATATAAAATTTATATCACAAGGAAAATACGGCAGAGTTGAGGCAATAGCGGATTATAAAACATACATATAACTAATCATATCCAGTATGATTACTAAATGATTGGTAATCATCCAAGAACACTCCGGCTTGCTATCCAGCATATAAAAACGCAGACCTTACTTTTACGACTCGCTCAATTTAGCACTATTACTTTGAACAGTGTTGCTGAAGAAACTCTTTCAAGGGCTTCAAATAATCCGATTCAAGGTTCCAATACTCTGCATTATCAAACATCCATTCACCATTACCTAATTTCCTGCGCTTTGAGTTTGTCATTTTCATCGCACTAATGTAGGTAAAAATCTTCCCTTTCAAATTAGGATGAACATAATCGTTTCCCAGACAATTCTCATAATCAGTATAACAATCAAGCATCTTCGCATGCTTTGTCTTCTGCATTAGATGTTCTAACAAAGTCTCAAAATCACCATCCTCATCATTATTGGGAAACAAGAATAGCTCTGCCTGAGTATTATTTTCATCTAATATCTTCTCTATTTCCTCCCGCCTTGTATAGTATCCTCCATTGTTGCCAGGAGAGTCAGCATCAAATATGATAATGACCTTTCCATCTTCTGCACACCTTGCCTTTATCGTAGGAATCACATTTATCAGATTCTTATAGCCATTTACAAATTCAACTTTATTAGAAGACATGTTATAGCCTAAATTCTCTATGAGTGTCTTGATAAAGACAGCTTCAGATGTAGCAGGCTTTCCTGTTTCAAGAAAAATATATGTCATCGTATCTCAAGTTCTTGTTTGATAGAATAGTCAAAAGCCTCATAATCGTATCTGAAACTCTGCAGGTTACCATCAGTGTTATTCACCAGTTTGTGAGCTGCAACGAGGTTTCTGAACAGAGCATTTTCATCTTCTTCAAGTACCTTTGACAATCCTCTCAGAGAATCAATGTTATGACTGGTGACAAAAACCTGCGTATTATTAGCCTTCGCAGCTGTAAGCAAAGCCTTCCACAGCAGAGGCATTGTTGTATAATGAAAGCCATTATCAATCTCGTCAATCATCAAAACACCATCCTTACAACTATAGACAGATAAGATGATTGAGATAAGTTTTCGCATACCATCACCCATAACATTTACGGGCAGCCGATGTGATAAGCCAATATCAACAAGGAGTTCCGTGTCTACCAGCTGCATATCAATAATACGTGGGTCAAGAACCTTCAGTATGGCTACTATCTCATTTTCCTTCTTTTCCTTTACAATCTGTGCAAATCTTTCATTTACAGGCACGCTCATATAGGAGGCAGGGATATACATTGCTTTCAGCTCTTCCTCGTAACGCTTATCCCGCCTAATACGGTTGTTTTCTGTATCATCCCCCTCTATTATAAACTCAGAATGATATGTAGTCTTCTCTTCTCCATACTTATACGCCAACTTCAATCCATAATACTTCTGTACGTTATCAGAGTTACCCGATGCTAAAGACTCAAGCGAGATATTATTGCTTACAGACTGAATGGGAGATATAACCAGTGAACGGTTATATGAACCTTTTGCAAAAAGCTCTATCAGATTATTGGTATCAAGATTATAAAAGTCCAACAACAGGTCGCCAAACGCATGCTTGTTATAATTCCTAAGCATATTAATTGATACGGGCAGGAGCGGATTTGAAAACCCTGAAATCAGGAAAACAGCCTCAAGAACAGAAGACTTGCCACAATTATTCTTACCAAACAAGAGATTCACTTGATTGATTCCCTTTATCTCGGCATTCCTGATTCCCCTAAAATGCTTAATGGATATTTCTTCAAACATGATTTCAGCTTCATTAGTATGTCTGCAAAAGTAATGCAAAAAACTGTTCTCGTTTTATAGAGTACAGTTTATTTACTACAAAAGTATTGATTTTTTTTGGAATTCAGCAATTGAATATTATAGAAAAAGGTGATTACAGACTGCTTTAACATTCTTTGGCTATCTAGCAGACATAAAAGGAAAGGTGTGCTCGCGATAAGGAAATTCCTTATCAATATATCACAGCAATTCTCTCAAATGAAGAATAGCAGAACAATAGAAGATGGTTTTGTATTATGGCAGATCTAAAATAAGAAACATAGTCCGTTATTCCCCATTTTTTATGACAGCCTTTCTAGATTCTCTTCCGTACTTAAAACCATACTATCAGTCTTTTCGTCGCCATCAACAGGTGGAGGAAAACCTCCCAGCACACAACAGTTCTTATCCCTTAATTCGGAAGTGTAAAACTTTGTGAGAAATCCAAGTGCTCAAGGAACAAAGTGCTCAAAACACTTGGATATAATCCAGAAAATGTCCTCCTATCAATGTATAGAGTCCAAAAGATATCTCAATACATAAAATTGTCTCACAAGAAAAAGCTATGACGTTGAAGGTTCATATTCACTATTTGACTCAAATCATAGGATATTATTAAAAAGGAAGTTATTGGTCTCTATTGCTTGTCATTATATAC
Organism: Prevotella melaninogenica; assembly: GCF_018128065.1. Classification (NCBI taxonomy): domain Bacteria; kingdom Pseudomonadati; phylum Bacteroidota; class Bacteroidia; order Bacteroidales; family Prevotellaceae; genus Prevotella; species Prevotella melaninogenica. The sequence continues at coordinate 227,059 of NZ_CP072360.1, read as the reverse complement.
GAACAGTATTTGCTAAGCAAATTAGACAATGGTAAATCCCCTCTTTCGTATCGTTCTGCATCAAGCTTTATAATTCTATTGCATTAATATGATGCTAATTTATATCTGTGCGACGATTATGGCTTATATCGTCGCAAATTATGCGACAATAAAACTAAAATAGCTCTGAAATACCTATTAACTTCTCAAATAAAGCAAATTTTGCAAGGGTAACCTTAGATTGTATTTTTATCATCATCCATCATTTAACACCTAATATCTACTGTTCATTATCACCCATCATTCATCACCCACCACCCACTATCTATCACCCAATAATGTATAAATCTTACTTATTTATTTTGTTATCCCGCTAAGTTGCAGTAACTTTGCACTCTTAAACAGAGAGTTAGTAGTAAATACAAACATAAAAAGTAGATAAATATATGGCATATTTGTTTTCATCGGAATCAGTATCTGAGGGACACCCAGATAAGGTTGCCGACCAGATAAGCGACGCATTGCTCGACCAGTTCTTGGCATACGACGAGGATGCACGTTGCGCTATAGAAACCTTTAATACTACAGGTCAGGTAGTGATTATGGGTGAGGTAAAGTCAAAGGAATACGTTGATCTCCAGACAATTGCTCGTAAAACAATTAACAAAATCGGTTATACAAAGGCCGAATATCAGTTTGATGGCAATAGCTGCGGTGTTCTTTCTGCTATTCATGAGCAGAGTGATGATATCAATCGTGGCGTTGACAATGGTGATGCCGAGAACCAGGGAGCTGGTGATCAGGGTATGATGTTTGGTTATGCTTGTAACGAGACAGATAATTATATGCCTGTGACACTCGATTTGGCACACCTCCTTATGACCACATTGGCTGACATCCGCAAGGAAGGTAAGCAGATGACTTATCTCCGTCCAGACTCTAAGAGTCAGGTGACAGTGGAGTATAGCGATGACAATATCCCACAGCGAATTGACACTATCGTCGTTTCAACACAGCACGACGACTTTATCAAGCCTGCTGACGACTCACGTGAGGCACAGTTGAAGGCTGATAAAGAGATGGTAGAGCAGATTCGTAAGGATGTACTTGAGATTCTTATGCCACGTGTAAAGGCACAGATAACATCGGAGAAAGTACTTGCCTTGTTCAACGACAATATCAAGTATCTTGTCAATCCAACGGGTAAGTTCGTGATTGGTGGTCCTCATGGTGATACTGGTTTGACTGGTCGTAAGATTATCGTTGATACTTACGGCGGTAAGGGTGGTCACGGTGGTGGTGCCTTCTCTGGTAAGGATTCAAGTAAGGTAGACCGTTCTGCAGCCTATGCAGCACGCTATATTGCTAAGAATATGGTGGCAGCTGGTGTGAGTGATGAGATTCTCGTACAGTTGGCTTATGCTATTGGTGTTGCCGAGCCTGTTAGCGTTTATGTGAATACCTATGGTCGTTCACATGTGAAGGCTACTGATGGTGAGATAGCTGAGATGGTAAAGAAACTGTTTGATCTTCGTCCAAAGGCTATTGAGAAGATACTGAAACTTCGTCAGCCAATGTATTTAGAGACAGCTGCTTATGGTCATATGGGGCGTCAGAATGAGGTTGTTAAGAAGACCTTCGAAAGCCGTTATCATGAGAAAAAGACAGTTGATGTTGAACTTTTCACTTGGGAAAAGCTCGATCGAGTAGAGGATATTAAAAAGACATTCGGACTCTAATAGATAATGCCGACAACTGATTCCATTGTTCGCCCTTCTCTGCTGTTGAAGTCAACATTGGCAGCAGGGCATAAGGCGAATGTCGATTCTGTGGGTAAGGCGGGTCAGAAAACTGACTCGTCCATCTTATTGCGCTCAAAAAAACAGAAGACGTTTCAGCTGACGGACTTTAAATTTGCAGAAGAAGGATACTTCAAAGGGAATAAGTATTTCAAGTTGGGGCGTGGTAACGGCCATTCTGATGGTGTGTCGGGTGTTCCTGCTCCTTATGCAGTAAGTAATGATAATGTTATTGCTGCAATACTCTTGGGGTGTTTTGTGATGTCAATGGTGGCGTTTTCCCTTTCAAGGAACTTCATAGAACGACAGATAAAGAGTTTCTTTCGCGTTAGCCGTAGTAAGGAGTCGGTAGTTGAAGCAAATGAGGAAGTGAGCTATCAAACAATCCTGATAGCACAAACTTCCTTGTTAGGAAGTATTCTCTATTATTTCTTTATGCGTGACTTGGGGGGCGGAAGACTCTCAAATGGCTCACAACTTGGTGCGATAGGATGCTTTTTTGGCATTCTTATCGCTTATTTCCTATTTAAGTATCTGGTCTATGGATTCGTAAACTGGGTGTTCTTTGATAGGAAAAATAATGGACAATGGAGGCGAACACAGGTGTTTCTTTCCTCTTTGGAAGGAGTCTTATTATTCCCGATAGTACTCTTGCAGGTTTACTTCTCTTTGTCACTCCATGCAGCATTGATTTATATACTATTTGTTATATTATTTATCAAAATGCTTGCTTTTTATAAGAGTTATACCATCTTTTTTAAGAGAATGGGGGGCAGTCTGCAAATAATTTTGTACTTTTGTGCGCTCGAATTGATGCCGCTGATGGTATTGTGGGGCGTTTTGTTCATTACAGATAACTATTTGATTATAAAAAACTTTTAGGACACGATGATAAAAAAGATCTTAGTTTCACAGCCAAAGCCGTCAAGCGATAAGTCGCCTTATTACGACATAGCAGAAGACTTAGGAGTGGAACTGGTTTTCAGACCTTTCTTTAAGGTAGAAGGACTCTCAGCGAAAGAGTTCCGTCAGCAGAAGATAAACCTGTTGGATTATACCGCAGTGGTATTTACCTCTCGTCATGCTGTAGACAATTACTTCAATCTTGCTAAAGAAATGCGCGTTACTATCCCAGAAGATATGAAGTATTTCTGTGTGATTGAAACGATTGCTCTCTATATCCAGAAGTATGTGCAGTATCGTAAGCGTAAGGTGTTCTTTGGTAATACGGGAAAGATTGATAGTCTTATCCCTACAATGACAAAACATAAGACTGAGAAGTACCTCGTTCCACAGAGTTCTGTACATACGGATGCTTTAACCGAGTTGTTGGATGCAAATAAGCTCAAGCACAAGGAATGTGTGATGTATCGCACAGTGAGCAATGGCTTGACAGAGGAAGAGGTGAAGAACTTTGATTATGATATGCTTGTATTCTTTAGCCCAACAGGAGTTAAGGCTTTGAAGGAGAATATTCCTAACTTCGAGCAAGGGGATATCAAGATAGCAGCCTTTGGTCCTGCTACAGCAAAGGAAGTTGAGGCACAAGGATTAAGACTTGACCTTCAGGCTCCATCTCAGGAGTATCCTTCTATGACAGGTGCATTGCGTGCTTTCTTGGAGAAAGAGAAGAAGAATAAATAGAATAACGGCTTCTGCCTCATCTGAAAGGATGGGGAAGGAGCCGACATCAGTACCGGACATACGGTAAATAAAGGCTGATAAGGAATGGAAAAGCATGAAGAAAGACTAAGAAAAGGAGAACGTCTATGCAGCAAGAAGCTCATAGATACGCTCTTTGGAACTGGTGGAAGTCATGCGATGACAGCATTCCCTTTGAAGGCTGTTTACAGACTAATTGACTGTAAGTCGGAGACTTCAGCACCAGAAGAAACGGTCATAGAGTCGAATGTACAGGTGTTAATCAGTGTACCAAAGAAGCATTTCAAACGTGCCGTAAAGCGCAATAGGGTGAAACGGCAGGTACGTGAGGCTTATCGAAAGCATAAAAGTTTTGTGACTCCTCGTGTGAACGAGCTAACAGATAAGCAGTTACTGATAGCTTTTATATGGCTTTCAGACGAATTGATAGACTCTGTTACAATTGAACAGCGGGTTTCTAACCTGCTTCAAAGAATAGGAGAACGGATATAATGGATGAGAAGGAGAGAAACGAGAAGGCAGCAAATGAGCAGCAATCTCAAAATATTTTTGCTAAATTGTGGCGTCTTTTTACACGTGGTCTATCGTGGTTGTTGATACTCCCTATACTCTTTTATCGCCAGTTCATCTCTCCTTTTACGCCACCTTCTTGTCGCTTCACTCCTACTTGTTCGGAGTATGGTAGACAAGCTATCCTAAAGCATGGACCTTTTAAGGGTTTGGCACTTACAATTTGGCGTATATTAAGATGTAATCCATGGGGTGGAAGTGGCTATGACCCAGTACCCTAACGATGCTCACAATAGAATATTAATACAGAGTTAAGGCTCTTGAAGAATGGGCAAAATGCCTTTAACGTCTTCAAGTTTCTGACTCCTTAAAGTATAAAGACATAGATGAAGAACTTTGTAGAAGAACTCCGTTGGCGTGGTATGCTGGCTCAGATTATGCCAGGTACTGAGGAATTGCTTCAGAAAGAAATGGTTTCAGCTTACTTGGGTACTGACCCAACAGCTGACTCTCTGCACATCGGACACCTCTGTGGTATCATGATGTTGCGTCATTTGCAGCGTTGCGGACATAAACCTTATCTCCTCGTGGGTGGTGCTACTGGTATGATTGGTGACCCTTCTGGCAAGAGTCAGGAGCGTAACCTTCTTGATGCTGAAACACTTTACCATAATCAGGAGGCTATTAAAAAGCAGGTAAGCAAGTTCCTTGACTTTGATAGCAACGAGCCTAACAAGGCTGAGATGGTTAACAACTATGACTGGATGAAGGACTTCACCTTCCTCGACTTCGCTCGTTTGGTTGGTAAGCATATTACCGTCAACTATATGATGGCTAAGGATAGCGTGAAGAAGCGTTTGAATGGTGAGGCTCGCGATGGACTTAGCTTTACCGAGTTTACCTATCAGCTTCTGCAAGGTTACGACTTCCTCTATCAATATGAGAAGTACGGTGTTAAGTTGCAATTGGGTGGTAATGACCAATGGGGTAACATGACTACTGGTACCGAACTTATTCGTCGTACACTTGGCAATGAAACAGAGGCATACTGCCTTACTTGTCCACTGATTACAAAGGCTGATGGTAAGAAGTTTGGTAAGACAGAAAGTGGTAATATCTGGCTCGATCGCAACCGAACAACACCATATGCCTTCTATCAGTTCTGGTTGAATGTCAGTGATGATGATGCCGAGAAGTATATCAAAATCTTCACCTCTTTGGAGAAGGATGTCATCGACAACCTCATCGAAGAGCATCGTCAGGACCCAGGTCGTCGTACACTTCAGTACCGTCTTGCAGAGGAGGTTACTCGTATGGTTCACTCTCAGGAGGATCTCGATATGGCTATTGCAGCCTCTAACATCCTCTTTGGTAAGAGTACAAAGGAGAACTTGTTGCAGTTAGATGAACAGACCTTTACCGATGTATTCAAGGATGTACCACATTATGAAGTATCAAAGGATGTGCTTGGACAACCTGCAGTTGATGTCTTCAATCAGGAAGGTATGCAGATTTTCCCAAGTAAGAGTGAGATGCGTAAGCTCGTAAAGGGCGGTGGTGTAGCACTCAATAAGGAGAAGCTTGCAGCCTTTGATCAGCCAGTAACAGCCGAGGACCTTATTGATGGTAAGTATCTCCTCGTACAGAAGGGTAAGAAGAATTACTCTCTGATTATTGTGAAATAAGTTTTCACAGACTATCAATACATAACTATGAAAAGCCTTACTACGCCTATTGTGGCGTTGCAAGGCTTTTTGATTAACCACTCCCATTGAATTCCTACATAATATTCATGGGGCTAAAAAGATTCATTATGAAGAAAATCGTCCTATTTTTACAGCTGGCAATGCTTGTTTTTTTGCCTCTTGTAGTAGCGAAGATCCAGACCCAATACCAGGACCAACGCCACCAATGCCAGAAATAGAGAATACTATCTTTGTTTATATGCCATGGTCGGGCGCTAATGAGCAAGATTCAGGACTTTACGGATTCTTTTTAACTAACATACAAGACATAAAGAGTGCTATTGAAAGTCAGGGTGGACTTGGCAAAAAGAGACTCATGATATTTATCTCAACCAAGGTAAATAAGGGTGCTTTGATTAATGTTAAGTATCAGAATGGACGCTGTGTAGACGATACCGTTGCCATCTATAACAATACATTAGCAGGCTTAAAGCTGAATTCTGCAGAGTGGATAACAACTCTCTTGAAGCGAGTTAAGCAGGAAGCATCAGCGAAGTATTACTCAATGATTGTGGGTTGTCATGGTATGGGATGGATTCCCGGTAAGCCAAGTACACGCCGTGCTCGTTTAGCAGTTTCTCCTTTCGGACTTGATAGAGATGCAGGTATGGCAGGACCTCCAACGCGTTGGTTGGGTGGTGATGCTTATCAGACTGATATCTCAGCCTTTGATAGGGGTATCGAAGATTCAGGTATAGGTAAGTTCCAGTACATTCTCTTCGACGATTGTAATATGACAGGTATTGAAGTTGCTTACGAGCTCCGTAATGCAACAAATCATATTATTGGAAGCCCTACAGAGATTATGGCTTATGGTATGCCTTATAAGCTCTTGTGGGGTGAACTGTCAAAGGTGAATCCAAACTATAGAAGTATCTGTAACACCTTCATAAACTTCTATAGCAATTATACGTATAACGGCTCTCCTTATCCTTATGGTACCATCAGTGTGATTGATTGTTCGCAGGTTGAGGGTATGGTAAACCTCATGAAGGAGGTTAACGCATCTGCTTCTCTCTCTCCATTTGTGGAAAGTAACCTCCAGAGTATGGATGGTTACACCCCTTCAATGTTCTATGATATGGGAGATTATGGGCGTACTATATTACAGAATAACCCACTTTTATTGGCAAGATTCAACCAACAGCTTAACCTTCTTGTTCCTGAGAAAGGAAATACACCATCGTATTATACTGCTGTTCGTAGCCGTAGTGGAGACGTACTGCCTATCCGAACTTATTCGGGTATAACTATCTCTGACCCTTCAAGTAATCCTGATGTTACACGATTCTGGAATAAAAATTTGTATTATCAGGCAACACATTAGAGTAAAAGGCAAACTTAGAAAATAGCATCTATAGAAATGACAAGTTTTCTATAGATGCTATTTTGTTTTTCCCATTAAACACGTGGATGCATTTCTTATAGCTTTAGCGGAAGAATCGAAGTTATACATTAAACAAACAGATAGCCAAGTCGGTCAACAATCTGTCTTATTATTAGCCTTCATCACAGCTAACCTCTTAATTTTAACACTTTGATAATATGCTGGTAGGGTTTTGAAAAATCATTACATAAAGTTGTGCTAAACTCTTAAAATAATGTAAAAAACACGTGTAAAAAGTAAGTTCGCAACTAACAGAAAATCAGTTGGTTATGGAATCGTGTAAGAAAAGGTGCTTAGTTGGACTTCAAAAGGGCGTTAGTAAGGATCTTAAAGGGCATCTTTTACAAGTCAATTAGGCATCTTTTGGAAGCTAAAAGAGCATGTATTGGTTTTGAAGTGACTATGCCTAAATTTACTTCACACTTTTTGGTTATTGTTACTGAATTGGTTTACACATTTTTTACTTGCTTCCTGAACAGCTTTACCTCCCCCATGGAAACTTTACTGATTCGCTTTACATAATCATAAACTTTGACAATGAAGTCCGAACGTGTGTAGCACATGTTCAAAGTTAATATTTTTCCTTCAACTTACAAAAATTAATACTATGAAAAGCACAGAAAGCCTTATGCCACATTGCAGTGCCTTTCTCTCATTTGTCTTGGCGTAAGCATGCCGTTACTCATATGGGGTCTCTTATTGTTGTAGAAGTCTATGATACCAGCAATAGTGCATCGTGCATCATCGAGGTTCTTCGGTCGTTTCATGTGGTAGAGCCACTCTTGCTTTATTATTCCGTTCACTCTTTCGGCGATTGCATTATCTGTAGGGTTGTAGTCTTCAGTCATGCTTATGCCTGAGTGTATACTCTCCAGCCTTGCCACGTAGGCGTTGCTGCAGTATTGAACCCCACGATCAGAGTGGTGCGTCATCAGCGAGAGATCCATACCCTGTGACTGTTCTATTGCCATGTCTAGGGCAGCAAGCGTATTGACAGCCTGCAGACTGTCAGAAAGCTTCCATCCGATTATCTCATGAGTGAACGCATCGGTTATGAGGTGAAGATAGACCACACCATCCTCAGTATCTATATACGTGATGTCTGCTACCCAGAGTTGTGCAGGACGTGTAAGAACCATTCCTTTTGCCGTGTTCTTATACTTGAAATAGTTGTGATTGGAGTTCGTGGTGTGGCGACATCTGGATGGCTTCAGCATAAGGTGATGCTTGTGCATTAGCTGGTAGAACCTGTCGCGCCCAAGCATTAAGCCTGGATAGATATCCATAAGCATGTGCAAAAGTTTCTGTGCTCCTATTCGAGGAGCATCTGCACGAACATCCATTACTGCACGTACGACAATTTTCTCAGTAAGTTTACGGTGCTCCCTCTTCTCCTTACTCACAGAGTAATAGCCTTCACGAGTCTTGCCAAACAGTCCACTCAGCAGCCCAATTGATAAACGAGGGTTGCTGACTCGAAGGCTGTCTACTGCCTGGCGCCAGCTTTTTTAGCAAATCTTCACCGTATTCCTTACTGCTTATCTCTATGACTTTCATCAAACCTTGATTGCGAAGTTCAGAATACTCCAAAGCTTTCTTCAAATTGGATACTTGTTCTTCAAGCTCTTCCTCACGCGTTAGAGGGGCTTTCTCCATAGCTTTCTTACTACGCATAGCTTTTACTTTAGTAATAATATCATGCGACAAAGATAGCTTTTTTTCATCTAAATCATACTTTTTTTGCCATTGATAAAAGCTGGCACTATTAATGTCGTACTTACGACAGATGAAATTAATTGACACTTCGGATGAGTAATACTCACGAAGTAAAGTGAGAATAAAGTTCTCACTGAATGTTCTGTGTTTAGAATGTTTACTTCCCATTTTGAATTTTAAATGTTAAAATGATGTGAAGTAAATCTGCTATAAGACACATCATCAATGAAGATGTATTTATATCCTGCCTCTGCATAGCCATCAGCGGCCATCTTGTCGGCAATTTGTCGGATAAGCTGTTCGCTAATATCCTCCTTATATTTATTCCAAGTCATAAAACCCATAGGAGGAGTCTGTGCTAATGAGTCACGATTGTTTGCCATCGTGTTCAATGAAGCAAGCAGAAAGACTGCAACAAGCAGGAGTGATTTACGAAGTTTAAGTAACTGAAATGTCATAATTATAATAGTTTAGGAATGAGTTTAAATCAAAAAATCCGCAGAATCATAAAGAATCCGCGGATTTTCTGTGTTGTCCCAGGCGGATTCGAACCACCACTGACAGAACCAAAAACTGTAGTGCTACCATTACACCATAGGACAATTGTGGGTGCAAAGATAGTGTTTTTAGTCTAATGCACAAATTTTGCTGTATAATTTTACGCATCTACCGTCATTGTACAGCAAATAACACTCGGTTTAATCTTACTTTATATGATATTTCTTCCATTCTTTTTGGTGTTCATGAGAGAAAATACTATCTTTGTAACATACTATAGTTTGGAACATTCTATCACTTTGTTTTATACAAGTCTATGAAACCTATATCGTCAGTTATCATATTTTTGTTACTCGTCTGCTCGGCAGTATGGGCAAGTGTTGACAGCTACCACTGTGCGGAAACAGCTATTGTACAAGATATGGATCAGGCTTTATCAAAGACACTTGCTGGGAAACGTGAGGCGTGGATTACGCCCGATACAATACAAAGTTATCGGCAGCATTTACAGATAGCCGACCTTAAAAACCGTTCGTTTGTGTCATACGCTTTGGGAGAAGACAGTCATTCGCTGCGCAGTAGACGGATGAAGTGGCAGTCTGGTAGCCATACACTTATGTTCCAAAGTTATGCCGATTGTTCCTTTGCTACGGTATGGGGATTATCCGATCAGCGTCTACCGCTTTCATTCCTATTGTTATCATTGGTTTGGATGGCTGCATCTATTGTGTATTTTCGTCGTTATCGTGCTGGTCGTTTCGTTTTAGGTAGGATGGTATATGCCTCTTCTGACCATATTTTCCATGACTGGCATGGAGAAAAGATAGCCTTTACTCCAATGCAACAGCAGCTCATGGAGCTATTTATAAATGCAGCTGATCATAAGCTGTCAAAGGATGTTATCTGCGAAACACTTTGGCCTAAGAAACCCGATGCAAGCGAAACCCTCTACACACTTATCCGTCGTCTAAAGCCTATTGTCAGTGAACGTTGCGGATTAAAGATTGTAGCTGATAGGGGTGATGGGTATCGACTTACTTCTGATTCGTCATCAAAGAAGGCATTGGACAGTCTTTCTTAAAGGAGAAGAATGTACCTTTGAAATATAAATCTTAACCTTTCTCTATAGGAATATTATGCCTAATAGGGGGCTATTGGGTAATTTTTGTTGTGCTTTTTCTTGTTTATCACACCTCAATTAGCTATTGTCAGTTAATTGTCAGTAACTATTTTTGTCCTGATAGTAGGTGAATTCTATCTTTGTAGCAAAAAACAAAGATTATGAGAAAAGGTTTATGGCTGCTGCTGTTATGCTTTCTTACACTGTCAGTTGATGCACAGAACGAGAAAGAAAGCGATAAGACAGCAAAGAATGTAGAGATGAAAGAGGTGACAGTTGAGGCTGCACGAGTGACGAAAAAGATAGATGGTCTGCTGATTATACCGTCTGATGCACAGCGAGAAGCGGCAACGGACGGTTATAGTCTGCTTGGAAAGTTGTCTCTTCCACGTATCAGAGTAGACGAGGTGATGCGTACCATCACGCCCTTGATGAACAATGGAAGTGTTCAACTTAGGCTGAACGGAACTTTGGCAAGCAAAGAAGACCTGCTTTCACTGGACCCAAAACTTGTGAAAAACATCGATTTCATCGATAATCCGGGAGTTAGATATGGTGACGGAATAGGCTATGTTATTGATATTCGGACGAAGCGTAGCACCACTGGCTACGTGCTTGGAGCAGATTTATCGAACTCTGTTACGGCTGTGAACGGCGGTAATACGCTCTATGCAAAGTACAATCATAAGAATTCGGAACTGGCTTTAACCTTTACTTCCCTTTATAAAGATCAGCATGGTTTTCGGTCTTCAGAAGTGGCTGACTATACCTTGAACAACGGTAGTCATTATCTGGTTTCACGCAATCAGACCGATGGCAGGAGTCGTCGTTTTGGTAATCAGTTTGAGATAAAGTATAGTCTTGCCGACTCGGCTACGTATGTTTTCCAAGCAAATCTGTCAGTGGGAGGAGGCAATACGCCCGGTAATTATGCTGATTTTGTGTATCGGGATGGAACAGTAGAGCAGACTTATCGGACGATTAATGTGTCAAGTGATTTCTCTCCAACTCTTGATCTTTATTTTTTTCATCAGCTTGGTAAGCATCAAAGTATCACGGCAAATGTCTTTGGTTCGGGTATTTACACGGACAAGCGGGGATATAATGGAGAAGGGAGAACTTATGCCTATGATGTTGATGGGCGTACTTGGTCGCTGGAGAGTGAAGCTATTTATGAGAATAAACTCAAGCCTTTCACCCTTTCTGCAGGTTTAGAACACTCGGTGTCGTTTACAAATAATGAATATACTGGTGATGTATCTGCTCTTAACAAGATGCGGAGAGGAGAACTTTATCTATTCTCTGAGGTGAAAGGACGGTGGAAACGAATAGGCTATTCGGCAGGTATTGGGGTTGCTAATAAGACCTATTCGCAGGAAAACTATAGCTTTAACTACTGGACTTTCCGTCCAAAACTCACGTTGAATTACGATATTTTGACAGGATTAAATGCACGTTATACCTTTGAAACCTATCGTAGTGTGTCTTCATACGCTATGGTGAGCGATGCAAGAATCAGAGAAAATAGCCGTGAATGGAAGGTTGGAAACCCTAATTTGCAACCTTCAAGAGTCATTAAGAATATTATAGATATAAGTTATAATGGTAAACGTGTGAGCTGTGGGATGAATATGGAGTATCGACGTGACCTTGGGAGCAATATGAGTGTGTATGAACGTACGGCAACAGATGAGTTTCTTTATTCACAACAGAACATTGGTAATATCATGATGTTTGTTGTACAGAATTATGTGAGGTATGATGTAGTGCCAGAGCGTCTGTCTGTAACACTTTTCGGAGGTATCAATCGTTTCTTTAACATCAGTAGTCTGTATCGTCATCATCTTACAAGTTACAACTATGGTGGTAATGTTCAGGCTTATCTTGGACGTTGGACACTCACGGGATATGCCGATAATGGTTGGAAATTTGTTGAAGGCGAGCATGAGGGAAGGAATGGTCCAGCAATCTATTTGGGCGTTAGTTACAGGTGGAAAACGTGTAGTCTGTCACTCTTTATGCAGCATCCTTTCCAGCAGCATCCCGCTATACAGCGTGGTAAAGTACTGAATGAAAACCTCCATAAAGAGTATATTTATCGTAGTAGAGACTTGGGTAACATGATAACCCTTAGGTTCAGTTGGAAGTTGTCAAAGGGTAAAAGCTATAAAGAAATAGACAAGAAAGTACAGCATGAGGGGAATAAACAGACGAGTATTTTATAGTGGATAGCTGCAGGGGTGTACCCTTAGGGTATTGAAAATACAATCTAACTCGTTATTGGAAAAGGTCTTTCTATTCAATTATCATGTTTCTGACCAGGAAGACCTTTTCCCTTTTTAACTCTTCGAAGAGGTAGATAAGTATTTGAAAAATCGTTACATAAATTCGGATAAAACATCTATAAATAAGGATATAAATACGTATAAAAAGCAGGTTTGTAACCATCAGGAAATCAGTTGGTTATAAAGTGGTGTGAGAAAAGGTGCTTAATTGGACTTCAAAAGGGCGTTAGTAAGGGTCTTAAAGGGCGTCTTTTGCAAGTCAATTAGGCGTCTTTTAGAAGCCAAAAGAGCATGTATTGTTTTTGAGTTGAGTGAAAATAGTTTACAAAAATCAAAGATGTAGGGATGGGATGTTTATGGAAGACGAATAGACATAGTATCAATTTGCATTTTATCCTATAGTTTATGTCCGCTTGTAAGACCATCTAAATTGGGATAATTATACCATACGAGTAGATAAGTCTTTATCTTTTTCCAATCTATGCTATTAACGGAAGGACTTTTTAAGCTATGGTAAAATGTTCTTTAGACTTTCATAAAACAAGAAGGCAAGCCTATAAAACAAAAAAGGCAAGCCTATGGCTTGCCTTAATATTATGTAATATCTTTACATATTATTTGTTTACTGCGTCTGCCAACTCAGCACCAGCCTTGAACTTAGCAACCTTCTTAGCAGCAATCTTAATCTTCTCCTTTGATCTTGGGTTAATACCCTCGTGAGCTGGACGCTCAGTTGTAGAGAAAGTACCAAAACCAACTAACTGTACCTTATCACCAGCAACAAGTGCTTCCTTTATAGCCTCTGTAGTAGCATCTAAAGCTTTCTTAGCAGCAGCCTTACTTACCTCTGCATTAGCTGCAATCTTCTCGATCAATTCTGTTTTGTTCATAATTTTGATTTATTTATTGATTAATTTTATGAGTGATATACAAGATTGTGTTGCAAATATAGTTGTTTCCTTTTATAAAACAAATAAATTACTGGGAAAAGTGTAGAATTTTTCAAAAAAAGTCTTTATCTCGCTTGTTTTCTGCTTAATAACGATAGAATTTCGTATTTTTGCAGTGTTTAAATGATATATTGTAAAGATTTAGATATAAAGTAAATGCGAAATATACCTGTTGTAACAAAGAATCTTCTTATTATCAATATTCTGGTGTTCGTAGCCACGTATGTTTTTAAAGGAGTGAATATTGATTTAAATGATATTCTTGGTTTACATTTCTTCTTAGCCTCAGACTTCCATATATGGCAGTTTTTCACTTATATGTTCATGCATGGTGGATTTACACATATCTTGATGAACATGTTTATGCTATGGATGTTTGGTATGGTTGTTGAGAATGTGTGGGGTCCTAAGAAGTTCCTTTTTTATTACATTGTATGTGGTGTTGGCGCTGGACTCTGTCAAGAGTTGGCTCAATATGGTACGTATCTCGTAGAGGGATTGGCTCATTTCGATTCCGTGAGAATTGGTACTACAGTTCTTCCTATGAATGTTTATCTGAATATGATGAACACTGTTGGTGCCTCTGGAGCCATCTATGGCGTACTACTTGCTTTTGGAATGCTCTTTCCTGAAGAGCGTATGTTCATCATTCCTATCCCTATTCCGATAAAAGCTAAGTGGATTGTTATGGGCTCAATTGTGGTAGAATTGTTCTCTGCGATAGGCACAAGCAATGACGGAGTGGCGCATTTGGCACACTTAGGCGGTATGCTCTTTGGTTTCATTCTTATCCGTTATTGGAAGAAGCATCCGTATTCTGGCTATGGTGACTTTGGTATGAATAAGGGGCATCAGTTCTTTGATCGTATGAAGAGTTCGTGGGAACAGCGCGGAGGGCATGATGCTCGTAACGCAACGAATGGTAGTCGTGATTCATGGACGAATACTTCTCAGCGCAATACTGCTGATAATAAGAGCGATTGGGACTATAACGCTCGTAAGAGACAGCAGCAAGAAGAGGTAGACCGCATCCTTGATAAGATTCGTAAGAGTGGTTATGATAGTTTGACAAAGGACGAGAAACAGAAGCTCTTTGATAGTAGTAAGAGTTAAGCTGCTACTCAGTTGACAAATTAATGAGTTGTTGATTCATAACGGATAAGTTATCAATCAGCAACTCATTAAAACGTGAGTTGATATCTGATTATCAGTTTTGATATTTATCAGCTTACGATAATGACCACTTGGTAACTATTGATTTTATTTGTAAATCGTAAGATAACAGAGGTAGGGAGTACCTGGGTATTTGGAATTAAGATGTTAAGCAAATTCAAGAAACTTACATATAGGGTGTTTTTGATAGGCAATATCATAGTGATTCTGCTGATGTTGTTTGTCGGAAATATAGGTAGGTTTAATCCTGTTGATTATCCTATGTTGGCTAACTTAGGGTTAGGCTTCCCGATACTCCTTGCGTTTAATGTGCTATTCCTTGTTGTTTGGTGCTTTCTCCGACTGCGTACAATCTGGTTGTCATTATTGGGTTTTCTGCTCTGTTATGGTCCTATCCGTACGTATTCACCCTTCAATTTTCCTAAAGATAAGCCACACGGGACTATTAAAGTGTTGTCTTATAATGTCTTTATGTTCTCTTCGTGGAGTGAGCCTGATGCTAAGAAGAATCCAATCGTGGATTATATCGTTAAGAGTAAGGCAGATATAGTCTGTTTACAAGAGGCACAAGCAACGTTGGATAACAAAGACCATATTTACTCAACATTGAAGGAACACTACCCATATTTCAAGTTGATGATAAAAAGAAGCCTGGAGCTGATTACATGGTGCTATTGAGTAAGTATCCTGTTCTTTGGCAAGACTCAATTCCATACGGCTCAAGTAGTAATCAGAGTGTAGCTTATATGCTTGATATTAAAGGGAATAAGACTCTCGTAGTGAATAATCATTTTGAGAGTAATGGCTTGTCTTCTGGCGACAAAGAAGAGTTTAAGACGCTTGTAAAAGGTGAGATGAAGACGGGTGAAGCTAAGCGTCAATCAGTCCATTTGCTTAGAAAGTTAGGCGATGTTTCAGTGCGACGAGCACCACAAGTGGAGGTGGTTGTACGTTATGTCAAGAAATATCTTGATAAGAATGTGCCCGTTATTCTCTGTGGAGACTTCAATGATAATCCATTGAGTTATACGCATAGAGTCATGTCAAAGGAGTTGAACGACTGTTATATTGAGAGTGGAAACGGTCCAGGGATAAGCTATCATAAAAGTGGAATGTACTTCCGTATAGACCATATCTTTGCTTCCGACGAATTTGAGTCTTATGGGGCTAAGGTCGACAATAGTGTGACTACTTCCGACCATTATCCCATCTATTGTTGGCTTAAATACCGTCCAAAACCTTAAAAAACACACTTTTATAAGGTATAAATTTCCCAAAGTGTGAAAATTTGCTTATCTTTGCACGTCTATCAAGTGTAGCGAAACAATAATTAAAAACAATCAAATAAAATGCAAAACAAAGGATTAGTAATTTGCGTAGCCGTTCTCTTAACGCTCGCAAGTATCTTTTACCTGTCATTTTCGGTAGCGACAAGCTACTATGATGGTCAGGCAGCAAAGATTAAAGACCCTATTGCACGACAGGATTATAAGGATTCTGTAAAGTATTTAGGTATCTATTCTTACCAGAAATGCCTTGAAACACAGATCGGTCTTGGTCTTGACTTGAAGGGTGGTATGAATGTTGTACTCGAGATTTCAGTACCTGATGTTGTTGATTTCTTGGCAGATCACAAGCAGGATGCTGCTTATCAGAAGGCTTTGGAGGCTGCAAAGCAGGAAGAGATGAAAAGTCAGAAGGACTTTATCTCCCTCTTTGTAGATGCTTTCCACAAGGATGCTCCTGGTCATAAGCTTGCAGAGATTTTCGCTACACAGCAGCTCAAAGGCAAGGTTAGCACACAGAGTACAGATGAAGAGGTTGAAAAAGCACTTCGCGAAGAGGTTGCTGCAGCCATCGATAACTCTTACAATGTTGTAACAAACCGTATCGACCAGTATGGTGTTGTGCAGCCAAATATCCAGAAGTTGGAAGGTCAGGAAGGACGACTCATGGTTGAGATGCCTGGTATTCGTGAGCCAGAGCGTATGCGTAAGCTCCTTCAGGGTTCTGCTAACCTTGAATTCTGGGAGACTTATAACAACCAGGAAGTAACTCCTTATCTCACTCAACTCGACCAGCGTTTGGCAAATGGTGATACAAAGGCTGATACAACAGCTACTGATTCAACTAAGAATGTACAAGCTAAGGGTACTTCTGCTCCTAAGTTTGCACTCAACAAAAACAATGCTGATAAGGGCGAGGATGCTCAGATGGCAGCATTGAAGAAGATGCACCCATTGCTCTCTATGTTGCAGACTATCCCTGGTGATGCACTTAGCCTCGTTGGTTATGCAAGCGTTCGTGATACTGCCGCTATCAATAAGATGATACATAGCCAGCTTGCTAAGCAGATTTTGCCAAGCGACTTGAAGCTCCTTTGGGGTGCTAAGCCAGCAGAGGGACTTAATAAGAAGAATGTATACGAGCTTTATGCTTTGAAAGTTACTACTTCTGATGGTCGTGCTCCATTAGAGGGTGACGTTGTTACCGAAGCTAAGGATCAGTTTGACCAGCATGGCCGTCCTGAGGTTAGCATGACAATGAACTCTGAAGGTGCTCGTGAGTGGGCTGCTTTGACAAAGGCAAATGTAGGTAAAGCAATCGCAATCGTACTCGATGGCGTTGTTTATTCTGCTCCACGCGTAAATGGTGAAATATCTGGTGGTCAGTCATCTATATCTGGTAACTTCACTATTGAGGATACTAAGGACTTGGCTAACACCTTGAAGTCAGGTCGTATGCCTGCTCCTGCAAAGATTGTACAGGAGGAAGTCGTAGGTCCTACACTTGGTGCACAGTCTATTGAGCAGGGTCTTATCTCATTTGCTATTGCTTTTGTACTCTTGATGCTTTACATGATTTTCATGTACAACCTCATCCCTGGTATGATGGCTAACCTTGCTTTGATAGCCAACCTCTTCTTCACGTTGGGTGTCTTAGCATCATTCCAGTCGGCATTGACTATGCCAGGTATTGCTGGTATCGTATTGACATTGGGTACAGCTGTGGATGCTAACGTGCTTATTTATGAGCGTATTAAGGAGGAGTTGAAACTCGGTAAGGGTATGAAGCAGGCGTTGAAGGAAGGTTATGGAAATGCCTTCTCAGCTATCTTCGACTCTAACTTGACATCACTCATCACTGGTGTGATTCTTCTTGTTACTGGTACTGGTCCTATCCGTGGTTTCGCTACAACATGGATCATTGGTATTGTTATCTCATTCTTTACCGCAGTATTCCTCACACGTCTTGTGTTTGAAAGCCGTGTAAATAAGGATAAATGGATGAACTTGACTTTCACAACACGTTTGTCAAGGAACTTCATGCATGGTAAGGATTACCACTTCCTTGGCATGTACAAGACTACCTTTACGATTTGGGGTGTTGCTGTCTTGATATGTATTGTCAGCTTCGCTGTTCGCGGTTTGAGTCGTAGTATTGATTTTACTGGTGGTCGCAACTATGTTGTCACATTGAACAAGCCTACTCATGTAGAGGACGTCCGTAAGGTGATGGATGGTGCATTCGTAAACACTGTTGGTGAGAATGCAGGTAAGCCTGCTACTACAACCGTTATTGCATTGGGTACTGATGGTAAGACAATCCGTGTTTCAACCAACTACAATATAGAGTCTAACAATCCTGCAGAGGATGATAAGGCAGAGACAATCCTTTACAATGCCTTAAAGAAGGGAGGCTTTGTTAGTCAGGCAAATGTTGAGAAGTTTAAGAATCCAGATATTCGTGAGGGTGGATCTATTATTCAGAGTGCGAAGGTTGGTCCTTCAATCGCTAAGAACATTACTTACAATGCTATCATGAGCGTATTGTTGGCTATCTTCTTCATCTTCTTGTATATCCTCTTGCGTTTCCGCAACATTGGTTTCTCTGTTGGTTCTATCGTGGGCTTGGTTCTTGATACAACGATTGTTATCGGTTGCTTCTCATTATGCTATGGTTGGATTGGCTTCTCACTTGAGATTGACCAGACTTTCATCGGTGCTATCCTGACGGTAATCGGTTATGATATCAACGATACTGTGGTTGTTTACGACCGTATCCGTGAGAACTTGGGTAAGCACAAGCATAATCTTGCAAAGGCTGATATTCAAAAGATTTTCAATGATTCTATCAACCAGACCCTCTCACGTACTATCAATACATCTGTATCAACATTGATCGTACTCGTGTCTATCTTTGTTCTTGGTGGTGATAGCATCCGTAGCTTCTCTTTCGCAATGATTATCGGTATTATTATCGGTACTTTGAGTTCAATCTTCATTGCATCCCCTGTTGCTTACCTCGTATTGGGTAAGAAGATTGAGAAGCGTTCAAAGGAACTTGCAGCAGCACCTGTTGAGGCTTAATTATTAGATAGTCAGAACTGAGGTTTTACACCTTATTATATATAACAGCCCGTTATCAGCAATGGTAGCGGGCTGTTATCGTATTTCTAATGGTACTGAATTGCGGGGGCAGTTGGATGTAAATGATGGCTGACAAGATTGTTGCTTTACTTGTTATGGTTGTTAGTTTACAAATTATTTACATGAAAATAAATATTTTTTTTCGTGAAGATAAATATTTCTTTTCATGTAAATAATTTCTTTTCTTCATGAGAATAATTCGCAGGGATAGGGTATTATAGTCGTAAAAACCATGAGAGGTAGTATTAAGTGGTTTTGCTATTTGTGCTCTTAACGGTTATTTTCGCCTTCCACTGTTAATAATCTTCTATAGATATAACCATTATTCTTATTGGTGTTTACCATCCGCACGATGTGTGTTTACCATCCGCACGATGTGTGCGGGGCGTCCGCACCACATGTGCGCAGCATCAAGACCACGACAGAAAAGGGAAAGCAAGCCTTATTATGGTGATTTATTAGTTTTTATTTTGCTGTTAATGCGCTTTACACTACCTTTGTAGTCCAATTGAAGAAAGATATAATGAGTAAGAAACATATACTTCTTGTTAATGACATTGCAGGATACGGAAAGGTTGCAACAGCAGCCATGCTCCCTATCTTGTCCTACTTGGGACATCCCGTTTATAATCTTCCTACAGCGTTGGTTTCTAATACGCTCGATTATGGTAAGTTCAATATACTTGAAACAACTGACTATATCAAAGGCGTATTCCCAGTGTGGAAAGAGCTTGGCTTTATCTTTGATGCCATTGCTACGGGCTTTATGGCTTCAGAACGACAGGCTAAATTAGTGGCCGACTATTGTCGTGAGCAGGCTGAACGTGGTACGACTATCTTTGTAGACCCGATTATGGGTGATGAAGGAAAGCTCTATAATGGTGTGACAGCTGCAACAATCAACTCTATGCGAGAGATGATTAGCGTAGCCGACCTTACTTTCCCTAATTACACAGAAGCGTGTTATCTTACATCAAGTAAGTATGATGAGAAGGGAGTTAGTTTCGAAGAAGCTAAAAGATTGCTGGATGGTTTGCGACTGATAGGTACAAAGTCTGCAATGATTACTTCTATTCTCGTTGATGGTACACCGTCTGTTGTAGGTTATAACCATGCAACAGATAAGTATTTTACACTACCTTATACCGAGATACCAGTACATTTCCCAGGTACGGGTGATATCTTCTCGGCAATCCTCATTGGTCATCTGCTGGATGGTGAAGAGTTGATTCCAAGTACACAGAAGGCTATTGATGGCGTTTATAAACTTATTGATCTCAATAAAGATAACAAAGACAAAAACAGGGGAATCCCTCTGGAAAAGTATCTTAGCATCTTGTAACAAATAATTATGAATTGGATTGACGGATTATTCAATATCCCTTCTGCCTTACAGGCAGTTGTTGTCCTCTCGCTTGTTTGTACAGTGGGTTTGGGCTTAGGCAAGATTAGGGTAGCAGGCATATCACTTGGTATTGCCTTTGTGTTCTTTTTTGGTATTGCCGCTGGTAGTTTTGGCTTGCGTGTAGATGAGCAAATGCTCAACTATTGTGAGACTTTCGGATTGGTTATCTTCGTCTATACACTCGGACTGAGTGTAGGACCAACCTTCTTTGGCTCCTTTCGACATGAAGGAACCTTATTTAATATCTGGGGATTGGGTGTTATCCTTTTGGGTACGGTGATGGCTGTAGCACTCTCTTATGCCCTGAATGTGCCAATGAATAGTATGGTTGGTATTCTCTGTGGAGCAACAACCAATACGCCTGCATTGGGTGCTGCGCAACAAGCATTACAGCACATAGGTTTGAGTGGAGGAACGGCAGCTTTAGCAACGGCTATTACCTATCCGTTAGGTGTGGTAGGTGTTATCTTTGCAATGATCTTCCTTCGTAAGTTCTTTGTCAAGCCTTCCGACTTAGTTGTTCATTCTGGGGCAGAAGATGACCATACTTTCATTGGACAGTATGTCGTTCTTAATCCAGCTATTAGTGGAAAATCAATCGCAGAGATAGCACAAGGAACACATCGGAAGTTTATTATCTCGCGTATTTGGCGTGGCGATGATGTAATTGTTCCTATGAGTTCAACGGTATTAAAAGAAAATGATAACCTCCTTGTTGCGACAAAACGAGACGAAGCTCCAGCAATGGAGATTCTCTTTGGAAAGATGGTTAATCGTGACTTGAACAAGGAACAGGTGGATTGGAATCATCTTGATACAAAGGTGGAAAGCCGTGTTATCGTCTTGTCAAAGGGGATGCTAAACGGTAAAAAGCTCGGGCAACTTCATCTGCGTGAAGCTTACAATGTCAATGTGAGCCGTATTCTTCGTGGTGATATTAAGTTGCTCGCAACACAAGACCTTGTCGTTCGTTATGGTGACCGACTCACCTTGGTGGGTCAGCCAGAGGCAATTGATCAGGCAGAACACTTCTTGGGCAACTCTGTTAAGACGCTTAACGAACCAAACCTTGCTGTCATCTTCCTCGGAATGCTCCTTGGTTTGGCATTAGGAACTATTCCTATCTCGCTCCCAGGTATGGATTCTCCTATCCGATTAGGTATTGCTGGTGGTCCTATCATCATGGGAATCCTTGCTGGAGCCTTTGGACCTCGTTTGCATTTCATAGCTTATACGACACGTAGTGCCTCGCTGATGCTTCGTAAGTTGGGACTTTCCCTTTATCTTGCTGGCTTGGGTTTGGATGCAGGAAAGGATTTCCTTGCAATTGTCGTACGCCCTGAAGGTTTACTCTGGGTCGGCATAGGTTTTGTACTTACGGTCGTACCAATCGTCATTGTGGGCTTGATTGCTTTACGAATGAAGAAGTTTGACTTCGGAACAATCTGTGGTATTCTTTGCGGTTCGATGGCTAATCCAATGGCTTTGGGCTATGCAAACGATACGATAAAGGGTGAAACCAGTAACATTAGTTATGCTTCGGTTTATCCTTTGGGTATGTTTGTGAGGGTTATCATTGCACAGGTGTTAGTGATGTTCTTTGTTTGATAGATCCTTTGTGTCGCAATGATTATCAGTTTATCTCATCTATCAGTAGGCTATTCGCTTTCCCATCCCGTTATCTCTGATATTGATTTAGAGTTAAAGAGTGGGCAGTTATCATGTCTGATAGGGGAGAATGGAATTGGTAAATCAACCCTTTTGAAAACGCTGACAGGTTTCCTACCTAAGTTAAAAGGCAGTGTTTTGTTTGATAACCGTGACATAACGTCATTCTCCCAACGAGAATTGGCACGGCAGGTGAGCATTGTTTTGACGCAGAAACCTGATGTACAAAACCTCACAATAGAGGAGATAATAGGCTTGGGAAGGTCGCCTTATACTGGCTTCTTTGGTCGATTGCGTATAGATGACCGTATGGTTGTCAATGATGCAATCGCTACGATGGGGATTGAGAAGCTGAGAGGGCGCATGATTCAGACCCTTTCTGATGGTGAAAGGCAGAAGGTGATGATTGCCAAAGCACTTGCCCAAGAGACACCAGTCATCTTACTTGATGAGCCAACAGCCTTCCTCGACTTCCCTTCTAAGGCTGAAACCTTTCAGTCTTTACAGCGTATGGCACATGAAAGGGATAAACTTATCCTCCTTTCAACCCACGACTTAGAACTCGCAGTACGGTTTGCTGACAGTTTGTTGGAGGTGAAAGAGGGTACTTTAAAGGAAGTGTCAGCAACGGAAGTGAAGACTTCTATCAATGCAATCATAGGCAGTTAAGCCCTACTTTTGCCTGCCTTTCGTTTGTGCTTCCAATCTTATACGTAATCAATAAACATTAAAATAAATCGAACGAACTTATGAAAAAGAATGTATGGATAGCTCCTATCGTCCTTGTGCTTGTCTTAATCTTGAATAGTTGTGGTACACCACAGAAAGCAACAGTGCCAGTAACGACTCCTGTTGTTAAAGATACTGTTGTGGATGTTGAGCCTTTGAAGGATGTTATTAGTATTGCAGAAGCATTGGATATGTATCAAAATCCAGATAAGGTGACTGCTATAACAAAGAAGTATGGTTATAAGTTGAAAAACAATTATGAGGTTTATCGCTTAGACAAGTTCAATAAGATGTACTATAAGAACTGTGTTCTGGCAAAGCTCCTTACTGCTGATAAGTATGAGGATTATCCAAAGCCTATGCGCAAAGGTGTGTCAAGTTACGTAGCTTTTAAGGATGGAGCAATCATTATTGCCGTATTCAATCAGCCTGCTTACGACAACCTTGTCGCTCAGGTAAAGGCTGCAGGTTTCACCTTGGATATGCCTGGTAGCGAGGATATCTACACCAATGGTAGCCGTACTATCGCTTGTTATAAGGATGGAAAGAGTGTGAGAATTCAGTAAAGAATTCTCTGCTATTACCGCTCTTCTTGCTTAATAGCATAAAACATAACCCTCTCATCACTTCGCTTTTGCCCTCAATCGTGGACGAAAAGGAGGTTGAGAGGGTTTTTATTTTTACTTTTCTTCTCGTTTCGTTTGCTTTTCTCAGTTGTAAAGACTATATTTGTTGTCTTAATACTTTGAAAGTCTAACTGAATGAAACATCTACTATTGACCTGCCTTATGGGGCTTATAAGTCTTACTTCTATTGCACAACAAACCTATGATTGGGAGGATTTGTTTGAAGAACTCTATGCAAGTAGTGAAGAGAATATAGGCACAAAGGAAGAAACCTTTGAACTATTAACCGACCTTGCAGAACATCCACTGAACCTTAACACGGCAAGTCAGGAAGAGTTGGAGCGTATTCCTTTCCTTACGGCAGAACAGATTGAGGACTTACAAGCCTATGTTTATCAATATCATGGTATGCAGTCGTTAGGCGAACTGGCAATGATTGAATCCTTGGATGCCCTTCGCCGGAAGCTTCTGCCTTATTTTGTCTATGTCGCTCCAGTAGATGAACAACAAAGGTTTCCTACACTTAAATCTATCGTGAAGGGAGGAAAGCACACCTTCTTATTTACCTCTCATCTCCCTTTCTATCAACGAGCGGGCGACCGCAATGGCTATCTTGGCTATCCTTATGCCCATTCTTTTCGTTATTCCTTCCGTTATGGCGATTATGTTCAGGCTGGATTGGTGGGCGCACAAGATGCTGGTGAACCCTTCTTTGCGCATGGCAACGGTTTAGGTTATGACCATTACAGTTTTTATTTGCTGTTAAGAAAGATGGGACGATTGAAGACGCTGGCTGTAGGACGATATAAGGTGAACTTCGGGCAAGGACTTGTTATCAACAATTCTTTTGGCTTTGGGAAACTTGCTATGCTCTCAACGCTTGGCAGACAGACAATAGGTATTCATGCACACTCCTCTCGTTCGGCTGCTAACTATCTACAGGGAGCGGCTGCAACGGTGGAAATAGCAAAGCATCTTGACCTAACTACCTTTCTTTCTTACCGCAGTATAGATGCTACACTTACGGATAGTGGAACCATTAAGACTATACTCAAGACTGGTTATCACCGTACTGTGCGTGAGATGAACAGCAAAGATGCAGCCACGCAGTTTGTTGCTGGAAGCCATTTAGCTTGGTCATCGGGAGCTTTTCGTGTGGGATTGTCGGGCGTTTATACTTGTTTTAATAAGGAGTTAACACCCAATACTTCTTTATATTACCATCAATATGCGCCCGCTGGCAACAGCTTTTGGAACATGAGTGTAGATTATAGCTACCAGCACCCACGCTGGTCGTTGGCTGGTGAGACGGCAATGGACAGTAAGGGAAGTATTGCAATGGTGAATAACCTTTCCTATTTGCCTACTTCTAAACTCTCTTTACTTGCCGTTCAGCGTTATTATGGCTACCAATACACAGCACTCTTCGCACGTAGCTTTGGTGATAATGGGGCGGTTCAGAATGAAAGTGGATTGCTTGTTGGTGCGAATTGGAATGTAAAACGGGGTTTGTCGCTCATGGCTTATAGTGATTTCGCTTATTTCTCACACCCTCGTTTTGGCGCACATACATCCAGTAAGGCTTGGGATAACCTATTAATGCTTAACTATAGCCGTCAACGTTGGTCGCTCTTGGCTCGCTATCGCTTTAGAATACGTGAGAAAGATAATGGAGATAAGACCACTCTTGTAAACGAAGTAACGCAACGTGGTCGCCTTTCTTTGGCTTATTCGGCAGCGTCTTGGAGCTGTAAAAGTCAGTTGGATGTCGTTGCAAGCAATTATCTCAAGCGTAGTTTCGGTTATATGGTGAGTGAGTCAGGGGCTTGGAAACCGCTTTCGTGGCTCACGCTGAATGGTATGATTGGTTATTTTCAAACGACAGATTTTGCCTCACGTATCTATGTTTACGAGCGTGGTCCACTCTATTCTTTTAGCTTTCCTGCCTTCTTTGGTAAGGGTATGCACTATAGTCTGTTTACTCGGGCAGACCTATCGAGCCGTCTTATGATAATTCTTCGCAGTTCAACCACGCATTATTTCGACCGTGACCATATATCCTCAGCACTTCAGCAAGTCAACTCCTCAACGCTAAGTGGACTTGATATTCAATTGCGTTGGCGGTTTTAGGTGCTGATACTTGCTGTGGTTACGATTTATGGGGACGATAGCATAGGTTACTATTCACCAAAGGCTTCATAGTTTCCCATCCGTAAGAGCATTGGGAAATGGCGTCGGTAACGATAAAGGGAGAAGTCGCCTTTGTCGTCAAACGCCGTAAAATCGAATTGATGTGTGGCTTGATACTTTGCAGTAGAATTGTGTTCTTCAACGTAGATGTTCGTCAAACAGGGTTGTCCACCACACATATTGATAAGGAGTTGATAGTAATATTTGTATCCTTGTCCAGCCTCATAACTCAGTTCTATACCCTCTTTTCCTGTCGTAATCTCCTCAAAACTTAGCATTACATCCGCCTCCGTGTTACGGATAACATTGCTATAAACCCATCTTTTTCCCTTGTATTCAATGGCAAGAAGACGGTCGGTAAAGATCGAATCTGTGATGCTGTCTATGCTTGTCGTCATCGTTATCGGAGACAAAATAGCTGCATTCATCCCCTTGAAAGATGCTTCACCCGTCTTCACATAGAAGTTAGATATCTTAAAGCCTTTCCATGTATAAAAGCCCTTCCAGCAGTTTGGTGTAGGACAACTAAGCGTTATGGTGTTATTCACAAAGCTTGTCAGATGCTGAATAGGTCTTCCGCAATAGGCTATGACCGTGTCGGCATCAACATCATATCTGTCCTCTATGAATGGGTTATCAGCCTTTTTACTTGTCTTTGTGGTATCGGCAGAAAGGTTGAAAGCCATGCAATTAACGGCAAACAGCGTAAATAATAAAAAGTAGAAAACCTTTCTTCTCATATTCCTAACCCTCTTTCGTTTTATAATTAACTATCGTTTCTATTCTTTCCTATGATTGCAAAAGTAATTAAAAGTACCGATATAAACAAGTAAGAACTATGCTTGCCAAATTATTTACATGAAAATAAATATTTTTTGTCGTGAAAATAAATATTTATCTTCATGAAAATAAATTCTTTTTTACATGAAAATAATTCGCAGGAAAAACTTGTTGTGCTATTGCGCTACCTTCTTTTTGGTTAGTAAACACATACAATTTAGTGATAATAAAAGCTGTATTTTGTCGCTTGTTATCCTTCTTTTTATTTATATTTGCAAGTGAAATTAATTCTATATATGATATGAAACAAGTCTGTAAGTTAATTCTTTATTTGTTCTGTGTGGCAATAGTGCTAACTGGCTGCCGTGATAAAGTACAGTCAAAAGCTGAAACTGCAGACTCTTTGGCTGCAGTAGGGCAGAGGGTGAGTCGTATATCAAAGTCGAAAAAGAAAGAAGATATGCGTCAGTATGATGTTGCTGACCAGAAGCGAATAACTGATTTCATTCCCAAAGGTTATAAGATTTTGGAGAAGATATCGGGTGACTTGAACAAAGATGGGCTTGACGACTGCGTGTTAATTATCAAGGCAACTCGTAAGGATGGCTTCGTAAAAAACAGTTTTGATAAAGTGGTAGACCGTAATCGCAGGGGTATTATCATACTGTTTACCGAGAAAGATGGTTATAAACTTGCGTCGAAGAATTACAATTGCTTCTCATCAGAGAATGAAGATGGGGGTAATTATTTTTCTCCAGAGTTGGGTGTAATCATAAAGGATAGTAAACTGTATTTACATTATTACCATGGCAGATATGGTTATTGGGAGTATTGTTTCCGTTATCAGAACTCAGATTTTATGCTTATAGGCTATGAAGCGTCTCATGATCGTGGACCAGTTGTCTTATTTAAAACGAGCATTAACTTTCTTACAGGCGTCGAATATGATGATGAGAATATTAATGCTTACAACTTTAATGCTGATTCTGATGATGACTCAGAAATAGATGAAGTGTTCAAGAGGACCGTCGTTAAACTGAAGAAGAAGCCGTTAATGAAACTCTCTGAAATAGAAGATTTCGACGAACTAAGGTATTAACTGCTATCAGAAACGAAAGGATTATGGATAATAGAGTTTATATGTTGTCGTTTTGTTCTTAGTTTTTGAGAAGATCCCTTATATCGCTTTTGGTAAATAAAACGAGTTAAACATGTAGCTTTTAAGGGTTGTGTAGAGTTATCGAGAGCTTGCCTTTAAACGTATAGAGTGCAAGAATCGGCTCAAAATACCATTCATTTTACTCATTTTTAGGCTCACGATGAGCCGATAATTAGCTTTTTATTGCTATATTTGCACCGATTAAGGTTTGTAAGTCATGAATGAATCAAGAGACATATTGCAATATCTGCATTATCATCCACTCTCTTCTCGTGGTGATATTACTGCTGGAACGGCTTTCAAAGGTAGTGATGCAACTTTGAAACGTGTGATAGCAGCAGGCATTAAGGCAGGTGACATCGTGGCAGAAGGAAAGGCACGTGCTACTCGTTATAGGCTTTCTCCCCAAGCTCAGTTACTGATGCCACTCAATCTTGATACCTATTTCGCACTTGAAGTGGATGAACGACAGGTGCAAAGCAGTTACAATTTTGAGTTAATTAATGGTCTACTCACAGAAACAAGACTTTTCTCAGATAAAGAGCAAGCTCACCTTGATGCGTTACAAGATGAATTTCGGCAGCATGTCAATGAGTTGACTGATAATGAGTATCGTAAGGAGATGGAGCGGTTAGGAATTGATCTTAGTTGGAAGTCTTCGCAAATAGAAGGTAACACATATACTTTGCTTGAAACAGAACGTTTGCTCCGTGAGAGTAAGACAGCAGAAGGTAAGACGAAAGAAGAGGCTGTGATGCTGCTCAATCATAAGGATGCTTTGAGCTTTATCCTTGATAACTCAGACTATCTACAGGAACTAACGGTTAGTCATATAGAGGATATTCACCAATTACTAACAAAGGATCTCTCTATAGATAAAGGTCTTCGTCGTCATCGTGTTGGTATTACTGGAACCAATTACCATCCTTTAGATAACGAGTTTCAAATCCGTGAAGCTATGAGAGATGCTTGTAAGCTAATCAACAGTAAATATAATATCTTTGAGAAAGCCTTACTCACACTCTTACTTCTGTCTTATATTCAACCCTTCTTAGATGGAAATAAGCGCACAGCACGTATTACGAGCAATGCAATACTTATTGCTAATGACTATTGTCCACTTAGTTTTCGTTCCATAGACTCTATAGACTATAAGAAAGCTATGCTCATTTTTTATGAGCAGAATAACCTTTATGCTTTTAAGCAAATATTCATAGAACAATTTGAATTTGCCGTAAAGGAGTATTTTTAATGCAAAAGAAGATGTGAACGTCGATTTATATTTACGCTTTTTGAGGTGCTAACTTAGAGATTTGGGGTTAACAGAGGGAGACTTACTTTTACGAAAACAATACGAAAAAAGGCAATTATAAAGTATGGAGATTCACACATTATAATTGCCTTTTTAGGTTATTTGAAAAAGCCGCTTGGGCTTATCTTATCCCACCTGACTACCCGGCTTCACCTCACCCATGGTTGTCGTAACGGTGAGTGAGCCATCGAAGTTAACAGCAGAGAGAATCATTCCCTGACTTTCAATGCCCATCATCTTGCGAGGAGCAAAGTTGGCTACGAAGAGAACGTCCTTACCTGTGAGCTGCTCTGGCTCATAGTAGGCTGCAATACCGCTAAGGATAGTGCGTTCAACACCAGAGCCATCGTCAATGGTGAACTGCAAGAGCTTCTTACTCTTCTTCACCCTCTCACACTTGATGATATGTCCTACACGGATGTCGAGTTTCTCGAAGTCCTCGAAAGGAATATCCTTCTTGATAGGTTCAGCCTTGTAGGATGCCGCCTCGTTAGCTTTCTTGGTTTCTTCCAACTTCTGAAGCTGTGCTTCGATAGCCTCATCGTCAATCTTCTCGAAGAGCAACTCTGGTTCAGCAAGCTGCTTGCCAGCAGGGAGGAGGTTGGTAGAGCCGAGCTCACTCCACTCATACTCCGTCATGTTAATCATCTCGCGAAGCTTCTTACTGCTGAATGGCAAGAATGGTTCGAAGGCAATACTGAGATTGGCAACGAGCTGAAGCGAGATGTAGAGAATAGTCTCCACACGTTTAGGGTCGGTCTTCCAAAGCTTCCAAGGCTCTGTCTCCGCAATGTATTTGTTACCGATACGAGCAAGATTCATCGCTTCCTTCTGTGCCTCACGGAACTTGAAGTTATCAAGATAATTCTCAACCTTTTCCTTAACATCCTTGAACTCCTGAATTGTCTGGCGGTCAATCTCTTCCAATTCGCCACAAGCAGGAACGACACCGTTCCAATACTTCTTTGTCAACTGTAATGCACGGTTCACGAAGTTACCGTAAACAGCAACGAGTTCAGAGTTGTTACGCTCCTGAAAGTCTTTCCAAGTGAAGTTGTTGTCCTTGGTCTCTGGCGCATTGGCAGTCAATACATAACGTAACACGTCTTGCTTTCCTTCAAAGTCACGGAGGTACTCATGAAGCCAAACTGCCCAGTTCTTACTTGTAGAAATCTTATGGTCTTCAAGATTGAGGAACTCATTTGAAGGTACATTGTCAGGCAGCGTATAACCACCATGAGCCTTTAACATCGTTGGGAAGATGAGGCAATGAAACACGATATTGTCCTTTCCAATGAAGTGAACGATGCGCGTCTCTGGGTCTTGCCACCACTTCTGCCAGTTGCCGAAGTGCTCTGGGTCGCTATCGCATAGCTCCTTAGTGTTTGAAATATAGCCGATTGGCGCATCGAACCATACGTAGAGCACCTTGCCCTCAGCACCCTCTACGGGTACAGGAATACCCCAATCGAGGTCGCGGGTCATAGCACGTGGCTGGAGATCCATGTCTAACCAGCTCTTACACTGACCATAAACGTTTGGTCGCCACTCCTTATGATCCTCCAAAATCCACTGCTTCAGCCACTCCTGATAGTCGTTCAGCGGCAGGTACCAGTTCTTTGTCTTCTTGATAACAGGCTGCGAACCAGAGATTGTTGAGTGTGGATTCTTCAGTTCCATAGGGCTGAGGTCGCTGCCACACTTCTCACACTGGTCGCCGTAGGCATTCGGATTGCCGCAGTGAGGACACTCACCCATGATGTAACGGTCGGCAAGGAACTGGTGAGCTTCCTCATCATAGTACTGCTCACTCTCCTGTTCTACGAGCTTACCGTCGTCATATAGCTTACGGAAGAAGTCAGAAGCAAACTTGTGATGGGTCTCACTTGTCGTACGACTGTACACATCGAACGAGATACCAAACTCCTCGAAAGAGTCCTTAATCATCTTGTGATAGCGGTCGCATACGTCCTGCGGGGTGATTCCTTCCTTCTTTGCACGGATTGTGATTGGCACACCGTGCTCGTCACTGCCACCGATAAAGATTACCTCACGCTTCTTCAGTCGGAGATAACGCACATAGATATCGGCTGGAACATACACACCAGCAAGGTGTCCTATATGTACACCACCATTAGCGTATGGCAATGCCGCCGTAACCGTGGTGCGTTTGAATTTCTTTTCTTCCATATCTGTTTGATTATTTATTTTCTACTTGCAAAGTTACAGTAAATAAGGTAAATGACAAAGGAAATAGCTATGTAACCTGACAATTAACTTTCTACTTGTCCTTCCAAACGTGACTTGTACAGCTTTCTTACAGTCCAAAAAATAGGTATGAACAGTATCCTGAAGTGTATATTTATGTTCTGAAAACCTGTAAGGTTGATGTGCCAAATCAGCGTTATATCTTCAATAGATACAGAAAAGGTAGACCCTTTTCATTAAAAAGGTAGACCCTTTCTCTGAAAACGGTTGACTGTTTTTCAAAAATAGTCGACTGATTTTTTCAGCGATAGGGTAAAACTCATCCGTTCTTGTGTGATGGGATGGGTGAATTCAAGGTATTCGGCGTGCAGCCAGAGACGTTCAGAGCGTTGTCCGTAGAGACAGTCACCGATGATGGGAGTACCCAATCCGTCTGGATGCGCACAATGAATGCGCAGTTGATGAGTACGACCAGTCAGCGGATAGAGTTCAATCTTCACGGCTTCTGCATCTTTCTTGCCGTATGTAGTCTTGCCGATAATACGATATTCTGTGATGGCAGGCTTGCCATTTGCAGTGTCAACACGCTGTCGGGGACGGTCGTTCGGATCGGGCGAAAGCGAAAGTTCAATCCGTCCTGATGCTGGCAACTGTTTGTCGAGAATAGAGAGGGGAAGCAAAGCAACATACTTCTTCTTTACAGTTCGCTCAATAAACTGTGCCTGTAAAGCCTTGTGAATCTCCGCATTGCGTGCAACAACGAGCAAGCCACTTGTCGCCATGTCCAACCGATGTACCATAAACACATCGCTCATTCCCTCCCATCGTTTCTTTAGAATACTATAAACTGATGGTTGACAGCCTTTTCCCGGAACGGAAAGCAAGCCCGACGGCTTGGCAACGACAGCAAGATAATCGTCTTCATAGAGTAGTTTTACGTCTGTAGAAAGAGTAGTTTTGATTTCATTTTCAGCCTCGTTATGACCTTTGTTTTCAATTTCTACCCCTTCCAACATCCACTCCAAGATAGGTTTGCACTTTCCGTTGCAGGCAGGATAATAGTAACCATTTTGTCGAACTTCGGTCTTTGGCGATGATCCCCACCAAAACATAGCCATGCTAATAGGCTTATATCCATGAAGGAAGGCGTATTGCAAGAGCTTCGGTTCACAGCATTCACCTGCGCCTGAGGGCGGAAGTAGCGAGGGCGCAAAGCTCTCTTTGGTGGCACGTTCAGCAGGGGTTGCGGCTATTGCGTGGGCAGCCTTGGTACGTGCAGGACTATTCTTTAGATAATAATCACGGAAAATATCGAGCAGGTTCTTGCGTTCTCCGTGTGCATTGACGAGTGAGAACTGGGAGAACAGCCAACGTTGCAGACGGTCAGACTTCATTTTCCGTTCCCGTTTCCATGCTGTTATCTGGTCCTGAAAGTCATTTACGGCAGTCTGTGCAGCGGTAATCTGCTCTGCGTATGCCTGTTTCTTACGGTGCAGTTCAGCTTTAAGAAACTGGCTCTGGCGTGTCATTTCGTTTCGTTCCTCCTCTGAAATAAAAGCCTCCTTGCGGCGTTTGTCACGTAGGAACTTAGCCCCTTGCATTATCCTTCGGGCTTCCTCAATGTTTTTTTCAGTCTCTTCCCGAATTGTTTTTAGGTTTTCTTTCGCCTGTTGGTAGGCTGTTGACGCTTTTAGTTGGGCTATCTGCATGTTCAAATGGGTAATCTCAGCCTCGTGAATTTTGAAGTAACCATTGGGCTGGAGATAATCGAAAACAGCTGGCACAAAGTCTTCTCCCTCGTCTGCTATCTGCCCTGAATAGGCTTGCAGATAGCCAATCTCTCCGTCTCGCTCAACAATCAGAATGCCATACATCTTTCCTTCGGAAGGTGTCATAGGGAGATTTGCCTGCAACTGCTTGGCTGCTGCACGGCAAAGAGCGTCTGGTTCATAATCGAATGGGTTATTAAACCGAGTGGGTAGGGGCTGTTTTGATAGGATAGGATGAAACTTCACCATGCAAAGGTAAGGAAAAGTTTAAGAGTGAACAAGTTGATGAGTAGACAATTTGCTTGTTAGAACCTTTCAAAACCTTGTTGTTAGACTTGGAGAATAGTATTCTGAAAAGGATGAAAGTTACCTTTTCTTAACCCCACAGCTATCTTGTATGCGCTCATAGAACTGTCCGAGGATGTTGAGCATATCATCGGGCAAGTAGCTGATAGCCTTTTCAATCATCCATTCTGGTACTTGATAATAGGCTTCAGCAACAGCACCAGCAATACAAGCCTTCGTGTCAGTATCGCCATCACATAGGACAGCAAGCCGGATTGTTTCCTCAAAACTGTTGCTATCCATGAAGCAACGCAATGCCATCGGTACGGTTTCTTGGCATGTGCTATCAAAGTGTCCTTCAGAACCAATCTTCTTTATGTCTCGCAAAGGTGGTAGCTCATAGCCAAAAAACTTCTCTACTTTTCGTTCGACATCCGACTTCGAAAAACGCATTAGGCGTAGCCAGCAGATTACTTCAGCAATACATTGGGCACCTTTGATACCTTCTGGATGGTTATGACTTACAATAGCACTCTTCTTAGCTTCCTTAATCACGTCCTCCCACTCATCAAAGAGCCAGCCAATAGAACTGACACGCATGGCAGAACCGTTGCCAAACGAGTTCGTAGGCTGTGGGTCGTCAGCGTTAATCCATTCATAAAAGCGCTTACCATATCCACCCATAGGATCAGGATAACGACGACACCAATCGAGCAGACTGTCCTTGTAATCACGCTCATTCAGCACTGCATCAGCAATAGCGATGGTACAAATTGTGTCATCGGTATAAGAACAGTCGGGGGTAAAAAGCTCAAAGCTTTTCAGTGGGGCTGGTCCAAATTCAAAGCGTGAGCCAACGATGTCTCCTATAATAGCACCAATCATAACTTTTCTTCTTTAAGCTCTCCGTTTCTTGAGAGGGAATTAAAAAATACTATGGGGTATATGTTTTCTTTTTGTTGTTAGTAGTAAATCTATACGATAATGATAATCAAGTCCTTACCCATTAAATAGGAGGGGGTAATAGTTGTTGTTTAGTACTCCGACCGGGAATCGAACCCGGATCAAAGGTTTAGGAAACCTACGTTCTATCCATTGAACTATCAGAGCGAATTTTTCACGTATTGCTTTGCTTCCATAGAATGGTCGTGCAATAGTTCTTGTCTGCAAAGATAGAAAAAAAAAGTTATATACGTTGTGAAACGATAGTTTTTTTACCTTTACCTTATCTGAAGACCATAGAATGATATGAGATTTTTGAACCCTTATGTAACTCTGTGATGAAAAAGAAATTGCCCATCAAAGTTCCTGATAATGAAACGTTGATGGACAATTTGTACCTACTCAATAATCATAAGTGTTGCATTTAGGGATACAATCTACTTACTTTCAGTGCTTTGTTTTAGTCTGCATAGTTCTTTTCTGATAGTAAGCAGACTTCAACCTCGTATCTTTTTACATGGTGTTAAGCCTTAACACATATGGTGTTAAGCCTTTGCACACATTGTGTTCAGCCTCAGTACAGAACGTGAACTTCACCATCATTACAAGTAATGGGCATAAACACATTGGTTGAAGATGGTAATAAAGAGGTTATAGGGCGATGGTTTACCAGATGCCCATAAGTCCTTATTACCCCTATATAACACTTGTTAAACTAACTTTTATGCTCCGTGGAAGAGATACTCCTGTTGAATATCTTGTGTCATTAGCGTAAAGAGCTTCTCTTGTAGGCAGTCTGCAAGGTCGAGTGCACTATTAAGAATCTTGTCAGAGAACTCCTGCAACATGTCCTTTGCATGAAGAGGTTGGGTCTTGTAGATGCGAAGATACTCCTCTTCCATCTCACGTTGACGCTGGTCGGTCTCAGCTTCAAACTTTGCATACGCCTCCTTGATGATAGGAGCATACTTGTTGTAGTTGGTCATACCCAATGCCATCACCTTACGGAACTTCCAATAAGCAGAGTCAGCACTTGACTCACCATTACCCTTTGTGTATGCCTCTGGATAGGAAGTGATGCCCTGATAGAGTGGGAGGAACACACCAAGGTCAGCCATACCCATTGCAACATAGTTGACACAACCGATAGCTTGTGGCAGTTCAGGGCGTACCTGTAAGAGGTGGGTCTGTGTGGTACGGAAGATAGAAACCGGACGATAAGGTTCCTTTGGATTACAATTGAGATAAGGGTCGTGCTCCGTATTGTCGTAGTGGAAACGGAATGCCGTGCGGAGTTCGGTCAGTGTGACCTTATGAGCAGCCTTGGCAAAGACAGGGAAGGTGTTCTTTGTTACGTCATTCTTGATCTCTGGAGAGAAGAACTGCTGCAAACCCCATACACGTGGGTAGTTATAGGTAGTGTCGAGTTTGATATCACGTGCGTAAGCCTCATGGAAATCAAAGGCACCCTGTGCAGGATTGTAAAGTCCATGCTTCTCAGCAAACTCAATCAAGTCGGCTGATGCGAGGTAATTCTCTTTATCATTAGGGTCGTAGGTGCGGAAACGGCTCTGGTTACCAGTTACGAAATACTGATCTTTTGGCATACGGCAAGCCAACCAACGATGGCCGCAAGCTGTCTCCAAGTACCATATTTCCTTGCTATCTACAAAGCCAATGCCGAAGCCTTCAGCAATACCATGTTTCTCAATGAGCATACCCAAACGCTCAACACCTTCGCGGGCGGTGTGGACGTAAGGTAGGGTAATGTTGAAGACAGAGTTCTCTGCCACACCATTCTCGACCAATGGGTCATGTTTCAACACCTCGTCACTACTGAAGATACTCTCCGTAGCGCTCATTCCTACGCCTGCTGTGTTGAAACCAGCACTGCCCCAATGACCGTGAAGATTATACGGAGAAAGGGCAGAATAGCCTAAAGCCTTCTCTGGGAGTTCGCAACGGAAAGGGCTATCCTTTGCAACGAACTCACGTGGACCATTGTCTGTACCCTCAAATATCTCGTAGTTCTTAGCTTCCATAGCGTCCCAGTCCTCTGAACGCGCTACTATCATAGAACCATCAGCAGTCTGTTCTTGACCAATGATGATGGTTGTACACTCTGAAGGGAGTTTGTGCTCAATTTGCACTTTGTTTGTTTTCATAAGCTTAAAAGTCTTAGTTCTTATTGTTAATTATTGATGACAAAAATAGTAAATATTCGTGGAAGTGGTGTAAGAAGTTAGGATAAAAAAGGTAAATAGGTGGAGTTATGGTGCAAAATACCCATATATAGTTAATACTATTGTGTCTTTTATAGTGTTCAAGGTTGGAATATAGAGGGAAAAGTATTATTTTTGCAGCGTGTGATATATGATGATAGTGTTTGCTGAAAGGCGATAAACATGTGATTATGAAGAAAGTTAAGTCCCTTGTCTTTTTGCTGAGTCTTTGTATGATACTTCTTTCTTGTACCGATAAGAAGCCTGTAAGTCAAGCGCAGGAGTCGTCTGTACAGCAGGAAGATAGTGTGCCTGTGAAGAAGGTTGATAGTGTTAAGGTTGCAAAGAAGCAGCCACTAACATATAAGATTCTTGTTCCTTTTAATTATCGTTTGTGTAATCCAGATACGATAATCAACCGAAATTGGGTTGAACTCTATAAAGATGGGAAGGATTATTATGTTGGTAAAGCTCGGTATGGTATTGAAAGGAGAGAGGATATGTGCTCAAGTACTATTCCAACATACTTGGCAGAAAAGCGAAATACGATATTGTTTGTCAATCAGTTGCCAATAAAGAAGGGGAAAGTTAAGATTGCTGATATTGCATTTTCAGACAGTACTTATCTGGAACCAGGCTCTGTAAGGAATTTTACTTTTGCAGGAAAGCATTACAAGTTAGAGGCAAGGGCGCAGGGAGAAAGCCAATTAAAGAACTATACATTATTGCTGAATGGGGAACGAATAGTTAGGGAAGCAAGGGTCGATGCAGCAAGTTTTGCACTTTTGTTTGCTGGTGACTTGGATGGAGATGGGAAGTTAGACCTTGTTCTTTCCTTACCTACAGATTATGAGGAACTCCGTGTTGCCTTGTTCTTATCATCTTGTGCGCCTCCTGGTTTGCAAATAGGTAAAGTCGCAGAGATAGAGGATGACTTCAGTTGTTAAGTCCTTCCTGTTTTTTATTCGTTGTAGAATGGATATTAGATAAAAAGTATTATATTTGTAACGTGTTTGAAACAGAGATAACAAGATATGATGAGTTGGTAGCAGAGTATCAAGAAAAGATAGTGTTGCCAATGGGAAAGAAGGCGTTTAGAGAGTATTCTGAAATCCTTTTTTCCTGCCATAGCTGTGGTATAGAAGGGTCTTCTTTCTCAGTGGATGATACACGTTGTCTGTTTGAAGAAAGGTTAGGCTATCATCCAGTTGGTAAGTCTTTGTTGGAGTGTCAGGAGATGGCAGACCACTTTGCAGCATATGAATGGATGCATAATCATTTAGATTACCCTTTTGATGTCGAACTATTGAAGACCATCAATAGGTTGGTAACACTTCGTACGCTCACCTATAAGCAGGCAGATGCCGTACCTGGGGAGTTTACAACGGTAGATATGGCAGCTGGTGATACGGTTTTTGGCGAACATGAAGGACTGGTGGCGCAGGTGCCACGACTGATGTCTTCAACAGCAGAGATGATGAAGCGTGGAGAACTTCACCCTATGGTGCTTTCTGCTCGGTTCCATGGTTTCTTCGAATACTTACACCCTTTCAGTGATGGGAATGGGAGAACAGGTAGGTTGTTGTCCAACTTCATCTTGCTACGTCATGGTTATCCTGAACTGATTATACAGAAAGAAGATCGTCAGGAGTATATCGCTGCTTTGCGAACTATACGAACGGAAGGGACGGATAAACATCTTATTGCTTTCTTTTTTAAGGCAGCTACAAAGCAGATGGAATATGCTTTGGCACAGAAGAAGCAGAATAGTCGTAAGATGTTCTTCTTTTAGTGTTCTGTACCTTTTTATACTTAGTGTGTAAAGTGTGATTCTGTTTGTGTATAATCTCATTTTAATCATTTACAAACAACTCGTTAACTTGTCAACTTGTAAACTCGTCAACTATAAAAAGATATTATTATCATGGTGTAAACTGTGCTTTTATTTATATATAATCTCATTTTAATTATTTACAAACAACTCGTCA
The DNA here is from genome assembly GCF_018128065.1 of Prevotella melaninogenica. NCBI lineage: Bacteria > Pseudomonadati > Bacteroidota > Bacteroidia > Bacteroidales > Prevotellaceae > Prevotella > Prevotella melaninogenica. The sequence continues at coordinate 188,522 of NZ_CP072360.1, read as the reverse complement.
ACTTGTAAACTTGTAAACTCGTCAACTATAAAAAGATATTATTATCATGGTGTAAACTGTGCTTTTATTTATATATAATCTCATTTTAATTATTTACAAACAACTCGTCAACTTGTAAACTTGTAAACTCGTCAACTATAAAAAGATATGCTTCAGGAAAGTCCAATCCAACTCTTACAACGACAGCGTTTACTGCTTCAAATGGAGTATTATGCTGAGAAAGAAGCCTTTAGAAAGCAGACAGAGGCTGCTGGTATGCAGCGGAAGGTGAAGCGAGGGGATGCATGGTTTCCGTTAAGAGTGGGCAAACGGTTTTATAATGGACTCAACCAACTGTGCATTGAGGTGTTTCGTACACAAGATGGGGATATTGAACATAACTTTGAAAGTGGTCGTCCGCTTCTTTTCTTTAAGTTTATTGAGACGGAGAAGGGGACTCCTAATAAGGCTGTTCAGCTGAAATACTATGGTTTTACAGGTACTGTTTCGTATGTGGAAGGCGATAGAATGATTGTTGCTGTCCCTGACTCTGTTCCGTTGTTAGACCTTCAATCTGCTTCCGAGCAGATTGGTTGCCAGTTAGGTTTTGATGAAACGAGCTATCAGATGATGTTCGATGCGTTGGACCGTACCATGAAAGCAAAAGGAAATAGGCTGGCTCATCTTCGTGACTTGTTCTATTCACGACAAAAGGTTGAGAAGTTCTCCTTTGCTCCCATTCGATTACCTTGGCTGAATCCAACACAGGAAAAGGCTGTTAATGAGGTGTTATGGGCAAAGGATGTGGCTGTTGTTCATGGTCCACCGGGAACAGGAAAGACGACAACATTGGTCGAAGCTATCAACGAAACACTGATGCGAGAGAGTCAGGTGATGGTCTGTGCGCAGAGTAATATGGCTGTTGACTGGATTTGTGAGAAGCTTGTTGACCGTGGCATCAATGTTCTTCGCATTGGTAATCCTACCCGAGTGAATGATAAGATGCTTGGTTTCACATACGAACGAAAGTTTGAAGCGCATCCTGATTACCCTCAGTTGTGGTCGATTCGGAAGGCTATTCGTGAACTAAGAAACAACAGAAAGAAAGGTTCTGAAAGCTATCATCAGAAGATGGACAGACTGAAGAGCCGTGCCACTGAGCTTGAAATACGTATCAATGCAGAACTGTTTGGAGAGGCACGTGTCGTTGCTTCCACCCTTGTTGGAGCTAACAGTAGGATAATGGAAGGTCAGAAATTTACGACTTTGTTCATTGATGAGGCTGCACAAGCCCTTGAAGCAGCCTGTTGGATAGCTATTCGTAGAGCTTCAAGGGTCATCTTTGCGGGTGACCATTGCCAACTTCCTCCGACTGTAAAAAGCATTGCTGCGCTGCGTGGAGGCTTAGGTAAGACACTGATGGAACGCATTGTTGAGAACAAGCCAGAGGTTGTTACGCTGTTAAAAGTACAGTATCGTATGAATGAAGAGATTATGCGCTTCTCGTCTGATTGGTTCTATGGAGGGCAGGTAGAAACAGCTCCGCAGATTAAATATCGTGGCATTCTCGATTATGACAATCCAATGGTATGGATTGATACGTCAGATGAAGCGGTCGTTTCATCGTATGATTTGACGGAAAGTAACGCTAATTCAGGTCCTTCTCAGTCAAATAACGAAAAGGAAAATGCCTTCCACGAACAGTTCGTTGGCTCTTCTTTTGGTCGTATTAACAAAGGAGAAGCAGAGCTAACACTCAAGACTTTAAAGGATTATTTCACAAAGATAGGCAAGCATAGAGTGTTGGAAGAACGGATAGACGTGGGAGTTATTTCTCCTTATCGTGCTCAAGTGCAGTATCTTCGCAGTCTGATAAAGAAGCGAGAGTTCTTTAAGCCTTATCGAAGTCTTATCAGTGTGAACACCGTTGATGGCTTCCAAGGACAGGAACGCGACGTGATTCTTATTTCTCTTGTGCGTTCCAACGATGATGGTCAGATAGGGTTTTTACGTGACTTACGCCGTATGAATGTGGCTATAACACGTGCCCGAATGAAGCTGATAATACTTGGTAATGTTCAAACAATGATCAAACACGAATATTATAAGAAGCTGTGGGAGAGTCTTTCGCAGTCCTAAAAGTGTCTGTTCTATTAGCCCAATTGACCTTATTAGGCTAATTAGGCTAATTCTTTATAAGCCTAATCCTAAAATATTTTTTGTTTAATTACACACAGAAAAGTGGATTTATATCATTTTTTTATTTACTTTTGTGTCATAAAAGGAAATCTACTATGTTACAACGAGATTATTTTATTCGTTTGATAGAGGAATTCAATGCTGCTATTTCGCGCTTTCTAACAAAGAAAGACGATGACTTGAAGCGAGATAATGACTTGAAAGACCTTTATAGACAGTACGTTGGAGAGTATGATGATTTACGTAATCTCTCCGTTGACGAGCTGTTGAAATACGCTAAGGAACAGTGGAATGAGGCTGAGCGGATAGATAAAATAAACATGGTTGCAGAGTTGTTACATGCTGAGGCAAGCTATAAAGGGCAACCTTTGCGCCAAATCTTACAGGAGAAGGCATACGCTTTATTTGATTATGTTGAGGCGAATGGCTCAACATTCTCTATCGACCGACATCAAAAGATGGAGGCTATGCGACAAGAGTTAGATAACATACTCTCTCAAGGATAGTAATGTCTGAGAGCGAGAATACAAAGAATATTCTTTTGTTATGGTCATAATATCAGGCTAAACCTAAACCAATCATTATGCTTGAGAAGAACATTAGAGAACAGATTATCGAGTTGATACACCAGCAGGTGGTACCTGCCGTAGGTTGTACAGAGCCAATGGCTGTAGCATTGTGTACTGCACGTGCTACGGAGTTGTTAGGTCAGAAACCCGAGCAGATTAGCGTTTTGCTCTCTGCTAACATTCTAAAAAATGCTATGGGTGTTGGTATTCCGGGCACGGGAATGATAGGCTTGCCTATTGCCATTGCCCTCGGTGCTTTGGTGGGTAAGTCAGAATATCAGTTAGAGGTTATCAAGGATCTTACACCTGATACGTTGGAAGCTGGTAAACAGTTTATTAGTGAGAATCGAATTGATGTCAAACTGAAAGACGGTATCACAGAGAAACTCTATATAGAAATCACTTGTAAGGCTGAAGAAAAGTATGCGAAAGCTATCATCTGCGGCACACATACGAATATTGTCTTTGAAGAGAAGGAAGGTACTGTCCTACTTGATAAGATGCAACCATGTGCAGCAGCTGTTGAAAAAGCCCCACTCTGTCTGAATCTCAAAACGGTGTGGGAGTTTGCAACGACTTCTCCAGTAGATGAAATAGAGTTTATCCTTGAGGCAAAGCGATACAACCTCCGTGCTGCAGCTGAGGCTGCAAAGGGAAACTACGGACATTGTTTGGGTAAGGTTATGGACCGCCCTTTGAGTCGTGGAATCTTTGGAAATAGTATCTTTTCACATATCATTGCGAAGACGGCTGCAGCCTGTGATGCTCGTATGGGTGGTGCTTTGATTCCAGTGATGAGCAATAGCGGTTCGGGAAATCAGGGCATCTGTGCTACAAATCCTGTGGCTGTCTTTGCCAAGGAGAATGAGAATACGCGTGAGGAACTTATCCGCGCACTTACTTTGAGTCATCTCACAGCTATCTATATCAAGCAGAGTCTTGGCGCACTCTCCGCCCTTTGTGGTTGTGTTGTAGCAAGTATTGGTTCCAGTTGTGGTATCACTTATCTGATGGGAGGTGATTATATTAATGTCTGCCATTCGGTAAAGAACATGATAGCCAACCTTACTGGTATGATTTGCGATGGTGCGAAGCCAAGTTGTTCACTAAAGATTTCGTCGGGTGTGTCGACAGCTATCCTTTCTGCAACGCTTTCAATGGAGGGTAAGCACGTAACGGCTGCAGAGGGAATTATAGACGAAGACGTTGATAAGTCTATCCGCAACCTTACAAGTATAGGTAAGGAAGCGATGTGTATTACCGATGATATGGTATTGAATATTATGACACATAAGTGTAATTAAAAAGACTATTACACCCCAACTCAGTCTTATTTTCGAATTATTTTCATGAAAAGAAATATTTTTTGTCGTGAAAATAAATATTTATCTTCATGAAAAGAAATTCTTTTTTTCATGAAGATAAATTGTTTTTAGCCGTTTTGTTGTATCGTATGGATGTCATTTCATCCTACTCTCGCTCGTAAGTTACAATCGTATTAACGTACTTTTCTATCTTTATAACACGTAAGTTCTCTGGGAGTTTTGGAGCTTCTACACCTTCGTTAACCGTGAAAGGTGCAGATTCTATGCGTATCTCGTCCCATAGTCCTGCATCAAGAAAACTCTGTAAGGTCTTTGTACCACCTTCCACGATGAGACTTTGCTTCTTTTCAGCATAGAGATGCGACAGCACTTCAGCAGGTGTTGCGTATTCTCCAGCTTTTGTCGGTTGACTTGTCAGCACTAACTTCTCAGGACTTGGACCACTCCATTCCCTCACTGTCAACTTTGGCTGTTCCAGTTCTTCCGTTGTTTTCCCAACGAGAATCGCATCATTCTCCGCCCTCATCTTATGTACTAACATCTTTGTGAAAGGTGTAGAGATAATCAACGGCTGATAGTCTTTACCCGGCAAGTTGCCAATGTAAGCCACAGAAGATTTTTTAGTACAAGTAGTTACACCATCTTTATTGTCATTTATAATACTTGCTTCATTAGGGAAATCTCGGTGATTACTCCCCTCCCTATGGGGGAGGGGTAAGGGGGAGGGGCTGGCAGGTGTGTTGAATGGTGTGTCAGCTGGCGTGTTGAATGGCGTGTTGGTTAGTCTACTTTCTGTCTGTGCCCACTTCAATATCACATACGGTCGTTTATGTGTGTTATAAGTTATAAACCGTTTGTTCAGTTCCAAGCACTCCTTTTCCAATACACCCACGGTCACTTCTATCCCAGCTTCGCGAATTTTCTTTACCCCACGTCCTTGCACTTCAGCAAAAGGGTCGATACAACCGCATACCACACGGCGCACACCTTTGCTGATGATCAGGTCTGCGCAAGGAGGTGTTTTGCCATGATGAGAGCAAGGTTCAAGACTAACATATATTGTCGCTTCGTGCAACAAAGGCTCGTTCTCTTTCCTTACTGAGGCAAAGGCATTCACTTCGGCATGTCCTTCGCCACAACGTATGTGGTAGCCCTCGCCGATAATCCTACCCTCCTTGCTCACAATGACTGCTCCGACCATTGGATTAGGCTTAGCAAGTAGCTGTCCATTGCGTGCCAATTGCAGGCAGCGACGCATATATTTTTCGTCAGTTTCTTCTTGTTTCATTTGATTAAAATTCCTATCTTTGCAGCTATGATATACCAAGATTTATGGCACAGACTCACTCCTTTATATGATGAAGGTGAGGCACAAGCAATCGTTCGGCTTGTGTTAGAGGTGCAGTTTGGCATTACGCTGCCCGATATATATACGGGCAAAGTTAATGAATTATCCCGAGAAGCGGAGGAGGAATTAGAGAAAATCATCCTTCGTTTGGAACGTTCGGAGCCTGTACAATATGTTTTAGGACGTGAAACCTTTTGTGGGCGCACATTTCATGTGGCTCCGGGCGTATTGATTCCGCGCCCAGAGACTGAGGTGCTGTGCCGTTGGATAGAGGAGGATAACAACCGATGTTATTGTGCTTTGCAGCCTCCTGCGCCCCTGCAGGTGTTGGATGTAGGGACAGGTAGTGGCTGTATTGCTGTTACATTGGCTGCCGACCTACGCAACTCGGCGGTTACAGCGTGGGATATATCGGGTGATGCACTACTTATTGCACGTGAGAATGTACACCAATGGCAGGTTCGTGTTGAACTAAAGATGGAGGATGCGCTTCATCCTTCAGCAGCAGCTATGCAGCAGCAATTTGATATTATAGTGAGTAATCCACCTTATATCTGCGACAAAGAACGGACAGGGATGGCGAAGAACGTACTTGCGTATGAACCTGAAACAGCTCTCTTCGTTCCAGATAATGACCCACTACGCTTCTATCGGGCAATCGCTGAGTATGGCGTGCAGGCTTTGTCAGCTGATGGTGTGCTTTATTTTGAGACCAACCCATTATATATTGATAATGTAAAGCAGATGTTAAGCGAATTGGGTTATAAGCAGATAGAACTGCGAGAAGACCAGTTTGGTAAGCTCCGATTCACGAAAGCCATCCGACCATGATACAGAAACGACCTATATTAGAGTCACAAGCCCTGAAGAAACTTGCCGACTTATGTGCGAAAGGTGAGCATTGCTCTGGTGAGATGTTGGAGAAGATGCGTAAGTGGGAACTTTCTGAAGATGCGCAAGCACGTATTATGGAGAAGTTAATAACGCTGCATTACGTTGATGACAGTCGTTATACGGAGTCTTTTGTGCATGATAAAATTCGCTATAATAAATGGGGAAGGCGTAAGATTGAGCAGGCACTGTGGATGAAAAAGATTGATAGTTCTGTCTCTTCGCCCATCCTCGATGCTGTAGATGACGAAGAATATCTTGAAGTCTTGCGCCCATTGTTAGCAAGTAAGTATCGTACTATCAAGGCGGAGAGCGATTATGAGCGTTCAATGAAGCTGATAAAGTTTGCTATGGGACGAGGTTTTACGATGGATTTAATCCGTCGATGTATAGATGAAGGAGTTGTAGCTGCGGACGATGATGTAGACTTCGTTGATGATGACACAGACGATTAGTTTACTTGCTCGCCTGATAGACACCCTTGCCCCTCGTTCGTGTACGGTTTGTGGTGGGCGTCTTACCATTACGGAAGAGGTGATGTGTGCTTGCTGTAACCACTCTCTCCCTCGTACGGGCTATGCAAAATCAGGTTATGACAATAGACTTGTGCGGCTCTTCTGGGGGAGGATTCCCATAGAGAAAGGTGCTGCTTTCTTCTTTTATAAAGCCCATTCTGATACCAGTCGTTTGATTTATCAATTGAAGTATGGCGGACATCCCGAATTAGGCGAAGGTCTTGGGCGTATTGTTGCTGCAGAGTTTGCTCATGATGGCTTCTTTGAAGGAATCACAGCTGTGGTTCCTGTGCCACTTGCTCGCCAGCGTGAGAAGGAAAGAGGGTATAATCAAAGTGTGGAGATAGCGCGTGGTATCAGTGCAGAAACAGGTCTGCCAGTATTAGATAAAGTGTTGGAACGCATCAGTTTTCATGGTAGTCAGACACAGAAAGGACGTTGGGAGCGTAATGAAAACGTAGAAAAAGCCTTCCGTCTCCTTGATGCTTCTGCCTTAAATAATCAACATATCTTGTTGGTTGATGATGTCATAACTTCAGGCGCAACCCTTGTTGCAGCCGCCAAAGAAGTCCTTAAAGGAGAGAATGTCAAAGTCAGTGTCCTCTCATTGGGCTTTGCAAATAATGAGTAACTATTCTATAATCATAGATGTTAAATTTGAAGATACAATCTATTTTTCAAAAGAACATTGCTTGTTATTGACCTTCAGAACTCTTTTCATCCTGCAATCATATCCTATCTTCATGTTGTTTTGCATTGTGTTCAGTTATAGCACACATGGTGTTTAGCCTCAGCACCACTTGTGCTTAGTTTCAACACCACTTGTGTGGGGCGTAAACACATCGATTGAAGATAGAGACAGAGAATGTTATCGTTATAATAATATAATTGTAAGAAACGAATGAGTAAGTTATGGAAAAGGATTATTTGCACTAATAATTCTTTGTTGCCGAATTATTATTGACGATGAATAAATCTGTTATATTCTTTGTTTTTGTATTTTTTTATTATCTTTGCAAAAGAAATACTGTGGTAAAAATATCTAAAAACAAAGTGACTTTATAGTCATCAAAATGCAGATAAATAAGCCTATAACCTAAACAACGTGTCTTGACCAGTGCGAAGCATAAATTTTAACAATACATTGATGTTACAAAGTGGATAAACTTTATAGCTAAGTATGCATATAGTTTTACATATAATGTAATATTCTCAACAAACCGATAGGTTATTGAATGCAGGTTGAGACATGGGAAAATAACACGTTGATATATGAAAGCTGAGCCTAAATAATAATCATTATTTTGATAAATTATAACCTAAGAATTAAATAGCAATAAATAATAGAAATATTAATCTTTAAACACTAAGTCTGAATGAATAACAAGAGAAATGGTCTGTATTTGGCCGCATTCCTGTTATGTCTAAATCTAAGCATGGAAGCTCATGGTGTTGCGAACAACAAGAAAGTCGCAACATTGGATGATGTCATGACTACTTTAAGACACAAAAATGGAAATGCTGTTTCTGTTTCGTCAACACAGATTTCGCAAAAAGCACAGGACGCTGGCGAAAAGAAAAAAGTTGTCGGTAAGCATCCAAAATTAGCCGTCTTTTGTGGATGCAGCATTGTTGCTACCTTTGCACAAAAAAGATGTTTGCACTGAATGAAACAAATGTTTATCGGGTTTGTTGTTCTCCTGTGGATATGCGCCAGGGGATGCTTCGATTATGTCAATTCGTCCGTGGTAATGATTTTAACCCATCTGATGGTTGTGTTTATGTGTTCTATAATCGTTCTCGCAATCGTATCAAGCTGCTTCATTGGGAACGATGTGGTTTTGTCGTATACCACAAGCAGATGGCACAGGGTTGTTTAAGTGGTAAAATCATGCAGCAAACCAAGGGATTTTATGAACTTCGATGGGATGAATTGGTCCTTTATATAGAAGGTATAAATCCTCATTGTTATCGAAGGAAACGTTACAATAAACCTTAGAAATTTCTTGCAAAATCCAGATATTTTTCGTACCTTTGTATCATATAAATAACTGGTTTTCTGATGAATACATCCAACAATAAGACTGCGTCTAACTATCATTTTTTAACTCGAGAAGATTTTATAAATCTCCTTGAGCAGAAAGACATGGAGCTTAAAAGTAAGGATGTAGAACTTAAGAGCAAGAATGTTGAACTTAAGCAAAAGGACGCAGAGATCAAGGTTAAGGATGTTGAGATTAAGCAAAAGGATGCAGAACTTAAGCAAAAGGATGCAGAGTTAGCAAGAAAATCTCAACGTATTCTTGAACTTGAGCGTATGGTATTCGGTAGACGTAGCGAAAAGCGTTTACCTGAGAGTCCCAACGGCTGGGCAGGTTCGTTCTTTGATAAAGATTGGGCAAAAGAAGGTAAACAACTTTCGGGGGAAATACCAACTATCATTAAGGAAGTAGAGAAGCAAGCTAAGCAGCGCAGGGAAGCAAGCTGTAACGCTCGTTCTACGAGAAAAGGCAAGCCATATGCCTCTTATGTTCCTAATGATATAGAGCGTGTGGTTACTGAGATTTATCCAGACGGTTATGATGAAAACCGTATGGTTATCATCGGTCACGATAAGACAGAACACTTGTGCTTACGTCCCTCAAGCTTTTATGTTAAGGTTGAAGACCGCATCGTCTGCCGTTTGAAAGATGCAAAACCCACGGATGCAAAGATTGACATACTGGAAGCTCCTTTACAGAAGCAAGCTGTGGATTGTTTTGCCGATGCCTCTCTGCTGGCTGAGATTATCACAGGAAAGTTTGTCTATCATTTGCCAGAGTATAGACAAAGCACCAGATGGAAAGAGTATGGCATCAACATCCCAACCTCTACCATAAACAGCTGGGTTCACAGCACAGCTAACGCTTTATATCCTCTATATAAACTCCAAGCAAAGTTGATTTTACAGAGTCCCTACTTGCAAGTTGATGAGACAAGCGTACAAGTTGCCGACCGTAAGGGTAAGACTCGCAAGGGTTATCTGTGGGGAGTAAGAGATGCGCTGCACTGCCGAGGGGTCTTCTTTCATTGGAAGGAAGGTTCACGATCGGGAGCCGTACCCGACGAACTCTTCAAAGGCTATCATGGTGCTATACAATCCGATGGGTATGAAGCTTACAGCAGATTTGAAAACGTTCAAGGCATAGAGCTCTTGGGATGTATGGCACATGTCCGGCGAAAGTTCGAGCATTTATCGACAAATGATAAGAATGCCGCCCATATCGTTAAGATGATCGCTGTACTCTACGAGTTAGAAGCAAACTTAAAACACAGTAACGCCAGCTACGAAGAGATTCAGGCTGAAAGAAAATCCAAAGCATATCCTATATTAAAGGCTCTTGAAGCATATATGAAGGAGGTACACAAGGAGTATCTCCCTGGCGAAGCTATGGAGAAAGCTCTGCGTTATGCTTTCGCCGTATGGATACGCATCAGCCGATACGTACAAGATGGGCGTTTCAATATAGACAACAATCTTATGGAGCAAGCCATCAGACCCATTACATTGGGAAGGAAAAACTATCTGTTCTGTGGCAACAACGAAGGAGCCGAAAACAATGCCATCTTCTATACGTTCATGGCATGTTGTAGGGAAGCAAAGATAGAACCTAATGTGTGGTTAAGGCAGGTATTAGCAAAACCCTTGCTGGACATGGAGGATGAGGAATTGATTAAACTGCTACCCATAAACTATAAATAGCATAGAACCCTTATATGAAGCCAGTCATATAAGGTTTTTTTGTGAAGTGACAAGACGGCGAATTTTGGATGCTTACAGTTGTCGGAGTTGTGAAAGATGAGAATGGGGAACCGGTAATTGGTGCTACGATTCGTCTGAAAGATACCCAAGGAGGTGCTGTGACTGACATTGATGGTCGGTTTACGCTGATGGCGGAAGAAGGTGCAGAACTGGAAATCTCTTACATTGGCTATACAACAAAGACGGTACGTATTGGTAAAGCTGACAAATATGACATCAGTCTTTCTATGGGTAGTGCCAAGGAACTGAACGAGGTTGTTGTTACGGCTTTGGGTATCAAACGTGAGCAAAAGGCATTGAGTTACAACGTGCAACAGGTGAACAGTGATGCGTTGGGAACAAACAAAGATGCTAACTTTATCAATTCTCTTAGTGGCAAGGTTGCTGGTGTAAATATCAATGCCAGTTCGTCTGGTGCTGGTGGTGCTTCGAAGGTTGTGATGCGTGGTACACGTAGTATTGAGCAGTCAAGCAATGTCTTGTATGTCATTGATGGTGTGCCAATGTTTAACCTCGGTGGTGGCGGTGATTCATCCTTTGGGTCTAACGGTACGACGGAGGCAATTGCTGATATCAATCCAGAGGATATTGAGAGTATGTCTGTCTTGACAGGTGCTGCTGCAGCAGCCCTCTATGGTAACCGTGCCTCTAACGGTGCCATTGTTATTACAACAAAGAAAGGAAAGATAGGACATACAGAGTTTACTGTTAGTCAGAGTACTGAGTACTCTTCAGCTTTCCGTTTGCCAGAGTTCCAGAACCGTTATGGAACAGGTAGTGGCCTGCGTGATGCTGGTGGTGATAGCTACAGCTGGGGGCGTCTGTTGAATGATGCTAACTATATGGGTTATGACCCAAAGAAGGATTACCTCAAGACTGGTATCATGACTACTGAGGCTTTCACTGTTTCAACGGGTTCGGAGAAGAATCAGAGTTATTTCTCTGCCAGTGCGTTGAATTCAGGTGGTATTATTCCTAACAATGGTTATAATCGTTATAACTTTACGTTCCGCAATACATCCAGTATGTTGGGCGATAAGTTGTTATTGGATGTTGGTGCAAGCTATATCATTCAGAACGACCGCAATATGACCAATCAGGGTGTGTATGCCAACCCATTGGTGTCAGCTTACCTCTATCCACGTGGTAACGACTACAACGACATGGCTATGTTCGAATATTTCGATACGACACGTAATATTTACACACAGAACTGGAACAATCTGCTCAGTGAGTTTGTAGGTCAGAACCCTTATTGGATTAACTATCGTAACATTCGTACCAATAAGAAGTATCGCTATATGATGAATGCAGGACTTACATATAAGGTAACAGATTGGTTGAACGTTGTGGGACGTATTCGTATTGATAATGCAACGAATACTTTCGAGAAGAAGTATTATGCCAGCACGAATACAACAATTGCAGGTGTTAATGGTCAGTATGCAAAGATAAAGACTGATGATAAGCAGGTGTATGGTGATATTATGGTGAATATCAACAAACATTTCTTGGAGAATAAGTTATCGCTTGTAGCTAACGTTGGTGCTTCTCTATCTGATGTTAAGCAGGATCAGACCGGTCTTGACGGTCCGATAGCAGACAACTTGATTCCAAATGTTTTCAATGAATATCAGGTAGATGCGGCACGTGAGAAGCGTATGCCTTCTGGTTTTCATGAGCAGACGAAGTCACTTCTTGGTAGTTTGGAGTTGGGCTGGAAGAGTCAGCTGTATCTTACAGTGACAGGACGTAACGACTGGCCTTCAATGTTGGCGGGTCCTCACTCTAATAAGAGTTCTTTCTTCTATCCTTCAGTGGGTGGGTCATGGATTATCTCAGAGTCCGTGAAGATGCCACAGGCTATCAATTATCTGAAGGTACGTGGTTCGTTTGCATCTGTAGGTATTCCATTCCTTCGCAATATTGCGAATCCAAAGTATGAGTGGGATAATACAACAAAGCAGTGGAAGAGTCAGACTATTTATCCTATCTATGACTTGAAGCCAGAGACGACAAACTCTTGGGAGGTTGGTTTGCAGGCTCGTTTCCTCAAGCACTTCAGCTTGGATGCAACTCTTTATTGGACAAAGACCTTCAACCAGACCTTCAATCCTGATATATCGGTATCATCTGGTTATTCTGCACTTTATATCCAAACGGGTAATGTGTCAAACAATGGTATTGAATTAGCTTTGGGTTACAGTAATAACTGGGGTGGCTTCGGATGGTCAAGTAACTATACTTTGAGTTCTAACCGTAACCGTATCAACGAGTTGGTTCGCAACTACGTTCATCCAGAAACAGGTACTATAATCAATAAAGATCGTCTTGATGTAGGAGGATTAGGTAATGCTCACTTTATTCTAAAGGAGGGTGGCACCTTAGGTGACCTTTACTCTTTGACAGATGTGATGCGTGACGATAAGGGACGCGTATATATCGACAAAAATGGTAAGGTTTATCGTAATAATAATGTTGGCGATGTGAAGTTAGGTTCTGTTTTCCCTAAAGCAAACATGGCATGGCGTAATGATTTCTCTTATAAAGGTTTTAACCTCAGTGTGATGGTAAGTGCACGTTTCGGTGGTATTGTTTACTCTGCAACACAGGCTGCACTCGACCTCTATGGAGTATCAGAAGCAAGTGCAAAGGCACGTGACAAGGGATATGTGGAGGTGAATGGTAATGACCGTCTTAACCCAGAATCATGGTATTCAACCATCGGCGGAAGTGACGGTATCCCACAGTTCTACACCTATAGTGCAACGAATGTTCGTTTGCAGGAGGCAAGTCTTAGCTATACCTTTAAGAAGAATCACTTCTTTGGATTGGGTGACTTAACCCTCTCTGTGACTGGACGCAATTTGTTGATGTTCTATTGTAAGGCTCCTTTCGACCCTGAGACAACAGCAACAACTGGCAACTATTATCAGGGTATTGATAAGTTCATGACACCAAGTACGAGAAATATTGGTTTCAACATCAAACTTAAATTCTAAATCAAAGTTATGAAACAATTAAGAAATATCATATTGTCAACCGTATCAGCAGGCTTGGTTCTGAGCTTGGTTGGATGTACCAACGGTTATGAGGATTATAACCAAGATCCATACGGTGTGACGAAAAAGGAAACGGAACGTGATGCTTACTCATTGGGGGCAGCCATGGTGAACCTTCAGAGTTGGGTGGTTCCTACGGATGTCAATACCAATCAGTTTACGGAGTGTTTGTGTGGTGGTTCGTATGGTGGTTACCTCTCTGATTCCAATGCTGGTTTTGCTGGTAAGAACTTTGCTCAATATAGTCCGGAGAATGGTTGGAGTCGTGTGTTGTTTAGAGACTTCCTTCCTAAGCTCTTTATCTATTTCAACGAAGTTAAGAGTGCTACAGATGAGCCTGTTCCATTGGCTGTAGCACAGATTATAAAGGTTGCAGGTATTCATCGTGTTACTGATGCCTATGGTCCGATACCTTATTCTAAGGTGGGACAAAATGGTGAGATTACTGCACCATACGATTCTCAGCAGGATGTGTATAAACTAATGTTCAAGCAGTTGGATGAGGCTATTGCTACTCTTACAGCCAACCGTACACTTAATTTCTCACCAAAGGCAGACAATGTTTATGGTGGTAATGTTGAGAAGTGGATTAAGTTTGGTAATTCTCTTCGTCTTCGTTTGGCTGTTCGCATATCAAAGGCTGACCCAGCTTTGGCAAAACAAGAGGCTGAGGCTTCAATTAGTAATGAGATTGGTGTGATAACTTCCAATGATGATAATGCTTTTATGACTTTATCAAACACTAATCCTTTCAGAGTTGTCATGTATGAGTATAATGGTGGTGATTCACGTGTTGGTGCCGATATTACTACTTATATGAATGGGTATAACGACCCACGTCGTGATGTTATGTTCACAAAGACAACTTTCTCTGGCGGTACAAATGGTTATTATGGTTTGCGTTCTGGTATCCAGATTCCTGGTGCTGAGGTTGCTCATGCTTACAGTAACTATAATGTAAGTACTGACACTAAACTCATGTGGATGAATGCGGCTGAGGTTGCTTTCCTACGTGCAGAAGGCGCTTTGAAGAGCTGGAACATGGAAGGAACGGCTGCTGACTTCTATAAGAAGGGTGTTGAACTTTCTTTTGAACAGTGGGGAGCTAAGGGTGCAGCAGCTTATTTGGCTGATAATACCAGTACACCAGCAGTCTATACAGACCCAGCTGGGCTCAACTCTTATTCTGGTCCAGTCTCAACTATTACGATAGCTTGGGATGATAGCAATAGTGAAGAACAGAAGTTAGAACGTATTATTACTCAGAAATGGTTGGCTATGTTCCCACTTGGTTTGGAAGCATGGGCTGACTATCGACGTACAGGTTTTCCTAAGCTGATGCCAGTGAAGGTTAACAATAGTGGTGGTGTGGTAAGCAGCGAGCGTGGTGCACGTCGTTTATCTTATCCACAGGAGGAGCGCAGCAACAACTTTGAAAACTACAATGCAGCTGTTGGTATGCTTGGTGGAGCTGATAATATGGCTACAGATGTTTGGTGGGCAAAGTAAAGATTACCGATTAAAAAGAAAGAAAATGAAACATATCATTAAATATATAGCATATTCAACTGTCTGTGCAGCGGCTTTGCTTATGTCAAGCTGCGATACAGATGTTGAACCTGTAGAAATAAACCAGCCAGGTATAGAACGTCAAAACCCTGAACTCTATAAGAATTACCTTGCTGGTATCCGTGCTTACAAGGCAAGCAATCATAAGATTATGATGTCATGGTTTGACAACAGTCAGACTGTTCCGTTTACACAGGCACAACATATCAATGCTATTCCTGATAGTGTTGACTATGTTGTACTGACGAATCCTGGAACGATTACTGAACAAATGATGCAGGAAATCGAAGAGGTAAGAAGTCAGAAAGGAATGAAAGTTGTGTTTCAGATAAGTTGTGATGCTATCAAAACTGTTTATGAAGCACAGAAGAAAGCCTTTATGGAAAAGCCAGAGAATGCACGTAAGAAATTCCGTGATTTCAATGGCTTCTTGGTTGATTCCGTCAATACACAGTTACATTTTATTGACAAGTATAACTATGATGGAGTAATTATGGACTTCAATGCGAAGTTAACATATTATCTCACGGATGAGGAAAAGGCTGAGGCTATTGCTTTGGAGAATGTTTTCTTAGGCATTTCTAAAGACTGGAAAGAGCGTCATAAGGACAAAGAGTTGATTATAATGGGTCGTCCACAGCATGTTACAGAGAAGAGTCTGTTTGCTCAGGCACGTTATCTCATTATTCCAACACAGGACGAGAAGTCCGTTTCAGGTGTTGATTATTTGGTTCGCAAAGCAATGGTAGAAGGTGTACCGACTGATAAGTTCATCGTGTTGGCAAACAATAAATCTATTGATGAAACCGACACCAAGACTGGTTATTGGGGTAAGACATTGGCAATGCATAGTATTGCAAAATACGTAGCATCAGACCATACTGGTTATACCTGTGCCGGAATGGGCTTATTAAATGCTAATGTTGACTATTACAATGCCTCATTCACTTATCCGAATTTACGTAAGGTAATTTCAACTATCAATCCAACCGTTAAAGAGTAAAAGGAAATGAAGAAGCTATTTAAATATGTTCCTGTACTGGTGGCAGCCCTGTTAATAGCTGCATGCCAGAATAATGATGAAGCCGACTTTGCAAGTAAGGCGTTCATAGATGGAAAGACGTTCACCAGTGAGACCATTATCAAAGATGCAAGCACTATGGTGAAGTCGTTGAAACTCTCTACATCTCGTCCCGCAGAAAAGGATTTAAAGGCAACTTTTGTTGTTGCTAAGCAACTTGTTGATACCTATAATAAAGCTTATTATAGTAATGCAGTGTTGCTACCTGATAGCTGTTATAAGGTCCTCGTTAGTGAAGTGAAGATTAATCAGGGTAGTGTAAAGAGCAATGAGGCGCAGTTCGAGTTCTCTAAACTCGGTGGCTTGGATCGTTCAACAACATATGTCTTGCCTGTAACTGTGGAATGCAATGACATTGCAGTCCTTCAGTCTGCAAAGAATTATTACTTTGTATTCCGTGCAGGTGCGCTTATCAATGTTGTTGCAGATATGAGCAAGAACTATCTACAAGTAGACTGGAAGACTCCTGACTTGGTTACAGATATGCATCAGATTACAATGGAGGCACTCATTTATCCACGTGAGTTTGGTAAGCTTATTTCTACAGTGATGGGTATCGAGGGTAAGTTCCTTATGCGTATCGGTGACGCAGGTTTCCCTGATAATCAGATTCAGATAGCAACCAGTAGTGGAAACTTCCCTGATGCAGATTCTAACAAAGGCTTGCAGACTAAGCGTTGGCAGCATGTGGCAATGACTTATAATGCTGATACACGTGAGGTGAAAGTATATGTCAATGGTCTTTTGCAGTCAAAAGGTACGCTTCGTATGGGTACGGTTTCTATCAAGGGCGATTCACCTGACCGTATGTTCCTCATTGGTAAGTCTTATGATGATGCCCGTTGGTTTGAGGGTAATATGTCTGAGGTACGTGTTTGGAATGTCGTTCGTACACAAGAGGAGATTGCTGGACATATTTATAGTGTCGATCCAAAGACTCCTGGTCTTGTGGGATATTGGAAGATGGACGACCCTAATAGTCCTAATATTGTAAAGGACGCTACTGGTAATGGTAATGACGCTAAGGCAGACAAACCTCTTCCTTGGCACAATGTTTCATTGCCAGAGAAATAATCTATTAAACGCTTTTAATCAAAATGACATTTATGAATATCAATAATATAAAAACACTCGTACTCTCAATGCTCGGTATGGCTTTGGTCGTATCCTGCTCGGAGAGCATTGATGTGCCTCTTGTTCCCGAAAGCGGTTACAAGACATTGGAGAATAATCTTGCATTCATTACCGACAAGTATGGCTGTAGCAATCAAGATTCCCTTGTCTTCAATGAAAAAGGTTCTACTGATTTCTATGTGAACCTTGTTCAGGCAGCTAAGGCAAATGAGGAATATACGCTGGCTTATGATGCCAAGGCACTTGAGAATTATAACAAGGCACACGGTACAAGCTTTGAAGCTTTGCCTGAATCGCTTGTCAAGGTGAGTGGTACTGCTACGGTAAATGTTGGTGCGGTGAAATCTTCAAAGGTAGAGGTGAGCTATACCACGGCTACCAATTTGAAGGAAAATGGTGTTTTTGCTATTCCGCTAAGCGTGAAGGGTGCAAGTCAGACTTCAAAGGATAAGGGTGAGTTCGTTCTTTTTGTACGTGATATCACCAAGATGCCAAACTGTCACAAAGACAATGGGTTGCAGGTAATCAGTTGTATGGAGGTGAACGATGCTAATCCACTTCATAACCTTTGTTACACGTTGAAAGAATCAAAGAAGTATGTCTTCGACCAAGTTATTCTTTTTTCTGGTAACATTAATTACAATGCTGAGACTGGTGAGGTGTATAACTATAATAATGAGAATGTACAGCACCTGCTTGATTACAAGGAAAAATATCTCAAACCTTTGCAGGAGAAAGGTATGAAGGTAATCCTCGGTATTCTTGGAAACCATGACCGTTCTGGTGTAGCCAACCTCTCTAAGGAGGGTGCTATTAAGTTTGCACAGGAATTGAAAGCTGTTGTTGATGCTTATGAACTTGATGGTATATTCTTTGATGATGAGTATTCTAATTATGGTACCTACCCAGGTTTTGTTTCACCTTCCATTGAGGCAGCATCTCGTCTCTGCTATGAGTGCAAGAGAATAATGCCTGATAAACTCATAGAAGTTTATGTCTATAGCCGTACTGGCAGTTTGTATTCTGTCGATGGTCATAAGCCTGGTGAGTTTATTGATTATGCTCTGCAAGATTATGGGCGTTATGGCGATTTGTCTAATAATTATGAAGGGTTGTCTCCTAAGGGCATGATACAAGGCTCATCAGAGTTTGGACAGGGACGTATTATTTCTTTTAATACTGCAACTTCTATCAAGTCTGATGGCTATGGTGGTACGATGGTCTTTGGTTTAACTCCACAAAATGGTTATGTAACTCGCCTGAATAACATCACACGTGCTTTCTACGGAGAGGAAACCGTGCGGACAGGTAGTTATGCAAAGGATTGGTAACATTCTAAATATTTGAAATAATGAAACTTAAATATTTCTATTCAGCCGTAATAACGGCATGTCTCGCTTTAGGTTTTACTGCCTGTAGCAATGATGAAGACACTCCAGAGGTGAAACCTGAGCCTAAGGTTGAGACGGCTCTCACCTTCGATACCGATACAGTGAGCGTGGGTGTGGGCGAAACGACTACGTTCAATATTACAGCTGGTGGTGGCGAATACAAGGCTTTCTGTGAAAACCCCGACGTTGCAACACTAACTATCAAGGAGAAAGCTATTACTGTGACCGCTATAAAGAGCGGTCTTACAGGTATTGTTGTCTCTGATGCTGCTGGCAATTACAAGCGTGTGTTAGTAAAGGCAATGTACAAGAATATCCTTCTTGACAAGGAAGAAGTCAATGTGAACATAAAGGTTGGTCACACTGCGGGTTATACTACGTTGACCATTATGGGTGGCAATGGTGGATATGAAATTGTCAGCGACCATGAAGATATTGTAGATGTCTATTCTGTTGTTGATAACGTGATAACCCTCAGAGGCATCACCAATGGTACGGCAATGTTGACCATTACTGACAAGATGGGTATCAGCAAGGTTGTGAAAGTGACAGTTATTACAACTGATATTCCTTACACAGAAGAAGAGAAAGCTGATATCATGGCGTCTACAAAGGAGAACATCGTCTTTGATAATAACCAAGCACAGGGATATGGCAGCTTGTCAATCGGAGAAAAAGATGGTAAGCAGCTTGCACAATGGAATTATAGCGATTATATTTACCTGAAGTGCTGGTTCAGTGGAGACCTTACGGTTGGTAGGAAAACCGAAGGTAAGGTTGAGGTCAAATCCGACTATTGGGGCAATTCTGTAACTCAGTATGAGGGTGTTAATGTTGAAATTCTCAAGGTTTCTGATACGCATGTATGGGGAATTATGTGGGTTTTGAAAGATAATTACCTGCATTATGGCTATTTTGTGTTGCCAAAAGCTGATGCAGAAGATTAATCTTTGACTGACATATTTTATTGTATAAATAAAGATTTTCCGTTATCGGACTGGTCTTTATAAGGCAAAAAGGGGTGTACCGGTTAATGGGTGCATCCCTTTCTGCTTGCTGTAAATGAAAAATAAAGGCAAATAGGTCGTTATTTTCTTTTATCATGTTTTTGTCCTTTAATCTCAGAAAAAATGCGTAAGTTTGCAGTTAGAATATAACCATAAACTATCAAGATGGAAGATTTAAAGAAAGTCTTTGCAGGCAAACTGCTCGGAATTAAAGCTATTAAGTTGCTGCCTAATGACCCATTTACATGGGCAAGTGGTTGGAAGTCACCATTCTATTGTGATAATCGCAAGACGTTATCGTTCCATGATGTGCGTTCGTTTGTGAAGCTCGAGTTGGTGCATGCTATCCTTGAAAACTTCCCAGAGGCTACGGCTGTGGCCGGTGTTGCTACGGGTGCCATTGCGCAGGGTATGCTCGTTGCTGATGAGTTGGCATTGCCTTACGCATACGTTCGCCCGAAGCCAAAGGACCATGGTATGAAGAATCAGATTGAAGGTGAACTACCTGTGGGTTCGAAGGTTGTCGTTGTAGAAGACCTTATCTCTACTGGTGGCTCTTCGTTGAAGGCTGTTGCTGCCCTTCGTGAAGCTGGTTTTGAAGTTGTGGGTATGGTTGCTTCTTATACCTATGGTTTCCCAGTAGCTGAGGAGGCATTCCGTGAGGCTAATGTAAAGCTTGTAACGCTTACCGATTATGAGCATGTTGTAGAGAAAGCGCTTGAGACTGGTTATATCAAGGAGTCTGAGGTTTCTATGCTACATGATTGGCGTAAAGACCCTGCGAATTGGAGAAAGTAATATCAAAGCATTCCACAGGGGGTAAAGTCTTTTATTTCAAAGGGATTGTTTGTATGCGATTTTTGTGTAACGAGCGCATGGTTCGTGCGTCCCTACATTTAGATATATATGTTACAATCTTTTCCGTTTACTTCCTGTCTTTCTCTCCTTAACTTCCAAATAAAATATTCAATGACAAAGTTTGAAAGTAGCGTAAAGCAAATTGCCCATTCTCAGCAGAGTGTTTACAACACGCTGAGCGATTTAAATAATATACAGCGTCTGAAAGAGCGTCTTCCAGAAGGTTCTACTGGTAATGATGACATGGACAAGGTGAAAGAAAGATTGCAAAATCTCACCTTTGATAAGCACTCACTGTCCATGAATGTTGACCCCGTTGGTCAGATTTCTATGCGTATCATAGAGCGAGAAGAGCCTAAGACGATTAAGTTTGAGAGTGACAACTCTCCCTTATCATTCAACTTTTGGATTCAGATACTACCCGTCACAGAGACCTCTTCAAAGATGAAGCTCACCATTGATGCTGATATCCCTTTCTTTGCAAAGGGAATGGTGTCAAAGCCTTTGCAGGAAGGTATTGAGAAGATTGCCGATGCACTGGCAATGATACCATTTGAGTAAATCTTTTTTCCTCTTTCTTCAGAGAGGAGGGTGATGTAATAGGGAGGTTTTGAGGACATCTTGTCTGTTAAGTATTTCCCTTTTCGGTTCGCATTGGTATGCTTTATCAATTGTGCTGATACTCCGCACGTGTTGTGTTGACGCTTCGCACATGTGGTGCGGATGGCTCGCACAACATGTGCGGAGTGTTAATCACGATACTGTTTGATGCAAAAGTATGAACAACTTGTTCCTATTAATAGCCTTCGTGGGAGGAGTAAGATATTAAAGGTTTATTGGATAACAATCAATTAGAAGTTTGGTATGAAGAGAATAATTCAATCAGTTTTGTTTTTGCTCGTAATCTTATTATCGTCTTGTGGCGATGTTGTAGATTATGAGTATAGCAGTTATCGCAACTTCTTCACCTTTCATAATGAAACTCATCAAGACCCAATCCTTTCCTCTGCAATGAATCCACTGTCCCCAGGTGTTTATTGTATCATCAAAACTAACTTTGTTAGTGGTCGTTATAGTTTTGCCTTTGAGAATAATCAAGGACTGAAATCAACGGCTCCCGTTTGGTTTGATGGTATTGACCTTAGGTTGGAGAGCTGGAAGCACGTGGGCATGAACAATGGACTTATCGTTGGTTATGGCAATTTAGATAATCCTTCTCCTTTCTATGCCTACGACTTGCAGTGTCCTAATTGTTTTAGTACAAATGCACTTCCTCTACGTTCTTACGAGTTGAAGTTAAGCAGTGATGGTCTTGCTACCTGCACCAATTGCCATCGTAAGTATAATCTCAATACGGGAGGAAATATCGTTTCGGGCGACAGTGGAAAGAAATTAACACGCTATCGGGCAAGCAGTACAGGACCTTATGGCGTGTTGGGAGTGAATTGAGGGCTATTGGGGCAATTAGCCTTATTAGGCTTATTAGCCCAATAAGCCTAATAAGCCTAATAAGGCTAATAAGCTAAAAAAACTTGCAAAACTTTTGCCAGTTCGGAGATTTAGCCTTACCTTTGCAAACGGTTTGCCGCAATGGTGGAATTGGTAGACACGAGGGACTTAAAATCCCTTGGCCAGTAATGGCTGTGCGGGTTCGAGTCCCGCTCGCGGCACTTTTTTCTTAAATCTCTATGCGCATGAAGCGAATAGCATACATACTCTTGTTCTCCCTGCTGTTAGTTTCTTGTGGTACCCGTAGCGGTTACTTCAAGATAGAGGGACGCTTCTTGCACATGAATCAAGGCGAGCTTTATGTTTATAGTCCTGATGGTGGTATCGATGGTTTGGATACAATCAAGATTGAGGCTGGTCGCTTCTCTTATGAAAAGCCTTGCAGTAAACCTTCTACGCTGATAATCAAGTTTCCTAATTTTTCTACACAGCCTATCTTTGCCGAACCAGGTGAAGCGGTTGAAGTGAAAGCGGATGCTTCCCACTTGAAAGAGATGGAGGTGGAGGGAACGAAAGAGAATGAATTAATGACTAAGTTTCGTAAACAGATAGCAAGTGTTTCACCCCCAGAGGAGTTGAAGTATGCTTTACAGTTTATTAATGACCATCCAGAGTCTGTTGTAAGCGTGTATTTGCTCAATCGTTATCTTGTCCAAACAGAAAGTCCTGACTATAAGCAGGCTACGAAACTTTTGTCATTATTAATAAAAGAACAGCCTGATGATGCCAATTTGAAACGTCTCCAACGACAATTAACTGAACTTGGTTCGCTACCAGTCGGTAGTATGATGCCTAAGTTTTCAGCTAAGGATGTCAATGGAAAGATGGTTAATAATGCATCTTTTCAAGGCAAGAGTGTTATTATCATCAATACTTGGGCTGCATGGAGTTACGAAAGTCTTGATATTCAGCGTGCGTTGAATGATGCCGTGAAAGCTGGAAAGATAGGTGCTTTGGGAATCTGTGTGGATGCTAATCCTAAGGAAGTAAGACAAACATTAGAGCGTGACGGGATTGAGTTTTTCAATGTTTGTGATGGAAAGCTACTTAACACACCTCTGCTCAAAACCTTTGGACTAAATACCATACCTGATAATATCGTCATTCGCAACGGAAAAGTTGTTGAAAGAAATATCACTGCTAATACCATCCGTCAGCGTTATGGCACCGACTAAAAACCAATATTGTGCTTGTAAAAACATTCTGTGCAGCTGTCAACGGAATGGAAGTCACCACCGTAACAGTTGAAGTTAGTATCACTCGGGGCGTCTTGTTCCATCTTACCGGTCTTGCTGATGGAGCGGTAAAGGAAAGCCATGACCGTATTGCTGCAGCGCTTCTTAACAATGGCTATAAGTTTCCTGTAGCCGATATCACCGCAAATCTTGCTCCTGCCGACCTCAAGAAGGAAGGTTCCAGTTTCGATCTCCCATTGGCAATTGCTATCTTGGCTGCCAATGAGAAGATGAGTTGTGACCATTTACGTGAGTTTATGCTTGTTGGGGAACTGAGCCTCGATGGTACGTTGCAGCCTGTTAAGGGTGTGCTACCCATAGCCATAAAGGCACGTGCAGAGAAGTTCAAAGGTATTATTGTACCGAAAGCGAATGAACATGAAGCGGCAGTCGTAGACACGTTAGAGGTTTATGGAATGGATAATATCCTGCAAGTTATTGACTTTCTTAATGGTACATCGACCCCAGAACCATGCTTTGTCGATACTCGTAAAGAGTTTTATGAGCATCAATATGCTTTCGATCTCGACTTTGCTGATGTGCGTGGACAAGAGAATGTAAAGCGAGCATTAGAGGTAGCTGCGGCTGGTGGACATAATCTTATCATGGTTGGACCGCCTGGAAGTGGTAAGAGTATGATGGCAAAACGCCTTCCCTCCATTCTTCCCCCTTTATCTCTTTCGGAGAGTTTGGAAACAACACAGATTCATTCCATAGCCGGAAAGTTGCATCGTGACACCGGATTGATTACGCAACGTCCTTTCCGTAGTCCTCACCATACTATCTCTGAGGTTGCACTCGTCGGTGGTGGAGCGAATCCGATGCCAGGTGAAATAACGCTTGCACATAATGGGGTGCTCTTTTGTGATGAGTTACCAGAATTTAACAAACATACCTTAGAAGTGCTTCGTCAGCCTTTGGAAGACCGTCGCATAACGATTTCACGTGCAAAATATACTGTTACTTATCCTTGTAGCTTTATGTTTGTGGCAAGTATGAATCCTTGTCCCTGTGGCTATTTTGCTGATCCTACGCATCATTGTGTTTGTACACCAGGGCAGATTCAGAAGTATCTTGCTAAGATTTCTGGTCCGTTAATGGACAGAATAGACATTCAGTGTGAGATAGCTCCTCTCCCTTTCAAGGATATATCACAGGCAACACCAGGCGAAGCAAGTGCTGCCATTCGTGAACGGGTTATCCGTGCACGTGCTATTCAGACCGACCGCTTCAGTAGTTATCGTAATATTCATTGCAACGCACAGATGACTGAGCGTATGATTCATGAGTTTGCTGAGCCTGATGAAGCTTCTATCAAGTTGCTTCGTGATGCCATGGAGCGTTTGAAGCTGTCTGCTCGTGCCTATAACAGAATCCTAAAAGTAGCGCGTTCGATAGCCGACTTGGAAGAGGCTGAGGTTGTACAAGTACAGCATATCGCTGAGGCAATAGGGTATAGAAACTTGGATAGGAGCGACTGGGCTGAGAGATGAGAGCGCTCTCAGCCTTATAAAGATAAGGAAAACTAAGAAAACTATGACCCTAAGATTACTCGAGATGCTAAGGCAACTATATAAAGAAGAAATACAATAACATCCAAAGACTTAACAAATATATAAAAAACAAATTCAAAAAGACTATGAGAAAGTTGTTTGCTTTCATGTTGTTACTGCTACCGTTAGCAGTATCAGCACAGACGGATAAGACATTTATGTCTGTCAATTGGGATAAGATAAAGGCAGAAGTGAATGTTAATCCACAGCATGTTCAGCAGTTAGTTGATATTCTTATCAATGTTGACGCTGATACCACATTGACTGCTGAAGACAAAATCTTGGCTGTTTATGGACGGACTTACCTAAATAATGGTCGAGATATGTTTATGGAACTTGATATGTCGACAGCCAGGAACGAAGGTAAGTTTGATGTTGCTGCTACGCTTGCAGATAAGGTTCTTGCCAGCAATCCGCTTAATACGAATGCTATTGTGTCTAAGATTTATCACTTTAGAAAACTTTCAACCACTGAACCCGATAAATCATGGATGTTGAGCGATAGTCTTAAGGTCTATTCCGTTCGTTTATCACGCATTCTCGATACAATCTTCATGACTGGTGATGGTAGTAAGGAACACCCTTTCTCTGTTACAACAGTTGGGGATGAGTACAACTTTCTTTACTTTTTCCTTGGTCTTCTTGAAGTAAATTCTCAGATGCTTATAGATAAATGTGACCGTCTTGTGTTGGGTAAAACCAATGATGTTTATTCGTCTCCTGAGATTTATTTTGATATAACACGTGTTCTTGAGATCGAAAGAGAAGCCGTTTTTAAAAATGAATGATAATATTTGAATAGTATTGGAAACCTCTTCTAATTTCTTTTCAAGATGGTAAGAAATTAGAAGAGGGGGTCTATTTTGTCTTAATATTTCGTACCTGTTTCCTCGTTTGATACTTCGTTTTACCGAGTAAACCATAAACTAATTTTCCTGTCACTTCTGTCAGTTTTAGTATATACTTAACTTGTTGTAATATAGTAAGATACGTGAAATGTTAAAAATGATAGCAAACAGAAACAAAACTTTTCTTTTTGGATTTACAAATATTTCTCTCTCCCTTTCGGAATACTTATCACTCCAACGTTTAGAAGTAACTGCACGACACTCAGATAAACTACCAGAGTCTTTACGCTTGAAGCATATACCACGTTGTTTGACCGCCGTCTCGGTACCGTCCGAATACGTTCGCCACAGTTCTTGCATACCATCACATAGTGTCGGATTTCCTTGATTACAGGCTTCAACTCTGGAATAGAAATAACCTGCGTCACATAATCAAGTACACGCTCTGCGTCTGATAAAGATTCTCCGCAACGAGTACAATAGTTGGGTACCTCATCGATTATCTCGTCAGGTACGGAAGAACAAGACAACTTATGCCCATCATGTCCCTTTTGTCCTCCCGGCTTCTTACCACTTGGCTTACGCAGACTTCTTGTTCTTCTGACAACCTCATCCTTCATACGCTCCTTGCTTGGTGGAGTGCTACTGTTATTAGAGTTCTTGTCAGGGTTTTCATACTTGGCCAAGCGTTCCCGTAAGTTTGTAAGTTCCGTATCTTTCTTGCGGATTTGGAGGTTCAGAGCATTTATGTTACGATTCAATTTGATAATTTCGACATACTGCTGATTGACAGTTTCACGCAACAATCGCATCTCTTCCGTCATGTCGTGTAATACTTTTGATATGTCCGTAACTTGCTCTTTCATAGGCGTAAAGGTACAAAGAAAAGCTGAAATACGCAAGAAAAAATGAGCATCTTTATAGTCTTTATACGAAGATTTTAGAGGAAAAAACACAAACAGGTTAATACCGCTGAATAGTTACTTTTTCAAGTAACTATTCAGCGGTATTGTCCAGTCTGTATTCTCTCCTCTAAAATCTTCGTATAAAGGCTATAAAGATGCTCATTTTTTCTTGCGTATTTCAGATTTTCTTTGTACCTTTACGCCTATGAAAGAGCAAGTTACGGACATATCAAAAGTATTACAAGATATGACGGAAGAGATGCGATTGTTGCGTGAAACTGTCAATCAGCAGTATGCCGAGAATGTCAAATTGAACCGTAACATAAATGCTCTGAACCTCCAAATCCGCAAGAAAGATACGGAACTTACAAACTTACGGGAACGCTTGTCCAAGTATGAAAACCCTGACAAGAACTCTAATAACAGCAGTACTCCGCCAAGCAAGGAGCGTATAAAGGATGAGGTTATCAGAAGAACGCGAAGCCTCCGTAAGCCAAGTGGTAAGAAGCCGGGAGGACAAAAGGGACATGATGGGCATAAGTTGTCTTGCTCTTCCATACCTGACGAGATAATCGATGAGGTACCCAACTATTGCACTCGTTGCGGAGAATCTTTATCAGATGCAGAACGTGTGCTTGATTATGTGACGCAAGTTATTTCCATTCCTGAGTTGAAGCCCGTAATCAAGGAAATCCGACACTATGTGATGATATGCAAGAACTGTGGTGAACGTATTCGGACGGTACCGAGACGGCGGTCAAACAACGTGGTATATGATTCAAGCGTAAAGACTCTGGTGGTTTATCTGAGTGTCGTGCAATTTCTTCCTTACGGTCGCATAGCAAGTTTTTTGCGTGAGGTATTTGGTCTCACTCCAAGCGAAGGCTCGCTGGTGAACTGGGTAAATGAGGCAAAGAGAAATGCGCAACCTGTGATTGATAAGATTAAAGAATATATCAAGTCAGCAGCAGTTGTTGGTTTCGATGAGAGCGGCTTGTACTGTAACAAAAGACTCGACTGGGCATGGATTGCACAGACTGTTTATTACACATTGCTTTTCCGTGCTGATGGAAGAGGATCGAAGGTATTAGCAGACAAATTTGGCGATAGCTTGGAACGAATGACTGCCGTTACCGACCGCCATAGCGCATACTTTGCACTCCATTTTCTCAATCATCAGGTATGCCTTGCTCACTTACTCCGCGAACTGCAATATCTCTCAGAGTTGAACACTGAGCAAGAGTGGTCTGGGAAAGTAACCAATCTGTTCCGTGAAGCCATTCACGAGCGAAATACCAATCCAAACGACGTTATAGACAAGGTGTCATGGACCCGACGTTTAGACAATCTGCTCAAACAGAATATAGAGGGGCTTGGTAAAAAGTTCATTACGTTCAAAAAAGGCATAGTCAAATGCAGAGATTACATTTTCAATTTCCTTGAAAATCCGATGATACCATCGGATAATAATGGGAGCGAACGGGGAATACGCAAGCTAAAAATCAAACTAAAGAACTCGTGTACATTTCGTTCTGACTTCGGAGCAGACGCTTTTCTTGAACTTCATTCGATTGTAGAAACAGCTAAGAAGCACGACAAAACTCCATATAATGCGATTCAAGCCTTATTTTAAGGTTTGAAAAATTGATATGCACTGTATATATTGGTTATCGCTGAATAGTTACTTTTTCAAGGAGGTTTGTTAAATCGGTTTAAAAATTTCCTAAAAATTTTCTATAATAAAAATAAAACAATAGCTTTGTAAAAACAGATAGTCACTTATTAATGTGCCTAATGTTATATCATGAATAAGAACAGTTTAATTTTAATAAATCTATTATGAAAACAAACACTTTGGACATTATACATATTATCCTATTTGTTTTATAGGAAGATAGGTGTTTTTTTGATATAATAATCTAATGTCTTTAATTTTAGACTTCGATTAGTTTTTGTTTAGCAATTTTCCATTAGGAAGATGTTGAGTGATAATGCTGATGAAGGTATGATAAACTTCTTGGAAGAGTATACTGTAAAAAAACAAATGTTATGAAAAAAAATATTTCATTAATTATCATTTACTTATTGGTATGTGTACAGTTACATGCTCAACTAATAAAGGGTAAGGTTGTTGACGAGCATAATGTTCCAATGCCATTAGTGAGTGTTGCGTTATTGTCTGAGGGTGATTCTACTCTGATAAAGGGTGTGGTAACAGATAAAGATGGTGTTTTTAATATAGAACCCCATAATCATAGTAATCTACTAAGATTCTCTTTCATTGGATATCAAAACTTTTATAAGACTTGTACAGAAAATGATATTGGTATTATTAAAATGAAAGAAATTAGCACAGAGTTGAGTGGTGTGACCGTGAAAGCGAAACGCCCCACAATAAAGATGAACTTAGATAAGGTTACTGTAGATATCTCAAACTCTTATCTGCAACATTTGGGGAAGGTAACCGACATACTTAAAAGAATTCCTGGTCTTACTTCCAACTTCCAACTATTAGAAGGGGGTTCACCAACATTTGTACTCAATGGTAAGGTTACGACTGTACAAGAGCTTGCAGCCATACCATCTTCAGAGATAAAGAGGATTATCGTAGATTCCAGTCCAAGTGCAGAATATAGTGCAAGCAATAAGGGAGTAGTCTACATTACGACTAAAACTTTATTAAGTAATACTCTTTCCAGTGAACTATCTAATGCCTCTGTTTTTGCTCGACATTACATGGATATGGTGGACCTTACAATTAATGAGAGGTACAAGAAAGTTAGTAATCTCTTAACTGTGGGATACTCTTATATCAAATCTACACAGATTGACAATACAACAGAAACAGTGTATCTCCCTCAACAGACCATCGAGAGCGCAAAAGAGAGACGTACACATAGTAAAGGAAATATCTTAAACTGCTTTTATTCAATGGATTGGGACATAAATAAACGCCAGTCTATGGGTTTTCAGTATACTGGTAATGTGAGCCGTACTAATGAACATGAACCAACACTGCAGACAATGAATGGCAGTGAGATGGCATTCTCCTAGTGGAAAGATGGAAATAACTATATGCATAGTACAAGCGTAAATTACAATAATAAAATCGATACCACACGCAATCTATCTTTCGTAGCAGATTATACTTTCCAACATTCGCATGATACTGGGTTGGCAGACATTAATCCTGTGGTGAATACAAATAGTGAAGGTCGATATCATATTACTGGGGCTCGCCTTTCATATCGTACTCAAAGAAAGTGGGCAGACCTATCAATGGGAGTCTTTGGATCAACCATGAGTAGTACTGGAGCGTATTTATACAACATAGATGCAGAAGACTACAAGACAAATGAATCTCTAATTGGGGCATATTTTTCGCTTTCTAAACGATTCAAGGGGTTTTATCTACAAGGAGGATTGCGAATGGAAACTAACTCTCGGAAGTTAGAAACGAATACTTCAGGGATGTTTACAGATTCTACGGAGTGGCATTTCTTCCCAAATCTTGTAATGAAAAAGAATTTAACGAAAAACTCTTCAATTGGATTGTCTATAGGACAGACTATTGCACGACCATCTTTTAGTGACTTGAATCCTGGTCTCTACTACTATGACGCAATCTCGTATTCGGTGGGTAACCCACAGTTGAGACCCTGTATTACTACAAATCTGAAGGTAAGTTATCAGCATAGTAATTTCCATGTGTCCGTAGTTTATAATAAAAACAAGAATAAAATTATTCAATTACCAGTATGGGCAGATGTCTCAATTGATAATAAGAATATTAAATGGATACCTATAAATTTTGATAAATCATCCACTATTGTTGCAACAGCTATCTATCATTACTCTTTAGGACCAATTCAAGGAGACATAACAGGTTCGTTTACCAAGCCTTTTGTCAAGGCTAACTATTTGGGTAATGAATATTCCTGTGGTAAACCATCATGGTATTTCTCCGTTGATGGACAATGGGCATTAACCCAAGTTTAACCCCCACTTTCGCCTATTTCTTGCAGTGACCGTACTTTCCTCGTTTTTCTTATGGGTTCTGTGTCCTACAAATTTTATTCTTTTTGTATGGTGAGTGTTTTAAGTTCAACTTATCGTATATCTGTTTTGCTTGCTTCGAAGGACTACTACATTGGCGCATCTCGATGTTCTCTCCTAATGGATTCTTCCCTTTTGTTGTGACGAGCTTCTGGGTGCTCATACGTCGTACAATCTCGGTCCAGTAACAGGATTCTCCTTCTCGTTTTAATTGACAACGGATGGTGTTTACCACCCAATAGGCTAATAAACCGAAGAAGAGGTGTGCGTCGCTTCTCTCATCTTTCTGATGATAGATAGGACGGAGGTTGAGATCATTCTTTAGTTGCCTGTTCGTGCATTCTATCTCACGAATGAGATTGTAGTATTCCCATGTCACACGCTCATCAAGTGTCCTGACATTGCTGCGGAGGAAGTATACTCCGTGACCAGATTCCATTGCGGAGAGGTCTTTTATCTCCCAGTCTATGCGCAGCATCTGCTTGGGTTTCTTCTCATCTTTTATGTAGCTTATCTGATAGAACTTCGCTATAGATGGGTACTTCTGTATGGCACGTTCTGTACGTTCAACAACCTTTTCATAGGTTTTCGTTCCACCTTTCTTGGAGATTCCATCGTTTATTCTCTGCAGTTCCATCTCAAAACGCTCTCTCCAGACCCTGTTCATGGACGACTCTGTCATAGCTTTCGAAGGAGATGTTATTTCGAGATAATAATCCTTGTCATCCTCTGTCTTAACCTCTTTCAGCGTTATCTTCTGCCGACGGGCATCCATTACCGTAACACTCCTATTATCATCACTGAGCGTATAGTCCTTCATTTTCGTACGAGATACGCAGAGATAATTG
The DNA here is from genome assembly GCF_018128065.1 of Prevotella melaninogenica. Classification (NCBI taxonomy): domain Bacteria; kingdom Pseudomonadati; phylum Bacteroidota; class Bacteroidia; order Bacteroidales; family Prevotellaceae; genus Prevotella; species Prevotella melaninogenica. The sequence continues at coordinate 156,838 of NZ_CP072360.1, read as the reverse complement.
TAACCTTTTCTTTTAATCAGCTCCAAGTTCTCTTCCGTGGCAACACCTGCATCCATGACAACGAGCGTATCCTTTGTCCGTGATGGCTTCCTCTTTGCCAGCGTGTCAATCATATCGGGCAGAGACTTGGGGTCTGCTGTATTACCCTCCAAGATAGAAGAATAACGTATAAAACCTTCTTTATTGATACATAGTGCAAGTACAAGTAGCTTACAGTCAGAGCGTTTTTCTTTTGACCGGCCGAACTTGGCCTTGTTGCTGTTACGCTTGCTGCCCTCGAAATAGAAGTTGGTTAAGTCGAAGAGCATCAACTTGTTGTCTATCTTAAAGAGGTCGTCAGTAACGTTGCACAGATGACGCTCTAACTGTTCCTTTAGTTCATATAATTTGTCAGTGACTTTATACAGAGAATTGATTCCTGGTGTCCAGCCAGGAACTCCACTATAAAGTTCACCAGCAGCTGAGTTATCGCGCAAATAATAATAAGACGAACGTTCAGAAACTGCATATACTGTGCGAACTATCAATGCTGACAAAGCCGTGTGTATCGTATTCTCCGTCCAGCCATTTCTGCGCAGGAAACCCTCTAATTGCAGCTTGTCTATCGTCTGCTTGCAGAGCCACTCAGCACCGACATTCCTTGCGTCAGTATATTTTGCCGTCTCAAGGTCAACGTAGTTCTCATATTTTCTCAGCGACTTCTGCTCTTCCTTGTTAAACCTATCGATTCCACCTTCTTTCTCCATACGGCTCCACCATTCGTCAGCCTTTGCCTGTTCAATAGGAGTAAGTCCGTCAAGATGTTCCTTGAAAAGCGAGGGTGTACTTCTGTTTTTGAAGCGTTCGGTAAGTGCGTATGCAATTTTTCGAACCTGTACGGCAGTAAGTGAAGGTTCAAAACCGATGTTCAACAAAATTAGCGAATGTACATGACCCTGCACGTCACGATATGACTCCTTGATGCGATAATAAGGAGCCATGTCGCCTGTTGCAGGGTTGAATCGTGTCTGTACATTTGCGTGCATGAGTGCAAAGTAACAAAATAATTTTGATATGACGGTGTCCTACAAATCAGATTTTACACCTCGTTACAATACCCTATGCTTGATTATCAATCATTTATAAAATTGATACTACACAAAACATCCCGAATATTTATGAAAAATATTTTTGCCAGTTAAACTTGGGTTAATCCGGAATACTCCTGGGTATCTGGAAAATTACAGTCCATTTATTATAAATTAACCTGAACTCGGGATAAGTTTCTTTCTATTACTCTGATTTATTTATCCTATAACCCATTTAGCCTCTATCGTCTTAGATTGAGGCTAATTCTTTTTCTCAAAATGCAAACTGTTTCTTTAGAACAAAGAAAGTTGACCGCTGTGTTGTTCTATGCAGAAATCTAAATTGATTTCAGGTTTCTTTTCAAAGAAGCTATATGCAGCTATTGCTGATAATACATTCATAGCAAAATTAAGGACACTTCTATGTCTAGAGTGGACCAATTGAGCTACATTCTTCAGTTCGTCATTGATGGTTTCAATTACAGATCTTTTTCTTAAAAGCAGTCTATCATATAATGGGATTAACTTGTTTTTCATATTACTTCTTATACCTGTTACCAAGTTAATCCCATCATTGAATAATTTTTCAAATAGTCCCTTAGAGATGTATCCTTTATCGGCAAATAACTTTCCGAACACATTGTCAGTCAGTCTATTAAAGACATCTTCATCTCTATCGTCTACATTGGCTTTGGTAAGCATAAAGTTGAGAATTTCCCCCCGTTCATTACATATAAGGTGCAGTTTAAATCCAAAATACCAACCCATTGTGCTTTTGCCTCTGGTAGCATAATCCTTAAAAACCCTATTGCGGTAAATACGTTTATTATGGCAGACTGGGATACAGGTAGAGTCAATAAAGCTAATACCAGTACATCTGCCAAAACAACATATTTGCAAGAACATCATCATTTCTACCGATACTCTAGCTTCAAGCTCCAAAAAACGATTATAGGATAACTGATGAGGAAACATATCTGCAAGATGCTCCTTTACAAAGAACATATAATAATGTTGAAAGTTACGATAAGAATTAAAATGAAAACAGATCATTATGGTTATAATTTCTGACTTGCTCATACGCCATTTACAGCGGCAATGCTTACACTTGGAATCATTGGGAAACCCTATTTTATCAATTTCTGACTCAAATTCTTTGCAAAAGTCATCTGCAATACAAAAGATTTCGGTAATTTTGTCTTTGGTAATCATCGCTATATAAATTGTAAGTTATTGATATTCAACTATAAAGTTACAAAAATATAACGAGATTACCAACTTTTTTGAGTATTATTCTTATCCCGAGTTCAGGTTATAAATAAGGTAGTAAAAGGAAAAGTAATTCCTGCTCCATGGGTTCGAGAAATTAGAGGTGGGCATTACGATCATGTGCATATATCTATGCCAAAGTGAAATTATAAAACAGATAGAAATGAATACTTTAAAGTTATCTATAATTACTTGTTTTTCAATACTATATTCTCTCACATCTTTTGCAGAGGTAAAATCGAATGTCAGCATTAAAATAGGAACCTTCGACTCTATACCATCAGAGATAGATGGTGGATGTTGTGTCTTTTATAAGTATCCAAACAAAATGCGAAATAAAAGCTACATAATGGTGAATGACCTTGCAACCACGGTCTACATGGTGATTAATCGTCGTCTAGAAGAGTTTACTCTTGTATCCAATCGGAAAGACGTATTTTGGTACAAGAATAAAAGGTTTACTTTAAAAGTGAAAATCAACCATACACAAAGCAAAGGTGATAGTGAATTCTATAATGTGAAAGGCATTCTTATTGTGGAAGATCGTAACAAGAATCAACAGAAACTAGCGTTTTGCGGGAATTGTAGCTGGTAGTTTATACTTTGTAGTATTTGATGTAATTGATGTCTTACTTTAATGCTGCTTATATTGAAGATGGCAACACTTTTGGTATAAATAGTCGGAGATATTTATGGGTCTTCTGGAATTGGAGTGATGGTATTATACTTTTCAGGCTTCCTGTTGATAAAAAAATATTGTAAACCCTTAAATATAAGCTTTTTGTGGTGTGGATAGCCCATGTAAGATAAGTATAGATTTTGTAGCCTTTATTTTAGCACTTTATATTCTTTAATATTCAGTAAACAAAGGGATTTGGAAGAATAGAACTCACAAAAGTTATTGATAATCAGATATTAAATGATATCACTCCAAATTCCGGAAGAACCATATTTATGCCATGTCGTTGGCCGAGAACTTGGAAGTTGGGGAGGTAGAATAGGCGGTGCGGCTCTTGGTGGATTATCTGGATCAGGCGCAGGTTCTGTTCCTCTTGGAATTGCTGGTGAAATTGCTGGTGATTACTATGGAGGAGAATTTGGAGGATGGTTCTCTGATACTATTTTTGACTTTTTTGCACACTAGTCCTTTACATAAACCCTTGCTTGCCTTTTAAAAAGGCAAGCAAGGGTTTATGTTGGTATTAGTAAAAAAGCAAATATCAAATAATATTTATAACCCAACTTGCGCACTGTAGGTATCTAACTTACTGATTTTCAGGTGTCATTTTTTCGATATTCTTCAAAATGTACCACACAAATTTTTCGTTTTCGTTTTAGCGGAGGTGAGGTTAGACCAAGTCTCTTGTACAGTTCAGCAAGGTTTTCCTCCGGTTCACTGCATTGCCTCACTTGCACTTCATTACCGTCCATTCTCTTGGCTTGGGTGCTCACAACAATCTGTGTCGACATGATCCTTCGAAGCTCATTCCAGGTGTGGTTGGCGTTCTGCGTCTTGAGCTTGTATTGTACGGTGTTCACTATCCAGTAGGCAAGGATGACCAGATGGAAGTGAGCCATCACCGACTCATCGTTCTGGTGATAGACAGGACGGATGTCCAGATCAGATTTAAGACAGGCAAACACAGCCTCGATATGTCTGATTACATTATAGTAAGACCAAATCTTCTCTTCCGTTTGTCCTTTGAGAGAGGTCTGTACAATGTATTTCCCGTCAGCCTCCGAGCGGAGTAACTCAACATCCTCCTTCTTTCTCCAGCTCATGTCTATAGTGGTATTCTTTTCATTGTAGGTGGAGGTTAGCTTATATCCTCTCTGCACGGATGCGCAGCGTTCTTTCAGTCTGCCGAGCCTCTCATTCACTTTGTCGCGCCTTTTAGTTCCACTCTTTGACAGTATACCTTTCTTGATGGCTTTCAGACCTTCCTCATAACGGAGGGACGCCTTGTCGTGCATACTCTTTTCTTTCATGGACTTCGCATGGCTGTCAACCAAAAGCATGGTGTCTTCCTCGCTCTCTATTTCTGCAAATTGGATATGTATGGGATGATGGCGGACATCCTCGACTGTTACCACATGACTGCCTGTCAGCTTGTAATCATCAGTACTGCCGCCCCGACGCACAGTGATATAATCATAGTTGTTGTCACGTAGCCACTGGAGATTATCAGAAATGGAGATACCGGCATCCATCACGACTATTTTCTTTGCGTTGGATGATGTCATGCCTGGATCAAGTTCTTCCATGATGGTCTTCATGAAAGAGCAGTCTGCGGTGTTTCCGGAGAAGATGTGTGTCCTAATGGGGAAGCCGTTTGTATCAACAACAACCCCCAAGACGACTAACGGACAATCGGACCTTTTCTCTTTGCTGCGTCCGAACTTACGTAGTTCCGTCTGCCGCGTGAACTCCATAAAAGTGTTGGTCAAATCATAAAGGAAAATATGATCCTCCAGTCCGAACATATTGCTCACCTTCTTATAGAGAAAATCCTCTATCTCCTTGTGAAGGCTGAACAGTCTGAGGGAATTCCTATATAGGCGGTCTTTCGTAATATTCTTTGGATCCATATCAAAGAACTCACAGAGAGCGGAGTTCTCTCTGAGATATTTCACAGTCTTGTTCTCAGAGCATGGATAGATGGCACGGGCGGCTATCTGCATCATGGCCAGGTCTATCTGTTCCTTCGTCCAATGATTGGACACCAGCAGGCTCTTTAGTCCAAACTGCTTGAGTGTCTCCTGGCATACATATTCCGCACCTACTTGGCGAGGATTGACATTTTTCAAAGTCTCTTCCTTGAGGGCCATGTCGTCTTCGCGGCGGTTATTCTACTCAACCCTGCGAACATCACCCAACAACCCCTTGTCCAACAGCTAATGATAGACAATATTAGCCTTTTGGTTTACCAGGGTGTCATCCAAGGGAAGTCTGGGACCGTTCTTCACCATGTCATTGAGAACTTTGCACATGACCTCGCGGTCCTTCCAGGAAGGAAGGTCGTCAAGATCCAGGGGCAGCAGGTATTGCTGCCGGGTCCTGCCGTCACTGTCGCGGTAGGACTCGTAGAGCCGGGGGTAGGAGAAGTAATGCTTTTGTCCGTCTGCACCGGCTTTGATTCTTGTTTGGACCTTGATATACATCGGGCACAAATGTAATTATAATTCACGACCCGTGCAAGTACCGATGTACCACACAATTGGGACTATTTTTCAGATTAAGAATTATTAGCAGGAATATGACTGATTTTCATCAGATATTGGACCTAAATTGTTAAAATGAAGAATTCCTATAACATTATTTAAAAGACAGACTAAACAATTGCACAAGTTGGGTTAGAGTTTTGGAGTTCAAACACTTGCCAGATTGTAAAGATATTCTCATCTTACTCCCTTTGCTTTTTACTCTTTTAACGAAAGCAAAAAATATAACAGAAACTTGCTTTATAACACAAAAAAAATGTAAATTTGCAGCAAACCCAACATTGACAATATGCAAAAATTGCAATGGGAAAGAATAAAGGCATTCGTCCAACATAAAGAACTATCGCTGGTTACAGCCTTACATCTTGGCTCGATTATCCTCTGCGGACTAATTTATGCCCTACTACCCGAAGACATCCACCTACGTTGGGGACTGACTTATTGGCTGATATGGATTGCCCTCCTGTCGCCCATTCCGCTGATGACTGCAGCACGGAAAAGCAAAAGGAAGTTGGTGATACGCCTTTATAGTGGAATGATAGGTATTGGTCTGTGGCTATTTGCTATTTTCCTTCAAGCCATAGGGATCGATATCTTTTACTCTCCGACCTGCTTCTGCAAAGACGGTGACTACCTTGTAAGGCGAGAATACGACTTCTTCGACGACAATCTGATAGCTGTTTACAAGGTTAGCGGAGTAACAGAAAAGAGAATAGCATTCTATAGTTACAGCAAACCCGACTCTATCAAGGTTTATGAACCATTGAATATCATCGCTTTCTATTGCCCTACAAGGATAGTAGAAGACCCATGGGTCAGCGACACCATTGCCCCTCTCCGTGTCATCGAACAGCTTCGCGACGGCACAATGGAACCTGAACAGAGGAAGAAGATAGAACAACTTGCCCACCAACTTAACGCTCGACTCGGTTATACACTAAAGAAATAAAACAAGAAAAAGATATCATAATGAACAACTTAGTGCTTAAACAACGTATTTACCTTATCGCAACAGTCCTCACACTGATAGTTTTAGGAAGTAGCTACGGCTCTTGCACAAAGTTTTCAGATAGGTTATCTGATAGTGCTATGCTGGCACTCGATTCCTTCCACCACTGTCAGTATATGGCACTTTCAAGGAGTATCGGAATGGCGGGGAGGCGGTCAGAGCAATTAGATTATGCCGATCAGCTCAGCCGTCACACTACGATAGAACAGTTAGCGGAGATTGCTAATACCGATACTTCGCGCATAACAAGGCTCTGGGCATACAGAATTCTACTGAAGAAGGCTGACAAACAAGTATTTGACATATTGAGGCAGGCATTAAAAGATACGACACACGTAGAGTTGATGTCTGGTTGTAGCGGCTTTGAAGAACCTTACAACCGCACCGCTATCTCTATCTATTTTCACGAAGGCAACAAACTTAAGCTCTCCAATCAGCTGCGTTTCTCACTTGATAGCCTCATCTTCTTCGGTTATATGAAGAACAATGGCTTTGAAGATGGACTGCCCATAGACTTCAAACCCCACAAGATTTATTATGCCACAGTCATCGAAGAAGCCGACAAAGGGAATGCTGCTATTCTCCCTCTCCTCGCTCAATACAAGAATCCCAATGACCGCCAGCGTATCAACAAGTTGTTGAAAGCCAATCTAAAGAAAGATGGTATATGCTCCTATGAGGCATGTGGAGCCATCAGTAATTGGAACGCCCCAGCCTTCGAGTGGTATGCTAAGGCTACTTGTCAAGCTACTATCAAACAAAAAGACTATTATGCAGGTGATATTCTCCCACTTCTTTGTGCCTACCCTGCCCCTTGGAGCTACCAAATACTTAAAGAACTGCTCACTCAGAAAGGAGATTACAGCAACTGTGACATTGCTAAAGATTATCTTGCAGAGCGATATAAAACGCACCCCATCCCTCCTATCTTCAAACCATTATACGATAAATATATGATGAAAAATTACCAATAAGAGAAAAGTAAAAACTATAAACCCAAATCATAAAGTTCAATGTTCAAAGTTCAAAGTTCAAGCCTCAAAGTTCAAAGGATTAAAAACTTCAAACAACCTGTTTGCCTTGTCGCAACACTCCTCTCTATAACACTTCTTGGCAGTAGTTTCAGAAGTGGTAAGACCGATGTGTACGAGATGCCAGATAGCATTCAGATGGCTATCGACTCCATAAATAAGCATGGTATATTTGCCTCTACCTACGTACTCGGTCCAGAGCATCATCGCTCTGAACAATATAACTATGCTGATTGGCTGCGCCGTCACGCTACCCCCGACCAGTTAGCCGAGATCGCTAAGACAAATTCTAATCCTACCACACGTCTTTGGGCGTTAAGAATCTTGTTGGAGAAACCTAACAAGCAAGTCTTCGATGTCCTGAAAGCGGCTATTAACGACACAACTGAGGTTGAACAAATGAGTTATTGTTTCTACTCTAAGCTTCCTTATAACCTCAAGGCTTTCTGCCTCTACTACTTTGATCAAGAGAATAGTCAGACAGAAGAAATGCAGGAGGCGATTGACAGTTTAGCTTTCTTCGATTATATGAAGCTGTATGGATTTGATTCTGAAATTCTCAATCACTTCAACCCTAAACAGAAATACTATGCAACTGCTGTCGAAGCTGCTGACAACGGACAGGTAGAAATACTGCCATTGCTCATCAAATACAAGAATCCTAACGACCTACCGCGTATCAGTAAGTTGCTGCAAGCTGACTTTGAGGAGAACAAGAAACTGACATACGAATCTCGTAAAATCCTTAAAGAATGGGACAAACCTGACTTTGAAGAATACGCAAAAAGCGTGTATCAAGCCGTTATCGGTAAGCCTGACTACTTTAGCGTAGAGGATTATTTCCCTCTTCTTTGGCAATATCCTGCACCTTGGAGCTATCAACTTCTCGACAATGTACTCTCTGGAAAAGACAGATATAGTGATATTTACCAAATAAGGGAACACCTTGTAAAGTATTCTAAAGCAGGTCCTGTCCCTCCGATTTTCCAGCCACTGTATGACAGATATCTACAAGAAAGGAAGACCGTTAGAAGTGGAAGACCGCAAACTGACGCGTCACTTAAAGCCTTAACGACCGCTCTTGACGCCTTAAACAAAGAGACTTTCTATTCTGAGGAAGAGAAAGTTGGTTCTCCTAACGGTTATCGTTTAATGCAATTTGACTATGCTGACTCACTGCGCTACAATGCAACAAGCGACCAGTTGGTTGAGATTGCCCAAACAAGTCCTTCACGTATCACACGCCTTTGGGCGCTCAAAATCCTTACAGAGGAACGCAACGATAACATATTCAACATTCTGAAACAGGCTATAAACGACACAACGAGCGTGAACAATATATTCCGCTTTGAAGGAGAAGTGAAAATACCTTTCAACCATTGTGTGTTCAGTGTCTACTATCATAACGTAGACGAGGACCAACCCACACAACAGCGGGCAGCCATTGACAGCTTGATGTTCTTTGATTATATGCAATAGTCCGTTAAATTTTCGCAGTTTGCGAAGCTTTTACCCAAAAGGCAACAGGAATTGTGGTAGAAAGGAAACATGATAAGTCTCTGAGAAAGAGATAATTAGGCAACAGAATATAACAAAATATAACATAATAAAATCGGCTATCTCATTGAATTTCAGTAACTTTATAGATGTAAAAAGACAATAAAGTTTATGCTGATAACCAACTTGATTAGCCGATATATGAGGCTCTGCAAAGCAGCATTTAGTGCCGAAGATGGAGCAAAGTTAAACAAAAGTATTCAAACAAACGTCATGGAAATGCTTTTTCTTTTGATGGTCATCCCAAGGAAATGTAATTTCACGCAGATGGGACGCTATGGAAAGCGTGGCGAGCAATGCTATCGGCAGACGGCAGAGCGCAGCGTGAACTGGCTCGAAATGAATATGTGGCTGAGTGCTTTCGCCTTCAAGCAGGGTAAGGGTCGCAATGCCATCGTTATTGATCCAAGCTTCATTAAGAAGGCTGGGAAGCATACCCCATACGTGGGTACGTTTTGGTCGGGCTGTGCAGGTGCGGTAAAGCACGGTCTTGAGATTCTCGGTATCGGGGTGATAGATGTAGACCTGCATGAGTGTATGATGCTCAAGGCGGTGCAGACCACATTGGAAAAAGGCGAGGAGAAAAAAGAGATGAGCCTATACGACTGGTATGCCAAAGTATTGGAGGACGACAAGGTAACCTTACAGCGTATTTGCAAGGTTCTTGTCGCCGACTCAGCCTTCTCCAAAAGACCTTTTATCGACAAGGTAATGAAGATGGGATTCCATGTTGTGAGCCGCTTGCGTCATGATGCTGCCTTGTTCTACACATGGGATGGGGAACCCACAGGAAAGCCCGGTCGTCCTCGTATCAAAGGTGATAAGATTGACGTAAGGAACATCGACATATCCAAAGGCAATGAGCTTGATTTAGGAGAGACCAAAGGTACAGCCTATGCGCTCAAGGCATGGTGCAAATCCTTGCATAGGGTCGTGTCGCTTGTCATCCACGAGTTGCCCAACGGTGTCCGCCGTCTGTACTTCTCTACGGATGAGAGCATGAGTGGACGCGATGTGATGGAGTACTATACCACACGTTTCCAAGAGGAGTTTTGCTTTCGCGACGCAAAGCAATTCCTCGGTCTTACCGATTGTCAGGCACGCGACAAGAGAAAACTTGAATTTGCTTTCAACTCTTCATTCACAGCACTCAATGTGACCAAAATCATGTGCAAGGAACTTGGCACGTCCATCGGTCGACTTAAAGCGCAGATGGTCAATGCCTACTATGCGCAACGAATTATTGACGTGTTCGAGAAGAACCCGAACACGCCATTAAATAAAGAAAGGATAAATGATATATTTAGTTTCAATGCTGATGCAGCATAATATTTAACGGACTATTGGTAATAGATATATTGACCATTTCAAGATAGAAGGGTATTGGCGTATTATTAAAGCTGATGATTCGTCTAAAGGAACAGTGATATGTATAAGTAAAAAGAAAGATGTTTATGTAGGGAGAATCTATAAAAAAAATGATAATAAATATGTCAAGTTATTAGTTGATAGTAATGACGTTTTGTTCACTTCTATATACAAATTATCTAAAGTACAATATAAATTTGTAAAAACAAAAATAGGTGCTACGCTGCTATCAGATTATGGATTATCTACAGAACAAGAGTATTCTGCTATGACAGATAGTGCTGATACTTTGAAGTTAATAAGAAAAGATAATTATACACATACCCCAGATATTATATTAGTGAGGTATTAAGTATCCCTATAGAGCCTTTACACAATAGGAATGGACGTATAACCACAATAGGATAGAATAAAATCGTTGTCCGCTAAACATTTTATTAGATATGATTCAAGGCTGAATCCTAAGTGAGGGATTCAGTCTTTTTGGTTTTCTTTGTTCCAATGTAAAGAACACTTATAATCATGAGGAAAGATACATATTTCTTCGGACACAGTCTTTGGATTTATATTGTTTATAGTTACTCTAAAACGCTAAGTTAGTTTTTGTATTTAGTTGCTGTCACTTTTAACACTATACGTAGGTCACTTGTTATCAATATGTTGCAACGTAGAAAATTGTGACAGGAGTGACAGAAAAATTGAAAAGCAGTTGTTTTTATGGTGTTATTCTAATAATGTAGAGAAGCCAGTAATCTATTGTTACAAAAGAAAAAAGAATATTAGCAGTGTTGTAATAAAGATTCACAAATTAAAAATAGTAGGTGCTCTTGGATATGGTAAAAGATGGTTCTTCCGTTAAATACGTAGATACTTTTCGTATAGCTTTAACGGAAAAACCGAAGTAATTCATTAAACAAAAACATAGCCAAGACCTGTCAACTGTCTATTCTATTATTACCCTCCAAGACCGAAAACCCTTTCATTTTAATACTTCAAAATACAGATAATGTTCTGAAAAATCATTACATAATTTCGGATAAAACATCTACAAATAATGGCAAAAATACGTGTAAAAGGTAAATTTATAACTAACAGAAAATCAATTAGTTATGAGGTTATACAGAAAAAGGTGCTTAATTGGACTTCAAAAGGGCGTTAGTAAGAGCTCAAAAGGGCATCTATTGCAAGTCAATTGGGCATCTTTTAGAAGTCAAAAGAGCATGTGTTGGTTTTGAACTGCATAAAAATAGTTTACAAACCTCAACTAATAAGGGAGTAAGTTGTTTGTAGAAGACAAATATACATTGCACCTAATTACATTTATTATGTAGTTTATCCCCCTTTGTAAAACCATCTTATTGGGGGTAATCATACCATGTATGTGGATTAATCTCATTCTATTAACAATCTTCGCATTTAACGGAAGAACCATAAATCATCACTCATTCGAGTTTTAACACTCAAAAGTTTGGATAACTCACTTATTTTATTTATTTTTGCTTCATAACAGCTTTGTTGTCTTGTCCTTAAAATCAGTTGTTTAGCGATTACTAATTTACAAAGAAAATTCGATAAACAGTTTTTTTCTATTTATCTTTGAGGGTGGGAAACGTTAGTTTAGTAATATAAGTCGCGAAGGGAAATTTAATGGCTTTATAGATTTTAAAGAACGAACAAAATAGTAGTTATGAACTGGTATCAAATTAAAAAATATATATATTATACAAATGATGATTATGTCAGAGATATAATCGCTCTACATCTTAAGAAAGGTACATTGAAAGCTATTTATAACTATATCTGTCAAACGTCTTTTGTTTCTATGGAAGAGAGATTTAAAGGTATTGAAGAAGATATAGAGTATGATATTTGTAACGAGATAATCACTCTTTTCTTATGTGAAAAACCTGTTCTTAGGTGGTACTTAAATAGTACAGAACAGTTAGAAATGGATATTGATTCAAGATTTGTTGATAGTTTGAATGTTTACAATAAGATTTGTGAATTCTTGACAAACTTATCATGCTTAATAGATGATGATATATTTTTATTAGATGATGTTATTAAGGAAAAACCTTTGGTATTAATGGTTTTCAAACCTCAAGCTCCCCCAGAAATAATAGAAGGTACCAAATATTTTGAATTTCCTTCTTGTCAGTAAGATATGAGATAGTACAGCTATGACCCAGTCGGACAGGTGATGACGGTTCAGCATCCTAACGGTAGGGAGACGAAGTATGCCTATGACTTGCTTGGTCGCAAACTGATGGTGAATCATCCTGATGTGGGTGAAACGAATCTGACCTATGATGCGGCAGGCAACCTCCTGACGAAACTTACGACAGAGCTTAGGAAGTCGATATCTGACAAGGGTTACATCTCTTACACCTATGACTTCGAACGGTTGCATGAGGTGCTTTATCCTGAAAACCTCTTCAACCGTGTTACTTATACCTATGGTAAGGCTGGCGATAAGTATAACCGTGCCGGTCGTCTTGCCCTCGTTGAGGATGCGAGTGGCGGTGAAGCATATTACTATGGTCGTCAGGGTGAGGTGACGAAGACTGTACGTACAGTCATGGCGAGCGTGGCGGATATCAGGACTTATGTCTATGGTGCTACGTATGACAGTTGGAACCGTGTGCAGACGATGACTTATCCTGACGGTGAAGTGGTAACTTATCACTACAATGCTGCAGGACAGGTGGAGAGCATGACGAGCAATAAACAGGGACGTCAGAGCGTTATTGTTGATAGGATAGGTTACGATAAGGAGGGTCATACAGTCTATACGAAGCTCGGTAATGGCACGGAGACAACCTATACCTACGATAAGCAGCGTGAACGTCTGCAGGTGATGAACCTTACAGCGGATGGTCAGGCTGTGATGGAAAACAGGTACCAGTATGATGCTGTGGACAATATCCTCGGTATTACGAATGCCGCCAACCCAACGTCGCTGACGAAACTCAACAAGGCGAAGCTGGGAGGAAGGAGTTCGCATACGTATGAGTATGATGAGCTGAACCGCCTTATTCATGCAAGTGGTAAGGCTAAGCGTGCATCGTATGATATGGTGATGTCGTTCGGACGGATGAGTGAACCGCTGACCAAGGTACAGAAGGTGGACTCAACAACAACTGCTAAGTCTTATAACTTTGCTTATAAGTATGAGGACAGTAACCACCCGACGGCTCCAACGCAGATTGGTCACGACCATTACACCTATGATGCCAATGGTAATCCTACACTGGTAACGAACGACTCTACGAATACTACCCGTGAGATGTACTGGGATGAAGATAACCGCCTGATGGTACTCTCTGACAATGGCAAAACGAGTCGATATACTTATAATGCTGCTGGTGAACGCATCATGAAGAGTTACGGAACGATGGAGGGTGTGTATATCAATGGTGCACCACAGGGTATAACCTTCCACGAGACGGACAACTTCACACTTTATCCAGCAAGTATCCTCTCAGTCAATAAGAATCGATTTACAAAGCATTACTTTATTGGTGACAAACGAATCGCATCAAGGATAGGAACAGGTCTGTTCAACAACGTTTACGGGCGTAATGGCTCATACGTAACCGCTGGTCAGCAGGATTATGCTGAGCGCATGAATCAGATTCAGAAGCAGAAAGAAGCATACTATAAGCAGCAGGGCATTGCCCCTGGTGTACCTACAATGAAGGGCGCGTATGGTGATCCGGAGAATACAAAACGAGGATATAACTCTATCATTGACACACTTGGCAACCATGATGTGCCACAGGGTTGGATTCAGACTCCACGCCCTAACACCACACCGAATACCAACCCCGGTCCACCTGTAAGCTGGAACGACCCGAGTAACCCTGACGACCCACAGGCTGGTTATGGTTATATTCCTAATGACACAACGAAGGAGGAAACCTTCTTCTATCACAGTGACCACCTTGGTTCAACGTCTTACATCACGGACGACAAAGCCAATATCACGCAGTATGATGCTTACCTGCCGTACGGAGAGCTGTTGGTTGATGAGCATAGTAGCAGTGAAGACCTGCCGTATAAGTTCAATGGCAAACAGTTTGATGAAGAGACTGGTCTATACTATTATGGTGCAAGGTACTTGAATCCTATGTCAAGTATTTGGTATGGGGTGGATCCAATGAGCCTCACAAAGCCAACGTTACTTAGTTATGTCTATTGCTCTGATAATCCTATTAGATACTATGACAAAGATGGAAAAATAGGGATTGATGGTGTTATTATCGGAGGGGTTGCTGGTGGATTATCGCAATATTTAACGATTATCATGGATAAGATGGATAAGGTCTCTATAAACTCTTTCATCAATGCAAATAAAGAATTAGAGGGGAGAGATTATTTGAGCATCACATGGGGTATTGCAACAGGTGCAGCGGAAGGTGCCATCAATAATGGCATTTCAAGCATTTTGAAGATTATTAAAAACCCTGTAGCAAAGTTTATAGCTAAAGAGGGGGATTGGCTTCTTATTGGAAGGTCTCGAAAATGTTATAGGGAGAGTTATAAATAAAGAAGAAATGTCTGTGAAGTCCATCATAGCAGAAACTCTTATAAGCAAAGGAGTTGGACATATTCTCCCGTCAAGCTATCTAAAAAAAGCAACAGCAGAGGCTAGGCATAACTATAGTGTTGCTTTACATAAATTAGAAAAATTACAGTCACGTAGAACTCCTAACATGAAATTAATTAGAAATGCTAAATCAGCAATGAGAGAAGCGAGAGCATTATATGGGACTTTGGTCTCATTTACAACAGGGGTAGAGACGGTAAAAAAAGAAGTTGGAAAGAAAGTACAATCACAATTACCTAAAGATTATGGTGGTCAATAAAATGGAATACAAACAAGTTCGTAGATATCTTCTATTGATGATCTCTGGCTGTATTATATATTTATTCTACAGTATTATAGTTGTTTATTACGATACTCAAGCAATTAAATCGGGTCCAATTAAGTCATATAAAATAGTGTCAGAACATAGTGGTGCTATAAATATAACTTCATATATCATAGTACGTTATATGAGTAAGGAATACACTGTCACAGTAAGTAGGAAGGATATAAATGACGGGAATCTAAATAAAATTTTATACCATAATAAATGGAATGATACACTTTTTTATGATGAAAAAGAGGATATATATGTTAGGTTGGGAATTCTTTCATTAGGCCTGCTCTCAGTACTTTGCATGAGACTCTATATGAAAGGTTATCATGGAAGTAAGAAATGAAGCTTATTTTTGCCCTTTTGTTCTTGCTCTTGTAGAGAATGCTTCGGGCGGTGAAGCCTATTACTATGGTCGACAGGGTGAGGTGACGAAAACTGTCCGTACAGTCATGGCGAGCGTAGCAGATATTAGGACTTATGTCTATGGTGCTACCTATGACAGCTGGAATCGTGTACAGACAATGACTTATCCTGACGGTGAAGTGGTAACTTATCACTACAATGCTGCCGGACAGGTTGAGTGTCTTACGAGCAATAAACAGGGACGTCAGAGCGTTATAGTTGACAGGATAGGTTACGACAAGGAGGGTCATACGGTCTATACGAAACTTGGTAATGGCACGGAGACAACCTATACCTACGACAAGCAGCGTGAACGTCTGCAGGTGATGAACCTTACAGCGGATGGTCAGACTGTGATGGAAAACAAGTATCGCTATGATGCTGTGGATAATATCCTCGGTATTACGAATGCTGCCAACCCAACGTCGCTGACGAAACTCAACAAGGCGAAGTTAGGAGGAAGGAGTTCGCATACGTATGAGTATGATGAACTGAACCGCCTTGTCCACGCAAACGGTAAGGCAAAGCGTGCATCGTATGATATGGTGATGTCGTTCGGACGGATGAGTGAACCGCTCACTAAGGTACAGAAAGTGGACTCAACAACAACCGCCAAGTCTTATAACTTTGCTTATAAGTATGAGGACAGCAACCACCCGACGGCTCCAACGCAGATTGGTCATGACCATTACACCTACGATGCCAACGGTAATCCAACGCTGGTAACGAACGACTCAACCAACACGACCCGTGAGATGTACTGGGACGAGGACAACCGCCTGATGGTCTTAAGCGATAATGGCAAAACCTCACGCTATACTTATAACGCTGCTGGCGAACGCATCATGAAGAGTTACGGTACGATGGAGGGTGTGTATATCAATGGAGCACCGCAGGGTATTACTTTCCACGAGACGGACAACTTCACACTTTATCCTGCAAGTATCCTCTCTGTCAACAAGAACCGCTTCACGAAGCATTACTTCCTTGGTGACAAACGAGCTGCTTCAAGGCTAGGAACAGGCTTGTTCAATAACGTCTATGGACGTAACGGCTCATACGTTACTGCTGGTCAGCAGGATTATGCTGAACGTATGAACCAAATACAACGTCAGAAGGAAGCATACTATAAGCAGCAGGGCATTGCCCCTGGTGTACCTACAATGAAGGGTGCGTATGGTGACCCCGAGAATACAAAACGAGGGTATAACTCTATCATTGACACACTCGGTAACCACGATGTGCCACAGGGGTGGATTCAAACTCCACGCCCCAACACCACACCGAATACTAACCCCGGTCCACCTGTAAGCTGGAATGACCCAAGCAACCCTGATGACCCGCAGGCTGGTTATGGATATATTCCAAACGACACCACAAAGGAAGAGACCTTCTTCTATCATAGTGACCACCTCGGCTCAACGTCTTATATCACAGATGACAAAGCCAACATCACCCAGTATGATGCTTACCTACCATACGGTGAACTGTTAGTTGACGAGCATAGCAGTAGTGAGGACCTACCGTATAAGTTCAATGGTAAACAGTTCGATGATGAGACAGGTCTGTACTATTACGGTGCAAGATACATGGACCCAATCATAAGTTTGTGGTATGGGGTGGATAATTTAACAGAAAAGTATGTGTCGGTAGGTTCGTATACATATTGTAACGGGAGTCCAATTGCGAATATTGATGTTATGGGAATGTTCCCTAAGGGCATTGTTGTAAAACATGTCGAAACCGTTGTTCTGTACCAAGCAGTAGGCTCCGCCAATACGTTAATGAGGATACCCCATGAAGTAACATACTATACCTTTAGGGAATCAGCCGCTCACTTATTGTCTTTGGTAGCGAACGTTCCCATTACGTATGTGAAGAATGCAAGGCTTGAAGAATTCATTTCTCAACCCGAAGGCAATAGCATTACAATTGGCGGCTCTCCCAATAATGCACGAATCCTTGTGTCGCCATATTATCTTGATAATAGCAGAGCTGGGCAGGATTATGACGTCTGGTTCCGCCAATTCTCGCACGAGGTGGTACACACTAAGCAGATTGCGCGCGATAAGGGTCTGACAAAATATTTGCTTAAAACAATAGCAGGTTATATTAAGGCTGGCAACCACGACGATGCTCCTCGCGAAATAGAGGCTCAGCAAGGGACTAAAACATATGACGCTTTCCGCGAATTCGTTACGACACACTTCAAAGCATCTATCGGGAATTTGTTTAAGAATGACAAACTGAAGGAGAAAGACAAAATCGAACAAATCAATAAATGGTGGAATGAATTCAAAAAACATACAAGCAATAAAAAATAGAATAATATTGGTAACAATAGTGTTTACACTTTGTGCATGCGACAATCATGATTTCACGTTTGACGAAGAGAAACAGACTTTCTACGTGTATGATATGTTAAGTTTTTATATTGAGCCTGATGGCGAAAAAGAATTATTTTATTCCTATGATATAGAGTTAAAAGAAAAAAAGAAAGAAAAAGGAATTGACACACTTGATCTAAATAATATTTCTTCGAAATATCAAGTGGAGGCATGCTTTCCTAACATTGATACGGTTGTAAATAATCCAAAGCGTGCCGTATTGGCACCCGACACTCGATATAGAGTCTTGCACATGGGAATGGGAAGAGTGTATGGTGTCAAATATTATCAGACAGATTCCACAGGGAAACTAAAAAATGAAGAAGAACCAAAGTAAAGTACAAGGTAAAGAAACTACTCTTGGAGAAAGACTAATACGCATTTATATCTATTAGGCGTTAAACCGACTGATTCATGCTACAGGCAAGGCGAAGAACGCCCCCTACGACATGGCGATGACCTTCGGGAAGATGAGCGAGCCACTGACAAAAGTTCAGAAAGTGGACTCAACGACAACTGCTAAGTCTTATAACTTTGCTTATAAGTATGAGGACAGTAACCATCCGACGGCTCCAACACAGATTGGTCACGACCATTACACGTATGATGCCAATGGTAATCCTACGCTGGTAACGAACGATTCGGCGAACACTACCCGAGAGATGTACTGGGATGAGGACAATCGACTCATGGTACTCTCTGATAACGGCAAGACAAGTCGTTACACTTACAACGCAGCTGGTGAACGTATTATGAAGAGTTACGGTACGATGGAGGGTGTGTATATTAACGGTGCACCACAGGGTATCACCTTCCACGAGACGGACAACTTCACGCTCTACCCAGCAAGTATCCTCTCTGTAAACAAGAATCGCTTTACAAAGCATTACTTCATTGGTGACAAACGAGTTGCTTCAAGGATAGGAACGGGTCTGTTTAACAACGTCTATGGACGCAACGGCTCATATGTAACTGCAGGTCAGCAGGACTATGCAGAGCGTATGAATCAGATTCAGAAGCAGAAAGAGGCATACTATAAGCAGCAGGGCATTGCCCCTGGTGTACCTACAATGAAGGGTGCGTATGGTGACCCGGAGAACACAAAGCGAGGGTATAACTCTATCATTGACACACTCGGCAACCATGATGTGCCACAGGGTTGGATTCAGATTCCACGCCCCAACACCACACCGAATACCAACCCCGGTCCACCTGTAAGTTGGAATGACCCGAGTAACCCTGATGACCCACAGGCTGGTTACGGCTACATTGCCAATGACACGACACGTGAAGAAACTTTCTTCTATCATAGTGACCACTTAGGTAGTACGTCTTACATCACAGATGATAAAGCCAACATCACGCAGTATGATGCATACCTACCGTATGGTGAACTGCTTGTGGATGAACACTCATCAAGTGAGGAAATACCGTATAAGTTCAACGGCAAGGAGCTGGATGAAGAAACAGGGTTGTACTACTATGGTGCAAGGTACTTGAATCCTATGGCAAGTATTTGGTATGGGGTGGATCCGTTGGCAGAGAAGTATAAGTTTTTAGGTTCTTATGTATATTGTAAAGATAATCCTATCAGTTTTATTGATAAATTTGGCGAGCGACCAGAAGGAAATGATTCTAATAGACCTAAAAGAGTTACTTTTTTTGTTTATCAAGGCAAATGGGCAAACGTGTATAAGACTCATAAGATGTATATGCACAATAGAAGTTCAATAAGTTTAACTTATGATTCGAACGTATCCAATAGAAATACACGAAGAAAAGCATCTTTAAAAGATAGCGGATTAGCACCCAAGATTGGTTATGATAGAGATGAGTTTCCATATGCGACGACAATGGAAGGTGGTAAAGGGGCTGCCGTAAACTATGTACCATTAATAGAGAACAGGAGTCATGGAGGGTATTTGGGGGCATTTATAAGGTTCAACCATTTGAAAACTGGTGATATAATACAAGTAGTCCTGGTTCCTAAAAAACAAGGAGAAAAACCAAGACTAGTTCCTCAAGCTATGCCTTATTTACGTAGACAGCCCGAATCTAAAAATGTGAATAAGGTTTTTGGAGCAATTGTCTTAGGAAAAATTTTCTCAAGTGCTTTAGAGGCTATTGGAAGTACGGTACAGAGATCCACGTTCCTACTTATTCCACCAACGACACGTTATATGAATGAATATGATAGTAGACAACCACAAATTAGATAATTTTAAAGATGAACGATCTTATCAAAAAACTGGAAAGACAACTTATCCAAGCTCATAATCCAATATTGAATGAAATGGATTGGGACTTTAATTGGAAAGACAAACAAAGTATAGAGAGTGCGTTTAGACTCTTAGAACTCGAATGTTGCCCAGAACTTTTAGATTTATACCTGTGGAAGACAGGATGTGCTCATGAACTCCTTCTAGATTTAAGTGAAGGTGAAGAAAACCAAATAAACTTTCTTCTATGGGCAATTATGCCGCATATTCTTTATCGAGAGATATAATGACTCAAAATAAAATAATGCAAGCATCTTATGCCGATGATGAACGTATGTATCCATTTATTTTTGATGGGGTTTATGAAGATCCTATCCTCATAGACCTTGATTCAAGCAGAGAGACATATAAAGCTCTATTTTATTATAGTCCTCAGGTCTTATTATCTGATGCTCCTATCATGATATATGACTCCATAGAAAGTTGGCTAAAGACAATAATTCAATGTTATGAACAAAATATCTATAGTGTTGATGAAAAAGGTATCTTCCAGTCAAAAACAAATTTAGAAGTTCAATTGTCTCGTAACATGAACCCTAAATCAGATTATTGGTTATTAGACTTCTAGGTTTCTGATTGAGAGTAAATAATTATACTAAATTATATAATTTAATATTAACTATATTTATGGAATGATGAATCTCTTACATCTATGACTTCGAACGACTTCGTGAGGTGCTTTATCCAGCTTCGATAATCAGGATTAACAAGAATCGCTTTACAAAGCATTACTGCATTGGTGACAAACGAGTTGCTTCAAGGATAGGAACAGGTCTGTTTAACAACGTTTACGGACGCAACGGCTCATACGTAACCGCTGGTCAGCAGGATTATGCTGAACGTATGAATCAGATTCAGACACAGAAGGAGGCGTACTATAAGAAGGTGGGTGTAGCTCCTGGTGTACCGACAGAAAAGGGCGCGTATGGTGATCCGGAGAACACTGGTGTTGGTTATAATGCTGTCCTTACAGAACTCGGTAACCATGATGTGCCACAGGGTTGGATTCAGACTCCACGTCCTAACACGACCCCGAATACCAACCCTGGTCCACCTGTAAGCTGGAATGACCCGAGCAACCCTGATGACCCGCAGGCTGGTTATGGCTATATTCCAAATGACACAACACGTGAGGAAACCTTCTTCTATCACAGTGACCATCTCGGCAGTACGTCTTACATTACTGATGATAAAGCCAATATCACGCAGTATGATGCTTACCTACCATACGGTGAACTGTTAGTTGACGAGCACAGCAGCAGTGAAGACCTGCCGTATAAGTTCAACGGTAAGCAGTTCGATGAAGAGACAGGCTTGTACTATTATGGTGCAAGGTATATGAATCCTGTGGCAAGTATTTGGTATGGGGTGGATCCAATGAGCCTCACAAAGCCAACGTTACTTAGTTATGTCTATTGCTCTGATAATCCTATTAGATACTATGACAAAAATGGAAAAATAGGGATTGATGGCGTTATTATCGGAGGGGTTGCTGGTGGTGCATCAGAATACCTTTCTATAATGTTCCAGAAAATGGATAACCTTTCTATAAGTTCATTTGTTAAAGCTAACAAGAGTTTAACATGGAAAGACGGTGTAAGCATTGCATATAATGTAGGAACAGGTGCTATAAGCGGAGCATTGGATAATGGAATTTCAACCATGGTAAAGATTGTGAGAAATCCTATTGCTAAGTGGATTCTCAAGGAAGGTATAGGAATTATACTTGAAGGAGTAGAAAGTGCTATTTCAAAAATGATTACAGGTAAGAGTATTGATGTAAAAGCAATAGTAGCACAAACACTAATAAGTAAGGGATTTGGACACATTCTTCCTATTGCTTATATAAAAAAAGCTACTATAGGGGCAAGACAGAACTATCAGAGAGCCTTGAAGGCTCTTAAAGATTATCAGAGTAGAAGATCTCCTAATGCAAAACTAGTAAGTAAAGCTTTAGCTGGCCTAAAAGAAGCCAAGCTAAACTATGGTCTCCTTTCTGGATTTCTAACAGGATTAAAGACAACGCATAAACAGATAACTCGTAAAGCCGTAGAGCTATTACCCAAAGAATATGGCGATAAATAAATACAAAAGTAGAATCTTAATTAGGTATGTTTGGATAGTATCCTTTTTCTGTATCGCATGGTTTTCGTATAGTTGTGCTGCATTATTAACTAACAAGCATTACTCAGTAAGAATCCCAGATAATTCTTACAAAATTTTAGAAGTGAATCCTGGTAATGTTGATGTATCTGCAACAATTACCATAAATTATGCTGGGCAGAATTATACAGTACCAGTAACTGAAGAAGATTTAAATCATCATAAGCTGCATAAAAAGTTTTTTTATAATAAATGCTTTAACTATATTTTTATGAAGGAGATGGGAATGGCTTTTGGAGATTTGCAATTGTAGGCTTAGGTATAATGGTTATCTTGTTGTTATTATATTTAAAAAATATGGAGACTAAGGGACAAAGCTATTATTAAAAGTTCGTCACAATGATATAGAGATTCCCTTCATAGTCTTAGTTATTCTCATTCAAGCGAAATTCAACAATAGCGAGTGTGGCAGATATTAGGACTTATGTCTACGGTGCTACCTACGACAGTTGGAACCGTGTGCGGACGATGACTTATCCTGACGGTGAGGTGGTGATCTATCACTACAATGCGGCAGGACAAATAGATGGTCTTTCAAGCAATAAGGGAGGACGTGAGAGCGTTATAGTAGACAGGATAGGTTACGACAAAGAGGGTCATACGGTCTATACGAAACTTGGTAATGGCACGGAGACTACCTATACCTACGACAAGCAGCGTGAACGTCTGCAGGTGATGAACCTTACAGTGGATGGTCAGACTGTGATGGAAAACAAGTATCGTTATGATGCTGTGGATAATATCCTCGGTATTACGAATGCCGCCAACCCAACGTCGCTGACGAAACTCAATAGGGCGAAGTTAGGAGGAAGGAGTTCGCATACGTATGAATATGACGAGCTGAACCGCCTTGTTCACGCAAGCGGTAAGGCAAAGCGTGCATCGTATGATATGGTGATGTCGTTCGGACGGATGAGTGAACCGCTGACGAAGGTACAGAAGGTGGACTCAACGACAACTGCCAAGTCTTATAACTTTGCTTATAAGTATGAGGACAGTAACCATCCGACGGCTCCGACGCAGATTGGTCATGACCATTACACCTACGATGCCAACGGTAATCCAACACTGGTAACGAACGACTCTACGAATACTACTCGTGAGATGTATTGGGATGAAGATAACCGCCTGATGGTACTCTCTGACAACGGCAAGACAAGTCGTTACACTTACAACGCTGCCAGCGAACGCATCATGAAGAGTTATGGCACGATGGAGGGTGTTTATATCAATGGTGCACCGCAAGGTATTACATTCCATGAAACAGATAACTTTACGCTTTATCCAGCTTCAATAATCAGCATTAACAAGAACCGCTTTACAAAGCATTACTTCCTTGGTGACAAACGAGTTGCTTCAAGGATAGGAACAGGTCTGTTCAATAATGTCTATGGGCGTAATGGCTCTTACGTAACAGCTGGTCAGCAGGATTATGCTGAACGTATGAACCAAATCCAACGTCAGAAGGAAGCGTATTATAAGCAGCAGGGCATTGCTCCTGGTGTACCTACAATGAAGGGCGCGTATGGTGACCCAGAGAATACAAAACGAGGATATAACTCTATCATTGACACACTCGGCAACCATGATGTGCCACAGGGTTGGATTCAGACTCCGAAGCCGAACACCACACCGAATACTACCCCCGGTCCACCTGTAAGTTGGAATGACCCGAGCAACCCTGATGATCCGCAGGCAGGTTATGGTTACATTCCAAACGACACTACGAAAGAGGAAACCTTCTTCTATCATAGTGACCACCTCGGCAGCACGTCTTACATCACAGATGACCATGCCAACATTACACAGTATGATGCCTACTTACCGTATGGTGAGCTGTTGGTTGACGAGCATAGCAGTAGTGAAGACCTGCCGTATAAGTTCAATGGCAAACAGTTTGATGAAGAGACTGGTCTATACTATTATGGTGCAAGGTACTTGAATCCTATGTCAAGTATTTGGTATGGGGTGGATCCAATGAGCCTCACAAAGCCAACGTTACTTAGTTATGTCTATTGCTCTGATAATCCTATTAGATACTATGACAAAGATGGAAAAATAGGGATTGATGGTGTTATTATCGGAGGGGTTGCTGGTGGATTATCGCAATATTTAACGATTATCATGGATAAGATGGATAAGGTCTCTATAAACTCTTTCATCAATGCAAATAAAGAATTAGAGGGGAGAGATTATTTGAGCATCACATGGGGTATTGCAACAGGTGCAGCGGAAGGGTGCCATCAATAATGGCATTTCAAGCATTTTGAAGATTATTAAAAACCCTGTAGCAAAGTTTATAGCTAAAGAGGGGATTGGCTTCTTATTGGAAGGTCTCGAAAATGTTGTAGGGAGAGTTATAAATAAAGAAGAAATGTCTGTGAAGTCCATCATAGCAGAAACTCTTATAAGCAAAGGAGTTGGACATATTCTCCCGTCAAGCTATCTAAAAAAAGCAACAGCAGAGGCTAGGCATAACTATAGTGTTGCTTTACATAAATTAGAAAAATTACAGTTACGTAGAACTCCTAACATGAAATTAATTAGAAATGCTAAATCAGCAATGAGAGAAGCGAGAGCATTATATGGGACTTTGGTTTCATTTACAACAGGGGTAGAGACGGTAAAAAAAGAAGTTGGAAAGAAAGTACAATCACAATTACCTAAAGATTATGGTGGTCAATAAAATGGAATACAAACAAGTTCGTAGATATCTTCTATTGATGATCTCTGGCTGTATTATATATTTATTCTACAGTATTATAGTTGTTTATTACGATACTCAAGCAATTAAATCGGGTCCAATTAAGTCATATAAAATAGTGTCAGAACATAGTGGTGCTATAAATATAACTTCATATATCATAGTACGTTATATGAGTAAGGAATACACTGTCACAGTAAGTAGGAAGGATATAAATGACGGGAATCTAAATAAAATTTTATACCATAATAAATGGAATGATACACTTTTTTATGATGAAAAGGAGGATATATATGTTAGGTTGGGAATTCTTTCATTAGGCTTGCTCTCAGTACTTTGCATGAGACTCTATATGAAAGGTTATCATGGAAGTAAGAAATGAAGCTTATTTTTGCCCTTTTGTTCTTGCTCTTGTAGAGGATGCGAGTGGCGGTGAAGCCTATTACTATGGTCGTCAGGGTGAGGTGACGAAGACTGTACGTACAGTCATGGCGAGCGTGACGGATATCAGGACTTATGTCTATGGTGCTACCTATGACAGTTGGAACCGGGTGCAGAAGATGACTTATCCTGACGGTGAAGTGGTGACTTATCACTACAATGCTGCAGGACAGGTGGAGAGTATGACGAGCAATAAACAGGGACGTCAGAGCGTTATTGTTGACAGGATAGGTTACGACAAAGAGGGTCATACGGTCTATACAAAGCTTGGTAATGGCACGGAGACAACCTATACCTACGACAAGCAGCGTGAACGTCTGCAGGTGATGAACCTTACAGCGGATGGTCAGACTGTGATGGAGAACAGGTATCGCTATGATGCTGTGGATAATATCCTCGGTATTACGAATGCTGCCAACCCAACGTCGCTGACGAAACTCAACAAGGCGAAGTTAGGAGGAAGGAGTTTGCATACGTATGAGTATGATGAACTGAACCGCCTTATTCACGCCAGCGGTAAGGCAAAAAGTGCAAGTTATGATATGGTGATGTCGTTCGGACGGATGAGTGAGCCACTCACTAAGGTGCAGAAGGTGGACTCAACGACAACTGCTAAGTCTTATAACTTTGCTTATAAGTATGAGGACAGTAACCATCCGACGGCTCCAACACAGATTGGTCACGACCATTACACGTATGATGCCAACGGTAATCCTGTGCTGGTGACAAACGACTCTACGAACACTACTCGAGAGATGTACTGGGATGAAAACAATCGTCTGATGGTACTCTCTGATAATGGCAAGACAAGCCGTTACACTTACAACGCTGCTGGTGAACGCATCATGAAGAGTTACGGAACGATGGAAGGTGTGTATATCAACGGCGCGCCACAGGGTATTACTTTCCACGAGACGGACAACTTCACGCTTTATCCTGCAAGTATCCTCTCTGTAAACAAGAATCGCTTTACAAAGCATTACTTTATTGGTGACAAACGAGTTGCTTCAAGGATAGGAACGGGTCTGTTCAATAATGTCTATGGGCGTAACGGCTCATACGTAACCGCTGGTCAGCAGGACTATGCTGAACGCATGAATCAGATACAGAAGCAGAAAGAGGCATACTATAAACAGCAGGGCATTGCCCCTGGTGTACCTACAATGAAGGGTGCGTATGGTGACCCCGAGAACACAAAACGAGGATATAACTCTATCATTGACACACTCGGCAACCATGATGTGCCACAGGGGTGGATTCAGACTCCGAAGCCGAACACCACACCGAATACTAACCCCGGTCCACCTGTAAGCTGGAATGACCCGAGCAACCCTGATGACCCACAGGCTGGTTATGGATATATCCCTAATGATACCACAAAAGAAGAAACCTTCTTCTATCACAGTGATCACCTCGGTAGCACGTCTTACATTGCAGACGATAAAGCCAACATCACACAGTATGATGCCTACTTGCCATACGGTGAACTCCTTGTAGACGAACACTCATCGAGTGAAGACCTACCATACAAGTTCAACGGCAAACAATTCGATGAAGAAACTGGCTTGTATTATTATGGTGCAAGGTACTTGAATCCAATCACGAGTTTATGGTATGGTGTGGATCCGCTAGCAGAGAAATATGTCGCCACAGGTGGATATGTATATACCTTGGATAATCCTGTGAGATTAATAGATCCGAATGGTAATTGGTCCTGGCCATGGGAACGAGGATCACTCATTGAATACCGTGGTAATGGGGTGTTTGGAATAAGAATAGAAAATTTTAGCAAAACTATGCAATCCAATTTCAAAAGAGCTAATAATAATCCTGCTAATTGGAGACCAGGAGAACTTGGTATAAACACAGAAATCGGAAAAATTTCTGTTGACAATTATGCACATAAAAGTTTCACCATAGGGCGTAAACCAGCTGGTATAGACCCAAAAGATGGGAATGTAAGAATCAGGAGACCAATTGCGAAATCTACTGGCCAAGAAGATAGAAGATTCCATAGTTTTGACCCTATGCCTGTAAGAGGATCAGCTAAGGCTGTTGGAGCGATTGCCATACTAGACTTTGCAAATTATGCGGTAGATACATATATGACACTTTCGACCTTTTGGGATAGTAATGCATTTGACGATCAAATGGCCTCTTTCAGAAAAGCAATAAGAGCGGTAAATAGCCAAATGAATTCAATTCCCGATAATTACAGAAAGGACACTAATAAGATGGGCGCAATTCTAAATTATGTTTTTCAAGGAGAAAATACAACAAAAGATAAAAACATTGACAAAATAGGACAAAATATTTTATCAAAATCTGGGAGATATGATAGGACAAATAAGACTTACAAACCTTTTATTAAAAGGTAAAAAGCGTGCTTTCTTAACAGTGATTGTTATAATAGCAATCTTTTGTATTTTTACTATGATCAAAAAGCATACTCCTCTGTATGATAATTTGCAAGGTGTATGTAATATAGATTTTAGCAAATCGTATTTCTGTCGTCAAACGGATTTTCATCCTTTAGAAAACAATATTTTCATTACTAAACAAAAGATTAGTCTTCCTGTTATAGTAACAGCCAATGATGATGTAAAAGGAAATTATAAAGAATTAGATAGACTAGAAAAAGAGGCTAAAGGAATCTGGAAAATAATTAGTGTTAATCCAGATTCCATTCAGATAGAAGTATCTAAAAGTATTCTAAATGGTAAATATTCTGTGATTTTTAAAAAGAATCAAAAAGAAAATGAAAAGTTAAACTATTATATAATCTTAAAAAATGATTCTACATATATGGTTTGTACTAAAGAAATTTTGAACTTTAAAAAGTAAAGTGATTAAAGATACACCTATCCGAGTGGTGAATGACTCGACGAATGAGACGAGAGAACTGTACTGGGACGAGGAGAACCAGCTGATGGTGCTGTCGGACAACGGGAAGACGAGTCGTTATACTTACAACGCTGCTGGTGAGCGTATCACGAAGAGCTACGGAACGATGGAAGGTGTG
Source organism: Prevotella melaninogenica (assembly GCF_018128065.1). Taxonomy (NCBI): domain Bacteria; kingdom Pseudomonadati; phylum Bacteroidota; class Bacteroidia; order Bacteroidales; family Prevotellaceae; genus Prevotella; species Prevotella melaninogenica. The sequence continues at coordinate 127,992 of NZ_CP072360.1, read as the reverse complement.
TATATCAATGGTGCGCCACAGGGTATCACATTCCACGAGACGGACAACTTCACACTTTATCCTGCAAGTATCCTCTCTGTAAACAAGAATCGCTTTACAAAGCATTACTTCATTGGTGACAAACGAGTTGCTTCAAGGATAGGAACAGGTCTGTTTAATAACGTCTATGGGCGTAACGGCTCATACGTAACAGCTGGTCAGCAGGACTATGCTGAACGTATGAACCAAATACAACGTCAGAAGGAAGCATACTATAAGCAGCAGGGCATTGCCCCTGGTGTACCTACAATGAAGGGTGCGTATGGTGATCCAGAGAATACAAAACGAGGGTATAACTCTATCATTGACACACTCGGTAACCATGATGTGCCACAGGGTTGGATTCAGACTCCGAAGCCGAACACCACACCGAATACTAACCCCGGTCCACCTGTAAGCTGGAATGACCCAAGCAATCCTGATGACCCACAGGCTGGTTATGGCTATATTCCAAATGACACTACGAAAGAGGAGACCTTCTTCTATCACAGTGACCACCTCGGTAGTACATCTTATATTACAGACGAAAAAGCCAACATCACACAGTATGATGCCTACCTGCCATATGGTGAACTGTTAGTTGACGAACATAGTAGCAGTGAAGAACTGCCGTATAAGTTCAATGGCAAACAGTTCGATGAGGAAACTGGCTTGTATTATTATGGTGCAAGGTACATGAATCCTATGGCAAGTATTTGGTATGGGGTAGATCCATTGAAAGAGAAATATCCTGGTATTACATCTTATAATTATGTATTTTATAATCCTCTTTTTTTCAAAGATCCAAATGGAAAATCCGCGAAGGTTACAATAAATAGTCGAACAAAGACTATCGTTATAAGTGCAACACTTGTTTTCTACGGAGAATGTGCTTCTACTGTTATTGCATCTCAAACAGCAGCAGATATACAAAATAGTTGGAATGCAGCTCAAGGAAAAGTTACTATAGGAAAAACTACGTATAATGTCGTTTTCCAAATAAAAGGAGAATATAGAGACACTGGTGGTTGGCTAGGCCTAAAAGGAGTTGCTTTAGATATAGAGAAAGCTAACAATACTAATCCAGAGATAAATTACGTAGAAGTTGTTAAATATGCTACAGGAGGATCCATTGAGGGTGTCTCTTATATGGATATAGGAGGGAATGTTGGAGAATTTCAACTTGATAATATAAAAGGGCCAGGTACACTTACAGAGGCTCATGAGTTTGGACATAGTTTAGGCTTAAAACATACGGAAAGAGACCTTCGTGGTAAGGGGCAACCTAATATAATGGCTCCTCGTGGGACATTTGTTGATAAGAGCTACCAATATAATCCTCAAGCCAAGCCTGGTTCAAAAGGGGGCACATTAGACCCTGCAAAACGAAAGGTAACACAAAAAGATATTGATCAATTGAATATTAATAAATTAAATTTCAAAGATGGAAAAGCTTATCTTGGGCATGTTTCGGATTAAATTTTATATCTTAATTTCTTTAACATTATCCTTGTTCCTGTTTTTTTCTTGTAAATCGAAGACAGAAATTGATCCTCAAGCAATAACAGGATGCTGGGAACTAGTTAGTAAAGATGTTAAACCGATTGCATACATAAATTTGTCTTTTTATAAAGATTCTACAGCCATATTTGATTGCCTGACAGATACTGTTATTTATTTACGATATAGGGTTCACAAGGATTCTTTATATCTAAAAGATTTAAATAATAATTGTACTAGAGATTTAGTACTATCATTAGATAGTAATACCTTTTGTCTAGGCAGCTTAAAAAAATGTAACGAGAAACTTATATATAAAAGGAAAAAAGATACCTTGGAACAATTTGATACTTCGTTTATCAAATCTATAGTTCCTGCTTGGTAAATTTGTTAGATATAATTTAAGGCTGAACTCCTCAACAGGGGTTCAGTCTTTTTGTTTCCTTTGTTTCAATGTAAAGAACGCCTAGAATCATGAGGAAAGATACATATTTCTTCGGATACAGTCTTTGGTATTACATGTTCTATAGTTACTCTAAACCCCTAATATAGTTTTGTTTTTAGTTGCTGTCACTTTTAACATTTCGTGTAAGCGGCTTGTTATCAATTCGTTGTGATGTTGGAAGGAGTGACAGGAGTGACAGGAAAATTGAAAGGTGGTTTGTTTTTATGGTGTTGTTATAATAATGTAGTGGGAGAGATACTCGCTTGTTATGAAAGGGAAAAGGGCATAAGAAGGGGCGTAATAAAGATTCATACATTGAGAATAGTAGGTGTTTTTTTATAAAGTAAAAGATGCCCTTTTGTAGAGTAAAAGGTGCTCTTTTGAGGTGTGAAAGACGCCCTTTTGCAGCGTAAAAGGGCACCTTTTAGAAAGGCATTTATAAGTCTTTGATAGAGAATGGCATACAAGTCCGAATGCTTTGCATAACTCCAGATTTTGTGGACATGCAGCTTCAAATCACTGTAAATATATTTCAGATTAGTCTGTAATGGTGCGGTGATATACATCGAGATGGATAATCTTACAAGGATCTGCGCTGGAACGTTTTACTATGAACAGGCGTATCTTATAACTATTAGTTCCCCCTTTCCCACCCAAGGACAAAATCCTACCGTATACCATTTCCGTTTTTGCTGTCATTTCTGTCACTCCTTTTATGTCTTTAATATCCTGAATATAAACCCATTACGCGAAGTGTTAAAAGTGACAGCAACTAGAAATTAAACTTAATTAGGGGTTTTGATGCTTTTTTCTTGGTTACATTTACGCGCACAACGCACCCTATCCTTCCCCGTTTTCCCATGATCTAAAGACTCATTTACAAAATAAAGTTGTATATTTGCAGTTGGTATGCATACGACTTGCTTGGTCGCAAACTGATGGTGAACTATCCTGATGCGGGTGAAACGAATATGACCTATGATGCGGCAGGCAACCTCCTGACGAAGCTCACGGCAGAACTTAGGAAGTCGATATCTGACAAGGGTTATATCTCTTACACCTACGATTTCGAGCGACTCCATGAGGTGCTTTATCCAGAAAACCTCTTCAATCGTGTTACATATACCTATGGTAAGGCTGGCGATAAGTATAATCGTGCCGGTCGTCTTGCCCTCGTTGAGGATGCGAGTGGAGGCGAAGCGTATTACTACGGCAGACAGGGTGAGGTGACGAAGACCGTTCGTACGGTCATGGCGAGTGTGGCGGATATCAGAACTTATGTCTATGGTGCTACGTATGACAGCTGGAACCGCGTGCAGACGAAGACTTATCCTGATGGTGAAGTGGTGACTTATCACTACAATGCAGCAGGACAGGTAGAGCGTATGACGAGCAATAAACAGGGACGTCAGAGCGTTATTGTTGACAGGATAGGTTACGACAAGGAGGGTCATACGGTCTATACGAAACTTGGTAATGGCACGGAGACTACCTATACCTACGACAAGCAGCGTGAGCGTCTGCAGGTAATGAACCTTACAGCGGATGGTCAGACTGTGATGGAAAACAGGTACCGTTATGATGCTGTGGATAATATCCTCGGTATCACGAATGCTGCCAACCCAACGTCGCTGACGAAACTCAACAAGGCGAAGCTGGGAGGAAAGAGTTCGCATACGTATGAATATGACGAGCTAAACCGCCTTATTCATGCAAACGGTAAGGCAAAAAGTGCAAGTTACGATATGGTAATGTCGTTCGGCCGGATGAGTGAACCGCTCACTAAGGTGCAGAAGGTGGACTCAACGACAACTGCTAAGTCTTATAACTTTGCTTATAAATATGAGGACAGTAACCATCCAACGGCTCCAACGCAGATTGGTCACGACCATTACACGTATGATGCCAACGGTAATCCAACGCTGGTAACGAATGACTCTACGAACACTACCCGAGAGATGTACTGGGATGAAGACAATCGCCTGATGGTACTCTCTGACAACAGCAAGACAAGCCGTTACACTTACAATGCTGCTGGTGAGCGTATCATGAAGAGTTACGGTACGATGGAGGGTGTGTATATCAATGGAGCACCGCAGGGTATTACCTTCCACGAGACGGACAACTTTACACTTTATCCTGCAAGTATCCTCTCTGTCAACAAGAACAGATTTACGAAGCATTACTTCCTTGGTGACAAACGAGTTGCTTCAAGAATAGGAACAGGTCTGTTCAATAATGTCTATGGGCGTAACGGCTCATATGTAACCGCTGGTCAGCAGGATTATGCTGAACGCATGAATCAGATACAGAAGCAGAAAGAGGCATACTATAAGCAGCAGGGCATTGCTCCTGGTGTTCCTACAATGAAGGGGGCGTATGGTGGATCCGGAGAATACAAAACGAGGATATAACTCTATCATTGACACACTCGGTAACCACGATGTGCCACAGGGTTGGATTCAGACTCCACGCCCCAACACCACACCGAATACCAACCCCGGTCCACCTGTAAGCTGGAATGACCCGAGCAACCCTGATGACCCGCAGGCTGGTTATGGCTATATTCCAAACGACACAACGAAGGAGGAAACCTTCTTCTATCACAGTGACCACTTAGGTAGTACATCTTATATCACAGACGAAAAAGCCAACATCACACAGTATGATGCCTACTTACCATACGGTGAGTTGTTGGTTGATGAGCATAGTAGCTCCGAAGACCTGCCGTATAAGTTCAATGGCAAACAGTTCGATGAAGAGACAGGCTTGTACTATTATGGTGCAAGGTATATGAACCCTGTGGTTAGTATTTGGTATGGGGTGGATCCCATGACGGAAAAGTATCCAAATGTTTATAGCTATTGTTTCACACTTAATAACCCCATCAGATTTATTGATGAATATGGTCTAGAAGTTGGAGATCCACCAACTAGGAGAAGTTCTTTACCGGATAAAGGAACCTGGTGGGGCGGAAATGTACTAAAGGGATTTAATTTTGGTTTGAATCAAAGATATAAAATAGAGCCATCTCGTGGTTCTACAGTGACAGGATTAAGAGATATACATATCGGAAGAATAAGTGCTAAAACTGGAAAACCTGTAGGTGAATGGGTTATTCGTGTTGATAAAGCACATGCAAATAGCCTGAGACCTCATTTTAATATAAATTTAAAAATCTCAAAATTTGCAGATCCTCATACCCCAATCTCTGGAGGAACGAAAACACAGAAAGCACTGGAAGGAACAGGTCGAGTGTTAAACTCTGTTGGTAAAATAGCAAAACCAGCTGCTATTGCAACAGATGTTGTAAGAGTTGCTAATGCTGTGCATCAAGATGGCGAAACCATAGGAAAAAATACAATGCTTACTAGTGCAAGTGTTGCTGGTGGATGGGCTGGTGCAGCTGCAGGTGCTAGTATTGGTGCAAAAGGAGGTGCAGCAATTGGAGGAATAATTGGCTCACTGTTTGCGGGGGTGGGTGCAGCACCTGGCGCTGCCATCTGTTGATTTGTTGGTGGTATTGGTGGTGGTATAATAGGTTCTTTTGGAGGATCGTGGTTGGCAGAAGAAGGAGCAAATCATTTAATTAAATAAAGTAAGCTATGTTAGTATATAAAAAATATCAAATTTTGAGTCTAAATTTTATTAATGAATTTGATACTGCAATTTTATATTCAAAGTTTAAATATATTTCTGATTTTATTTTCCGTCAAGTGCAAGAAAGATCAGTTTTCCTTTTTGAGATGGGTCCTACGAAGACATCAATTCTCTATGATATAGACCCAGAAAGTGAATATCATACTATTAACTCAAAAAAAGTAATTTATACTAAGAATTTAAATTTAAGCAAAAAAATAATATCTATGATAGTTGAAGATGAAAGCTTTTATCTGGGACATCTTTTGATTATTATAGGGACTTTCTCAAGAAGTAAGATTTCTGATATTTCGAACATGTGGGAAGATTTATTGGAAACGGGAATAGAGTATTTTAAGATGGATAATGATGGAGAGTCTTTCTATTGGTGCAATTCTCAAAAGAAATCAGCAGAAAAAGAGTTTAAATTATTTATTAATGAATTGACAACTGCTACAAAAGATGGCAAATCTAAATGAGACAATGGTTTACGAGTAGTACTAAGACGAGTCGTTACTCTTACATCGCTGCTGGTGTTTAGTTTTTTCTACGCTGGTGGAGATATGACAAAAGCACCAAAAGTAACAACAATCATTCCCAAAATATTTAAAAAGAAATGAAACTTAAGATTATAGACTATTTTACATATAAAAAATTAAATTATGATTCAGTTTTTGATGATTCCCATAATGATTCTTATCGAATATATGGGAAATTAGTGGAAGGCAATTTTTATGCAAAAATAGCTTGGTCAAGCGACTTATTACAACCTGAGTTCCTAAAAATATATCCTAAAGTGTATGCTATAGGAATTGACCAAAATTTTGCTATTTATGATTTTAGGAAAAAACATAGAATAATGTGTTTGGACTTAATGTTTCTTTTTTGCGAAATGGTTATGTATGACAAAAAAATATTTGTAGCTACTGAATTAGAAGTTTTCGTTATAGATATACAGCAATATGAAGTTATAAAAACAATATCATTACCTGACACATATAATAAAATTGAAACTAATTGTGGTAAAATTGAAATTCATTGTATGGATAATACTTTAATAAAATATCAAATTAGTGATAATTAAAAGATATACAATGTATTTACATTGTATGCACATAAACATGGCAAGCCTGATAGCTTTAGTGATCCTTTCGACATAAATAGGGAAGTTGGAGGTACTCCTTATAATTATAAACCAAGAACTGTAACGTACTTCTTTTAATCTATAGGAAAATGAAACTGAGATATATAATAGTCTTAGTTATTTTGTTTATGGTAATAGGAATCGATTATCAGAGGTATTTTTATGGAAAAAGTATAATTAATTACAGAGTTTTACCATATGGCATTAGCCCACTTTGTGTCAAGGACTTTGAAAAAGATAAAGAAAGGAAAAGCAATCATTTTTTCTTTGTCTATAATAATTCTGAGTTTTTTGGTAGTTGTGCTGTGCCTACAAATACATATCATCCCAAATTCATTGTCACAGACATTCTAGAATATTATTATAGTAAAAATAAACTTTTGATCAAATGTAAAGATGAGGATGGACTTATCCGTTGGGTTATCCCCACATATGATAAGTCCGGTACATATTTTCATGAAATAAAAAATATACACTGGAGTAGTTTTTCGACTTGTAAACATATTATCATCCATCGTTGAATTTGCAGAATATGTGGATTCTGTTATCAACCCGAGGTTGCTCTGATGGTGAAGTGGTTATCTACCATTACAACGCTGCCGCCGAACGCATTATGAAAAGTTACGGTACGATGGAGGATGTGTATATCAATGGTGCACCACAAGGTATTACTTTCCACGAGACAGACAACTTTACACTTTATCCTGCAAGTATCCTCTCTGTCAACAAGAATCGCTTTACAAAGCATTACTTCATTGGTGACAAACGAATTGCTTCAAGAATAGGAACAGGTCTGTTTAATAACGTTTATGGACGTAACGGCTCTTACGTTACTGCTGGTCAGCAGGATTATGCGGAACGCATGAATCAGATTCAGAAGCAGAAAGAGGCATACTATAAGCAGCAAGGTATTGCACCAGGTGTACCTACAATGAAGGGTGCGTATGGTGCCCCAGAGAATACAAAACGAGGATATAACTCTATCATTGACACACTCGGCAACCACGATGTGCCGCAGGGTTGGATTCAGACTCCACGCCCCAACACCACACCGAATACCAACCCCGGTCTACCTGTAAGCTGGAATGACCCAAGCAACCCTGATGCCCCACAGGCTGGTTATGGCTATATTGCCAACGACACCACAAAAGAAGAGACATTCTTCTATCATAGTGACCATTTAGGCAGTATGTCTTACATCACAGACGATCACGCCAACATCACACAGTATGAAGCTTACCTGCCATACGGTGAACTGTTATTTGACGAGCACAGTAGCAGTGAAGACCTGCCTTATAAGTTCAATGGCAAACAGTTCGATGATGAAATTGGTCTGTACTATTATGGTGCAAGGTACATGAATCCTATTACAAGTATTTGGTATGGGGTGGATCCGTTGGCAATTAATAATAATAGATCTTTAAGCTATATATATTGTTCATCTAATCCTGTGAGATTTTATGATATTAATGGGAAGATAGGCATAGATGGTGTTATAATAGGAGGACTTGCAGGTGGATTATCTCAATATTTAACTATCATTATAGATAAGATGGAGACGGTATCTATAAACTCTTTCATTAATGCAAATAAAAGAATAGAAGGGAGAGATTATTTGAGTGTTACATGGAGTATAGCAACAGGTGCAGCAGAAGGTGCTATTAATAATGGCATTTCAAGTATTGTGAAGATTATCAAAAGCCCTGTTGCAAAGTTTATAGCAAAAGAAGGCATTGGCTTCTTATTGGAAGGTCTTGAAAATGTTGTAGGGAGAGTTATAAATAAAAAAGATATGTCTGTGAAGTCTATTGTAGCTGAGACCCTCATAAGTAAAGGTGTTGGTCATATACTTCCGTCAAGCTATCTTAAAAAAGCTACAGCAGAGGTAGACATAACTATACTGTTGCTTTACATAAATTAGAAAAATTACAGTCACGGAGAACTCCTAATATGAAATTAATTAGGAACGCTTAATCTGCTATGAGAGAAGCAAAAGGATTATATGGAACTTTGGTTTCATTTACAACAGGAGTAGAGACAGTACAAAAAGAAGTTGGAAAGAAAGTACAATCACAATTACCTAAAGATTATGGCGGTCAATAAAATGGAGTACAAACAGGTACGTAGATATCTTTTTTAATGATTTTAGCTTGTGCTATATATTTATTCTACAGTATTATAGTTGTTTATTATAATACTCAAGCATTAAAATCTGGTCCAATTAAGTCGTTTAAAGTAGTGTCTGAACATAGGGGTGCTATAAATATAACTTCATATATAATAGTACATTATATGGGAAAGGATTACACTGTCACAATAAGTAGGAAAGATATAAATGAAGGAAATCTACATAAAATTTTATATCATAATAAATGGAATGATACGCTTTTTTATGATGAAATGGGTGATATATATGTTAGGTTAGGGATTCTTTCATTAGGGTTGCTCTCAGTACTTTGCATGAGACACTATATAAAAGATTATCATGGGAATAAGAAATGAAGATTATTTTTTATCACATCCCGTCATTGAGGATGCTTCGGGCGGTGAAGCCTACTACTATGGTCGACAGGGTGAGGTGACTTTTAAGCATAAATAAGCAATGGATTTTACACTATTTGAAAATACAACAAGCGCATCTGCTATATACAAGCGCTCTCTGCCTACTTTTACGAAAATAGAAGTTGTCAAGATTACGATTATGACAGGAGAAGATACGGCTCTATAACGAATCGTGTGAGTAAATAGTTTTTCCTTGCCAGCGTTCCTATGTTTACTGGCTTTATGGCTGAACAGATGAAGACGAATTAATCTACAAATATAAAGGATTTTTCGCTAAACAAGCTTCTACACACCTCCTGTTTATTCTTTGTATTACAACGTTTTGCTCACAATTCATCCCCTATTATCCATATAGCATAGTGAATTTAACCCTCCGCACATGTGCAGAGTATCAGCACCACAGCAAATGATGGTAAACATTCACGAGTATTGTATGGAATAAGACCTTAAAACCTTTTCCGTTGGCTAAAGTGTTAAAGAGTGAAACTAAACTGAACAAATAACTTCTTTTTATGAATACAACAGATATTATTTTAATCAGAGTACACAACCCACACGATTCGTTATAGAGCCGGAAATAATCCTACTCAAGGAAATTGCAATACAAGTTCATCGACAATCTTTCACAAAGCAGGTGTCTCGAATCAACAAATAAAAGCTTTAAGGGCAGAGATGCCAGGTATTGTTGGTGGCTTCGGCAGCTATCGTCCCTGGACTGCAAGTGAACAAAAAGCTGCTATAGATGAGAGGAATACAATCATTTATAATTTTTGGAGCAATTGGAATGGGGTCGTAAAGTAACAAGGATATTTTGTGTTTAATTATTGTTAAAATGAAAAAGTTAAAAGTTTTTTTTAATGCATCAACTATCTCTCTACTTATTTTTTGGGGTGTGCAGATGTTATTATATATAAGTGTATATTTTTTTACAAATGTTTGTGAGGGGGATAATGATTCAAATAACGTGATGTATGAACTCCTAATCCTTTCTATTATTACGTTTGGATACCTTGGTTGGTTTAATTTGTTGTTTCTTTGGTTCTTATATCTTGTTAAAATTAATAGGGCATGGGTCATGAGTTATAGAATATGTTTTGTTGAAAGTTTTTTGTTTTGGACAATTTTCTATATCATTAGATTAGTGATAGATAATCTTCCTCATAATATTAAATTTTATTATACTCAGCCTAAATTTGAAAACGGGATTACAATTTCTAATACAGCTTATACGATTTGTCCTTATTTCTCTGACAGTGCTCAATTATTATACGTGTATATAATTCTTTTTTTTATAGCACTTTTATCTAAACTCTATATCGCAAAAAGAACTAATTGTATTTTTTGAAAGGAAAGGAAGAATTTAAATGAAATATTGAACTGTCTCTAAAGTAATAAAGATTGTCCGTACAGTCATGGCGAGTGTGGCGGATATCAGGACTTATGTCTATGGTGCGACTTATGATAGTTAGAACTGTGTGCATACGATGACTTATCCTGATGGTGAAGTGGTTACTTATCACTACAATGCTGCCGGACAGGTGGAGAGCATGACGAGCAATAAACAGGGACGTCAGAGCGTTATTGTTGACAGGATAGGTTACGACAAGGAGGGTCATACGGTCTATACAAAGCTTGGTAATGGCACGGAGACTACCTATACCTACGACAAGCAGCGTGAACGTCTGCAGGTGATGAACCTTACAGCGGACGGTCAGACTGTGATGGAAAACAGATATCGTTATGATGCTGTGGATAATATCCTCGGTATTACAAATGCTGCCAACCCAACGTCGCTTACGAAACTCAATAGGGCGAAGCTGGGAGGAAAGAGTTCGCATACGTATGAATATGACGAACTGAACCGCCTTGTCCATGCAAACGGTAAGGCAAAGCGTGCATCGTATGATATGGTGATGTCGTTCGGACGGATGAGTGAGCCGCTGACCAAGGTACAGAAGGTGGACTCAACAACAACTGCCAAGTCTTATAACTTTGCTTATAAATATGAGGACAGTAACCACCCGACGGCTCCAACACAGATTGGTCACGACCATTACACATATGATGCCAACGGTAATCCTGTGCTGGTGACAAATGACTCTACGAATACTACTCGTGAAATGTACTGGGATGAAGACAACCGCCTGATGGTACTCTCTGACAATGGCAAGACGAGTCGTTATACTTACAATGCTGCTGGTGAACGCATCATGAAGAGTTACGGTACGATGGAGGGTGTGTATATCAATGGTGCACCACAAGGAATAACCTTCCACGAGACGGACAACTTCACACTCTATCCTGCTTCGATAATCAGCATTAACAAGAATCGCTTTACGAAGCATTACTTCCTTGGTGACAAACGAGTTGCTTCAAAGATAGGGACAGGTCTCTTCAATAACATTTACGGGCGTAACGGCTCATACGTAACGGCTGGTCAGCAGGATTATGCTGAACGTATGAACCAAATCCAACGTCAGAAGGAAGCGTATTATAAGCAGCAGAGCATTGCTCCTGGTGTACCTACAATGAAGGGCGCGTATGGTGACCCAGAGAATACAAAACGAGGATATAACTCTATCATTGACACACTCGGTAACCACGATGTGCCACAGGGTTGGCTTCAGGCTCTACGCCCCAATACCACACCGAATACTAACCCCAGTCCACCTGTAAGCTGGAATGATTACCTTTTAACAAAGGATTGTTGGGAACAATTCGGGAACATTTATAAAAACGAGAAAAGCTAAGTATTGAATAATCAATTACTTAGCTTTCTACTTTGTACCCAGACCCGGTACAAGGTGGTGAAAACAAGAGAAACGAAATGAATATATAATACTTATAATCAGTAATTTGTATTTTTCTTATTTTTGCCAAATTAGCCCATTTTTACCTCTTTTTGGTTAGATAGTACACTTTTAGTACACTTTGATATTCGGAACTTTTTAGTATCTTTGCAAAATAAGAAAACATCTGAAAATAAACGAGTTAATGATTTTACTCGGTTTGATACACATTTAGGTACATAACTATCAATTATGGCAAAATTAGAAAATAAAGCAAAAGAAAACCCGAAATTGGAGCAAAATATGCTTTCTGATGGTCGGATAAGTCTGTATCTGGAGTATTATCTCGGTAGAGAAGAAACACCTGTGTTGGACGAAAACGGCAATCCAGTTTTGTATGAAACAGGTAAAATGATGGGCAAGCCCAAAGTACACATTAAACACAACAGGCGAAAAGAGAATTTGCAGTTGTACTTGATAGCCAAGCCCCGTACTCCTGCGGAACGGCAACAGAACAAGGAAACTCTTGAACTGGCTACCAAAATTCGTGTAGAGCGGGAACAACAGTTTAAGGAGAGTATGCTTGGTTATCGCCTGAAGAAACACAGAAATGTCAACTTCTTAGACTATTATCAGGCGTACATAGACAGTTATACGAAGAAAGACCTGCGAATGATAAAGATAGCCTTGAATCGTTTTAAGGATTTTCTGAAAGAGCAATACCCTCTCTATGAGTTTAGTATTAAACCTGACTTGATAACCAAGGACATGATGGAACGGTTTGTAGAGTACCTGCAATCACGAAGTGTGGGTGAAGGGGCAAAGAGCATCTATCAGCGTTTCAAGAAAGTTGTGCGCTATGCCATAGACCATGAAGTGATGCTGAAAGATCCCTGCAAGGGTGTTGTGTGCAAGGTGGATGAACAGATTTTACGCAAAGATGTGTTGTCGATGGACGAAATCCAATCACTGATTCAATGCCATTACGATAACGAAAACCCTAATGTCAGACGAGCATTTATCCTCTGTCTATATTGCGGTCTGCGCTTCTGCGATGTGAAAGACCTAACCTATAAAAACATCGACTATACCAATCGCCTCCTGAAATTTGAACAGAGCAAGACCAAAGGACATTCTGCAAATAGTGGTGTAGTTATTCCTCTCAATGACGGTTTACTCTCTTTGATTGGCAAAGCACCTGAAGAATTAAATTCCTCTATCTTCAACCTCCCCTCATATGAGAGTTGCAGCAAGTCTGTAAAACGATGGGTAAAGCGTACAGGCATAAACAAACACATCAGTTGGCATTGTGCTCGCCACAGCTTTGCAGTGAACATTCTAAATAATGGTGCTAACATCAAAACTGTCGCCAGCCTATTGGGACATAGCGGATTGAAACACACCGAGAAATACACCCGTGCAGTGGATAAGTTGAAAACTGAAGCTATAAATAGTTTGCCAGAATTGACTACTATATAAAATAATAATGTTATATTTGCAAAGGATTATTAAACTAAAAAATATGGAAGACTTTGAATTTTCAGACAACGAGGTGGAAGAGGTGATTAATATAGAATACGATATTACATCTTATCCTTCTGATTATACGTTAATGGGACTTGTTGAAATGTTTAAAAATGGAGACATTATGATTCCTGATTATCAGCGTGGTTATGTTTGGAATATAAAACAGGCATCATTACTCATTGAATCCTTTTTAATAGGGCTACCGGTCCCTCCTATTTTTTATATATTGATGATGAAAATAAGAATTTGGTCATTGATGGTCAGCAGCGCCTATTAAGTATTGTTTATTTTTTTGAAGGATACTTTGGCAAAGAGAGTCTAACAGGGAAACGACAGGTTTTTAAATTGTCGGGACTAAATCCTAAAAACAAGTTTTATAATTATACTTATAATGATTTGAACGATAAAGATAAAAGAAAGCTTTCTTCTTCTGTACTGAGAGCTATTAATATAAGACAACTTTCACCTACGAAAGAAAATACATCTGTATACCACATTTTTGAACGGCTAAATACAGGAGGAACCCCCCTTAAGCCACAAGAAATAAGGAATTGCGTATTTAGAAGTGACTTTTTAAATAAGTTGAAGGAACTAAACAAAAATCCATCATGGCGTAAAGTCATAAACAAGAAAGAGATTGTTAAAAATCAATCAGATATAGAGTTGATTTTAAGAGTTTATGGATTAGCTTACTATCTAAGTAGATATGAAAAACCAATGAAAGAGTTTCTCAATAAAGTAGCTAAAAGCAATATGAATGCATGTGAAAACATAGATAGCTTTGCTATTGCTTTCGAAAGAGCAGCAGGCTATATTAATTCAGAGTTAAGGAGTAAGCCTTTTCATTTGCGTGGACCTTTTAATGTATCTTTGTTTGATTCTGTCTTTTGCAAGATTTTGTTGCATATAGATAATTTACCAGCAAATCTACCTCAGCGATATGAAGAACTTCTTGTAGATCAAAAGTTCACGGATTTGACAACATTAGCTACAACTGATGAAAAAATCCTTAAGGAGAGATTTGAATATGTAGAAACTTTTTTGTTTAGCGATGGCTTACACTGATAAGTTTCAACCTACGGATGAGTTGATTAATGAGATTAATACTTTAAAACCTCATATTTCACCAATAGCTTTACCTAAGTTTACTGGTGCAATCTCAGTAAGTGCCGTAACTTCATATGAACTTGCCATAAAAGAGATACTTATTGATTACGCTTCTAGTAAGCATCATTTATTTGGCGGTTTTATTCAAAATTATCTTTCTAGGTTAAATGGAAGAATAAAGATACCTGATTTAAAAAATGAAATCAAAAAATTCGACAATATTTTAGAAATAAATTTAGAAACAGAAATTACAGCAGTGGAAAAAAATGAACCATCCGTGAGATCTTGTTATCAAAACTTGATACAAGGTAGGCATTCGTACGTTCATGCAAATCAAATAAATCTCTCATATGATGAATGTATTCAAGATTATGAACTTGGGAAGAAAATAATAGATGCGTTGCATAAAGTTATGGTATAATTAGCATTATGACGATACAAAAAATACAGACTCGCAAGGAAGATCAGACGTTTGACTGCAAAAGCATTCAAATTGCTCCCAAGGTATTGGCTGTTTCAATTGTTGCACTTGCAAATGCCGATGGCGGAACGATTGCTATTGGTGTATCTGATAAGACTCGGAAAATAGAGGGTGTGGATCAACATACAGAGAAACTGAATGAGTTGCTTCGTGTTCCTTTAGATTTTTGTAATCCTTCTGTTCCTATTACCAGCGAATTGTTGCCATGTACGGATAAGGAGGGAAACGAAAATCATATTTTATTGATGCGTATTCCTGCAAGTTCTGAGTTGCACGCTAATCAGGCAGACGAAGCTTTTGTGCGTGTTGGTGATAAAAGCAGAAAACTGTCTTTTGAAGAACGCATACAGTTAATGTATGATAAGGGGGAGCGATACTATGAAGATACGGCTGTGTATGGTGCTACGGCTGATGACATTGATATGGCTGCTGTCGAAAGATATACAGAATTGATTGGTTATACCAAATCTGCCAAGCAATATCTACATGAGAATAATGGCTTCATAACTACCAATGCAAAGGGAGATGAGCAAGTTAGCGTGGCTTGTGTCCTGTTGTTTGGTAAATATCCACAAAAGTTCTTTCCTCGTGGGCGTACTCGCTTCATCCGTT
Source organism: Prevotella melaninogenica (assembly GCF_018128065.1). NCBI lineage: Bacteria > Pseudomonadati > Bacteroidota > Bacteroidia > Bacteroidales > Prevotellaceae > Prevotella > Prevotella melaninogenica. The sequence continues at coordinate 112,168 of NZ_CP072360.1, read as the reverse complement.
ATAAAGGTACAGAGGAGAGAGTGGGTGCAGAGATGAATGTTATTAAGGACGTAACTTTTGAAGGAACGATACTTGATCAGGTGAAAGCCACGATAGCTTATCTTGAAACTCAGGTTGAGGAACATACATTCCTTGGGCAGCATGGGCAGTTTGTAACCAATAGGGATTACCCGAAGTTTGTGATTCAAGAAATGGTTGTCAACGCTTGCTGCCACCGCGCCTACAATATTAAGGGTACAGAAATCCAAATAAAGATGCTTGACGATCGTCTTGTATTCGAGTCGCCTGGTAGATTACCCGGAACAGTCAAGCCTTCTAATATTCGTCATACCCATTTTTCACGAAATCCTAAAATTGCTCAATTCTTAAAAGCATACGACTTTGTCAAGGAGTTTGGCGAAGGGGTAGATCGTGTGTGTAGGGAGTTGGAAGCTAATGGTACACCACATTTATCCTTTCATCTTGATGATTTTATTTTGAAAATTACAGTACCGAAGGTGGCAGAAACCGAACCGAATCGAATCGGAAGGGTAACAGAAAAGGTGGCAGAAACTAGCAATAAAGTAGCAGAAAAGGTAGCAGAAGCAAATAAAAAGGTAACAGAAAGATTAATTGAAAAGGCTAATGCTCATGGAGAAAGATTAACGGCTAACCGAATCAAGATATTGGAACTGATGTTAGAAGATCCCTATATATCGAGGGCAGATTTGGCTAAAAATATAGGAATTAGTGAAACTTCCATTTATCGTAATATTGAAGTTATGCGTGGCAGATATCTCCGTCGCGTTGGACCAGATAATGGTGGCTTTTGGGAAATCATAGAATAATATAGTGATATAACAAGCCCAACCTGCATCTCGTTTGGTTGGGCTTGCTTCGTAGAGTATTATTTCAATTTCTTCTGCATCAAGCTATCAGCCTTAGATTTTAGTTGCAAGTCGTATCCGTCTGCTTTTTTCTTGATTAGCTTGATAATCTTTTCATTGCGATGAATATCGAACACATCATTGAGCCATAGTATTTCCTTGGGACTACATCCTCTCCATACTCTGATGATACGGAATTTCAAGGCATCATCCTTGTATTGCTGTTTGCTTTGCCACAAGAAGTAGTTGCTGACCAATGAAACAAAACAAAGGACAGATACTGCTACCATATAAGTAAAGACTTTCGAGGACTTGATGTCAAAGCTATGCCTGTGAATATGTTCCTGCGGTATTGGATGCTCTTTATTCTCCTGCCATTCGTGCAACATGGTCAAGACACTTGCCACCAATTTGTCCATGGATTTAGCCTCCTCGTCCTTGATGCGCACTTGCACACCAATATACTTGTTAATCACTTCTTTTGTTTGCTGTTCATACTGATTGAGCAATTCCTGTTCCTTCTGTTCGTCACTTTGTGCCGGTGTAGATGGAATAGGGAGAGAAACAGAACCGTTCTTCTTTTCTTTCAGCTCCTGTAGTTCCCTGTAAATTGTCTCCAGCTTGTTTTTTATTTCCTCAAAGAGGACGAATGTATTATTATCTGCCATAATTATAAATGTATTTTACGTTTTTTCTTTTTCTTCTTTTTATCGAGTGTGTTGTAAATCTCCGCAGGGACAGTACCATGAGTTTGAAACAAATCCAATCCTCCTTCTATGAGGTTGTTGGTAATTTCGCTCGTAACACTTGCAACATTGGATATAAGATTTACTACTCCTTGCATCTGCTGTTCGTGTTCCCTGTTATTCTGTTGCAGGGCAAAGTCTATCTTGGAATAACTGAAACTCCTGTCCACCTTTGAACCGCTGAAAAGATAACCGTTCTTTTCAAAAATAATCCCCTGCACTTCCTGTGAGTTGCCTTTGTACTTGAAACGGACACCAATATCCTGCTTTTTCAAGTGAGCAAGAAGGTCTTTCCAATCCCTGCACCGAGCTATTTCTGCTTTCAATGCCTGATAGATTTCATATTTGGTCTTGTCGGGTTCTTTCAAGCGATGTTTCTTGACTTTTTCCTTGCCATCCGCGAAATATAAACCGTGTTTCGCAGTCAGTTCCTTACAAATCTTCTCACTTTTGTGATCTGTCGTTACGGTCAGAAATGGTCTTCCCATTGTTATCTATGCGATTGAAAGCGATATGAACGTGTGGATGCTCCTTATCGAAATGGCGACGGATAATGTACTGCGTATCTTTTATTCCCATCTTCTCCATGTATTCACGAGCGATCTGCCCCATCCATTCATTGCTGAGCTTGGAAGAATCCTGTGCCGAGAAACTCAGGGAGATATGCCCCACAACCTTGCTTACTCGTGGATTCAGTTCTGTCTGGTCGATGAAACTTTGGGCAATATGACTAATACAATCTGTTCTCACACCCGAACTATCAATGAGTTCTGCTCCTTTCCTCGGGTCAAGGATGTAATTGATGACACCCCTGAAGCCTGAACCTTTTATTATCTTGGCAATCATTTTCGTATCAGATTTAGAATTTCGTCAATCTTACCAATGATGGTTTTATGGAAAGGAGCAACGACATGAAACCCATCCGCATTGGCACGATGTGCCAATTGATTGAGACTATTTGCCATTCCACACAGCTTGCGGATGAAGTCTGCTTGCTCTACGGTCAGTCGTTCAATGACATTTCCTTTATCAAGAACTTTTCTTACAAACTCACTCATGGTTACTCCTGCGCTTTTGGCTTTGCCTTTGAGCGTATAGTAATCCTGCGTATTCAGTTTCACCGTGATACGGTATTTCTTCTTTTCGGCTACGCCCTTGGTTGGACGACCACCTTTTTATATTCTGTTTTTATCATACTTGTTTCTTTAATTTGATTTGATGGAGACCAGCGGAATAATTCTCTGCAGCGAGTGTCAGGAGGTGGAGCAAGTGGTTTTGGTATGCCCAAACATAAACTTGCTCCCCGAAAACAGATTATGCCAAACAATTCCTGTAATCATAGCTTAATCCCTTTGGCTTTCTTGATTTCAGCTCTCTCTGAATGCTTGGATTCAGCACACAGATACTCGTTCAAGTCCTTGAAACCATTGTATAAAGTTGATGCATCTGTAACAGGTTTTCCCAATTCCTTTGATAATTGCAGATAGGCATTTTTCCTGCATTGTCATTGTCCAAGAAGCATTGAACGCTATCATAGCGTGATAATATCTTTGCAGCCTTATGAATATTCGTTACAGAATTGAGTACCAAATAATCTTGCCGTTTCAGTCCGTCATTCTCCTTTCTTCGGAGCGTCATAAATGACAGAAAGTCCATGAAGCCCTCGAAAAGAAAACATACTTTCTTCGGCTCTTCTGCATAGAAATGGCTGATGTCTTTTGGTGCAATGCAGCCTTTGAAGAACGGATTGCGTATTTCGTAACCACCTGCAATATTGGGGCAACCAATACCAAAGTAATGCTTACCCCTTGTGTCAAAGTGCAGCTCCTTACACACGGTTCTTGCCGTTTCAACGTCAATACACCTTTCTTCAATATATTTAATAAGGGCTGGATGCGCTAAGGTCTGCACAGTAAGATTTTCAAAGGAGTTCTGCCGTGGGGATGGTTTGACTATGGGTAGACTTGTAGAAGCAGTGCTTGGTGTATTACGCTCAATCTGACGAATGAGATAAGATACATCAGAGGAATTGTAGAGCAACTCTGCAAGGGCAATGATATTGCCACCACGTCCAATGCCGAAGTCATACCATTTGTTGAGTTTCGTATTTACCTTAAACGATGCGTGCTTCTCTGCTCTTAGTGGCGAGAGATACATGAGGTTTACGCTATATTGTTTTACAGGCTTACAGCCTATTGCAGCAAGAAAGTCATGCAACTTGATTTGCTTGATATCATTGATATTCATAATTGTACGGTTTTGAAGAGTTGATAATTTTGATGAATTGATGAATGAGGATTTATCTGTTTGTTTATCAGATAGTTAACCTCTCATCATGTTTTCATCAAATTACTCGTCAAATAGATAATGCTGGCGAAAAGAAATAATATCCTTTTCTTTTTTCATCAGCAAAATATCCATGATAAGCAAATGATGAAAGTATAAGTTGCTTGTATTATGTGCTTTATACTGATTATTCATCATTTCATCAAAATAATAGATATAAACTTGTTTAGAAATTCAATAGTTGTTCTTTGGTGATTGTATAAAATCTGCCAGTCCTTCGTATGGGCGAATAATACAAGGGAGTGTTGTAACTTAACTGATATGTTGTATAAGTCAGCGTATTGGACACAGGTGTGAGTTTCCAGATGTCCTGCACTATCCTCCTTATCTGTCCTTTGTCATACTTACATTGCGTATTACTCAAAAGTGGCATCATGTCATTGATACAGAAAGAGATTTCCTTAACGTTATTCATTTCCATGATGTCAATACACAGTTCTGACATTTCAAGTTCCAACTTGTTTCGGTTACTGCGGATGATGCGCTGCAAAGCTGGCGTAAAGGTCAGCTTGGGCGCAAACCACATACGGCTTTCCTTGTGAGTGGACAGCGTTCGGTGCTGCAGGAAATAGAGAAAGGCAGGAATTTCGGCTTTCAGCTTTTGCAGAAAGTCGGTGTCATCGCTTTTAAGACGTTCTATCTTTCTTACCCAATATCGGGTTTCTCCCATATCTATGATGACTGGGAACAACTCGTTGTTGGAACACAGCACGAACTTGGCAAAGAAGGAGATTTCGTCTCGGTCTTTGCCTTTTGCTTCCACCTTATAGGAAAGCGTTGTGCTGAGATTCTTCAATCGTTCACTGTCTTCCCTGCGATTGAGCAATACCTCGTCCACCACAATAAGCAGTTTACCTGTCCAATTCGCATTGAACTGACTGCGGAAGTCTTCGTTGGTGTTGAATGTTACGTTGTTCAGGAATACGGCTTTGAGGAAATTGAGGAACGTACTCTTACCTGTATTGCGTTCTTCTGACACCATCAGTAGGATGGGGAGTTTTTGCACTGGTTGGAGATAGAGTAACTGCAAGTAGTCCATACCTAACTCGTATTGTTCCCCGAAGATGTGTCTTATCAGGGATTCAATGTGCGGGAACTCTCCTTCTTTTGGCTGGTGTCCTATCGGCTCGTAGAGATTCAGGAACTTATCGACCACAGGCTGATATTTCACATGATTAGGAACTGTACAGAAACCATCGTACTTCGGGACAGTGGCAATAAAGTCCTTGCCATAGTCCTGCTGTAGCGTCTCATTGTTCCACACGATACGCTTCTTGACAAAACCACCATTGATGCGTGGTTGGTTCACAATCTTGTATAAGGTCGTGCCAACACGGATAAATTCTTCTTGTGCCATGAACTACTTATGCATTAAAGGTTTGTTGCCCATGGTATACCGCTGTGCTTCTTGCGTTATCTGCGCAGAAGTTTTAATGGGATTCTGGCGTAGCCATGTTTCAAGTTCTACTTTCTCAAAGTAAAGCATTTTGCCTTGTGGCTTATAATGCGGTATCAGATTACCCGATGTGAGTTTGTAGAGATAACTCTTTGAGAGGTTTAAGAACCTGCTGGCTTCTTCAAAACTCAGCACATTCTTATTCATGAATACCATTTGTTCGAGTTCTTCAACTCGGGTTTCTAATGTTTTTTCCATATTGCAAACATTTTGAATTAAACAATATGAAGGTGCACCTTCGCTAATTATTTGTTAACGAGGGCAAAATTAGAAACGATAAAAGTAAATGGCGTTGAGCAATGTTTGAGGTATCAACCTATGCTCAACCTTTTTTCAGTTGTTTGATGTAGTTATCAATGGTTTCCCATCCTTTCGGTTGCTTCATATTGATTTGGTCTGTTGCGGTGGAAAGGTCGGTGCGTGTCAGTGGCGTAACTTTTGTTTTCCCCAAGACAAGTTCATTACGAGCAATCGCAGATTGCCATTCATCAGTAATGAACCCTCGAAGATTAAGACTTTGCATGAGATACGCCAACTGGCGGTTGTTGTTTGATTTCAGGGCACCTTTTAGCTTACAAGCAAAAAAAACTTTGAGTATCTTGGAAGATATGCAAGTTGTAAATAATTGAATTTCGTTGATGCAAGCGGTAAGAATCTCAATTTGCTCGTCTGTAAAATCAGATTGAAATGGATTTGTTCCTTTACCAACGATGACAGGTTTCTTTTTCTGCTCACATGGTTCATCGTTTACCAAGACAGAAGAGCGAGACCGATCAGTTTGTACCTCTGTCAATTCAATTCGTTCTATTTCTGCCATGAGATATTTTGCGTATCGTTCATATAGAATTGCATCAACAAGATACGAGAACATCGGCAGGACATCATTATATAAGGTGTGTGTCTCAATGTATTTCGCATATTCAAACGAAGATACAGAGAATGAGGCATATTTCTGTTTTTGTTCTTTGGTCAGTGATTCAAAGAAGGAGCTTTCCCACAAAAAGTCATCATCGTTGTAATATTCCTCTACACATGCAAGAGCAGGATAATTCAGATAAATGGAAGATAGTTCATCGGTCATTCGGATATATTCTTTTTGTAAAATCTCTTTGAACTGTATATTGTTGATGCAACCTTTCTTCCTCAGAATATTTCCAATGAGCACATTGTAGGTCTGAGTAATGCAATAGCTTAATATTCGTTGAATACTGTCAAGCTGTATCTTTAGATTGTCATTTTCCATTTTTGCAATTTCTAAAGTGAATATTTTTACAAAGATAAACTATTCTTCAAAAAATGGATATCAACAGAAAAAATACTTTATTAAATCAAAAATAGGGATTCACTTTATTCTTTTTTGTAAATATTTTATATACCTTTGTACAAAAATGAAAGAAAGAAACGTTATAGTTTTTGATGCTGATTTAACAATCTACGAACTATTGATTTGGAAAAAAATAGTATTTTATATTAGAGATTTCTCTGTATCAAGTGAGAACCTATTGAAAGAAATTAAGGATTTTAATTTAACACTACCATCCAATTTGGATACTGCTAAAATTTTATCAATACTTCAGGAGAGTGATACAATATGTTTTAAAGATAATGTAAAAGAAGAATATTTTGAAATTGTATCGAAAGATATTAATGCTTATAATAGATATTGTGAAAATCATAAAGAGGAAGACTTAGAAATTTATCTTAGAAGTTTTAAAATAAATTCTTATAAATATCAAGATTTGATGATAAATAAATGGAATAAATCCTTGAATGATATTTATGCAAAGTTATATTCTGAGCTAGCCAAGGAAGATACTTCTGATAATATTGAGAAATTGTCGAATGAGTTATTTCAATATTTAGCTACTCATGTGAATAAAGTTTCTCAGTTTTTTTTGACTTATGGGCAAGCAAATAAATTAGAGATGTCTATAGATGAATTTTGTCATATCAAACCTATAAGACATCAATTCGACTTTAAGGGTTTTCCTAGAATGATTAACACGATATGTTCAATAGATAAATCTGAAAAACATAAAAACTCTATTAAGTATTTTACATTATTATACCCTACTATAATATTGTTGCGTGGATACTGTGCATTTTCTACGCTTATCGCTTTATTTCTTGATGCACAAAATGTAGAGATCTTCTCTTCTGGTTTCTCGAAATTGATTAGTTTCATGTTAGAAAATTTTCAAGACTCTTCCATATACAAGATAGAAACACCTTCTTCCCCACCTATTCACAGTGATTCTATTTCAAGTAGAGGGGCAGAATCTAATACTACGAGACTTAAAATTTATATATTTGATAAAGAAATGAATCCTATTCTTTTACGCTTTGATTTACCACATAAAGGAAAAGAGGTGCTACATGTAAATGTTCTAAACTTGACAAATAATGCTTCATTAGATCATTATGAGTTAGAGGCAAATTCCCCTTATATAGATAATTTTTTTAATCCCATAATTCAACAGATGGCGATAGAAACTCAAAATTTGTTTATTTTCAAAAATACAAATAAGGAAGATGACAATAATGTTTTGAAAAATATGAAAGATTTGATTTATTATGATAAGTTATGTCTTCTGTATTTATGTCGTCTCTCTCTAGAGGACAAAGTTGAAATTTCTAATGAAGAATTAAAGTTAATAAAAAATTTTTCATTTGTTCCTAATCTCAACTCTTATGAAGAATTGCTTTTGGATGTATATACGAAGTGTAAAGATAACATGAAGTGATAATGTTAATTAAACTTAAAAGAAAAGTACTTAATAACATAAAAAGTACACCTTTCCAATAGTTTTGTCAGAAAGTACACTTTTTTAATTATTGCTGATTGGGAACAATCTGGGAATATTTTGAAAATAAGAAAAAGCTAAGTATCGAACAATCAAATACTTAGCTTTCTACTTTGTACCCAGACCCGGGCTCGAACCGGGATGGGTTGCCCCACTGGTGTTTGAGACCAGCGCGTCTACCTATTCCGCCATCTGGGCATGGTTGTTGTTTGAACAACGAGTGCAAAGGTAGAGAGAAAATCTGAATGTGGCAAATTTTTGAGGAATTATTTAATGACAATAAGTTGATTAATGAATATTTGTGGTATTTTATAACAAAAGATTTGGAGGTATCAGTTATATAAGGTATCTTTGGTGAGAGAAACAGGTTAGCTTAAAAAGATAATGACTACGAAACTAAACAACTATTGCGTGATTCTTGCCGGTGGCAAGGGAAGCAGATTATGGCCTTGGAGCAGAAACAAATTTCCAAAGCAATTTACTGATTTCTTTGGCGTAGGTCGTACTCAACTTCAACAAACTTTTGATCGCTTTGCACATATTCTTCCCAAAGAGAATATCTATATCAACACAAGCTGCGATTACCTTGACCTTGTCAAAGAGCAGTTGCCTGAAGTGGCTACCGACCATATCATGGCTGAGCCAATACACAGAAACACGGCTCCTAGTGTTGCATGGGCATTACACCGCATCATGATGTTTGCCCCCAAGGCTAACATCATTATATCACCCTCTGACCATAATATTATGAATGATGACGCTTTCTTCCGTAATATTAACGAAGGATTGATGTTCGTTGAGAGGAATGATGCGATATTGACCATGGGTGTTAGTCCTACCAGACCAGAACCGGGATACGGATATATACAAAAAGGAGTCTACACTGGTAATGGTGATATATATAAGGTGCAAGCCTTTACTGAAAAACCCGACCGAGAATTTGCTCAAATGTTCATGGATAGTAAGGAATGGTGTTGGAATACAGGACTCTTCCTCTCTAACGTCAATTACCTTCGTCAATCCCTCTACGGCTTCCTTCCTTCTGTTTTGCGCGCAGGTGAAATAGGCGGTAAGATAACAACGATAGAAGACGAAGAAGCTTTTATACATGATAATTTCCCACGCTATCCAAACATTTCTTTAGACCATGGTATCTTAGAAAAGTCGGAGAATGTCTATGTGATGAGGTGCGACTTTGGATGGGCAGACCTTGGTACATGGCATGGTGTCTATGAGTCGATGAGCAAGCGAGAGGGAGATAATGTTATCATTGACTCCGACGTTATTCTTGAAGATGCCGCCAATAATATCATAAAACTTCCCAAAGACAAATTAGGAGTTATCAACGGACTTGATGGCTATATCATTGCAGAAAAGGACAATGTATTACTTATCTGTAAGAAAGAAGATTCCTCAGCATTGGTAAGGAAATACGTGAATGAGGTGCAGATAAAGAAGGGGGAGGAGTTTGTATAAATTAAACCTCCCCCAACCCCTCCAAAGGAGGGGAGCTGCAAGTTTGGTAAAGGTGGGAATACTTTGTTAAACGTATCTTCCTTATATTAAGGAAAATGATAAATGGGGATATGCAATGACTGTATATCCCCATCTTGATAATATCTTATTTCAGAAGCCAAATGTTATTCCAATTCTTGGAAAGTCTTGAAAATCTTTGCAGCAATCTCCTTCTGTTCCTCAGCCTCAACCTGTACGTGATGCTTAAAGTCAACATCAGCCTCGCTGTTCATTGGCAAGAGGTGGATATGTGCGTGATTTACTTCGAGTCCTAAAACCACTTGTGCCACCTTTTTACATGGGAAGACATTCTTTATAGCACATGCAACCTTCTTTGCAAAAACCTCAAAAGCAGCAAGCTCTTCATCCTCCATATCAAAGATGTAGTCAACCTCCTTACGAGGAATGACAAGTGTATGTCCCTTTGTTACTGGGTCAATGTCGAGAAAAGCATAAAACTGATCGTTCTCTGCACACTTGTAGCTGGGAATCTCACCCGCTGCAATCTTACTGAATATAGTCATACAAACCTCCTTGTTTTGTTGTTATGCATCAATAGAAATCTTGTCAATGCGCAGTGTGATAGTACCACGAGGGATCGTAATCTCAACCTCGTCGCCCACCTTTTTATTCAATAAGCCCTGTGCAATAGGGGTCTTAATTGAAATCTTATTCTGCTTCAAGTTAGCCTCCGTTTCACTGACAATCGTGTACTTCATTTTAGCATTAGTCTTTACATTTGTCATCTCAACGGTAGACATAATCTGTACAACATCTGTGCTCAAGCGTGACACATCAACAATCTTTGCCTGTGCCACGGTCATCTTCATCTCAGCTATACGTGCTTCAAGATGACGCTGTGCCTCCTTAGCAGCATCATATTCCGAATTCTCACTCAAGTCGCCCTTATCGGCAGCCTCAGCAATTGCAGCTGAAGCCTTTGGACGCTCAACAGATTCTAAATACTGCAAATCGGCTACGAGCTTGTCGTAACCTTCCTGTGACATATAAGCCATAATATCTTGTTTTAAAAATTAATCGTTTTTCAGTAGACATAAAAAAGACAGAATTCCAACATCTTCACACTGAATGCCGGAATCCCATATCCTTAAATGCCTTAATCTCTTTATTTTTTGCAAAGATAGGCTTAAAAAATGACATAACAAAGTTTTAGAGGATAAAAAATGCTTTTTAATGAGACACATAACTACTTTCTTTCAGACTTAAACCTTTATCTTATCCTTTCTTTAACTCTCTTTATTCTAAATCTTCTGCATATTGAGCCACCTAAATTTACCAACCACTACTCTCCCTACAATTTATCCCTTTCAATAATAGTAAAACATTAGCTTTCTTTTCCTCGAAATCACTTGCAAATATAAAAAATACTATCTATATTTGCGATGTATATATCATAACAAGCAAGTGTGCTTAAAAACCTAAGTTTCATTAATTTAAAGGAGATTTTATTATGAAAGCATTTGCAATGTTAGGAATCGGAAAAGCGGGTTGGATAGAGAAAGACCGACCAGTATGTGGACCTATGGATGCTATCGTTAGACCATTGGCGGTTGCTCCCTGTACCTCTGACGTACATACAGTTTGGGAAGGAGCTATCGGAGAGAGGAAAGACATGATTCTCGGACACGAAGCAACTGGCGAGATTGTTGAAGTAGGCTCAATGGTAAAGGACTTCAAACCGGGAGACAGGGTACTTGTTCCTGCTATCACACCCGACTGGAATTCATTAGAAGCACAAGCTGGCTACTCCATGCATTCAAATGGCATGTTAGCTGGCTGGAAGTTCTCTAACTTCAAGGATGGTGTGTTTGCCGAATACTTCCATGTCAATGATGCCGATGGCAATTTAGCTCTAATTCCAGAGGGGCTCGACCCAGTTGATGCTGTTATGCTATCTGATATGGTACCCACTGGCTTCCATGGTGTAGAACTTGCCGACGTAAAGTTTGGAGATGAAGTCCTCGTTATTGGTATTGGACCAGTTGGTCTGATGGCTGTTGCAGGCGCAGCGCTTGCAGGTGCTTCCTATGTCTATGCCGTCGGCAGCAGAAAGGTTTGTGCTGATGCTGCACGTAAGTATGGAGCGAATGAAATTATTGACTACCACAATGGTCCTATTGCCGAACAGGTAATGAAACTGACTAAGGGACGTGGTGTTGACCGTATCGTCATTGCAGGCGGAACAGTTGACACCTTTGCTGAGGCTGTCACAGTTCTGAAACCCGGTGGGACCATCGGAAATGTAAACTATCTCGGTTCTGGCGAAACTATTAATATTCCTCGCGTTGAATGGGGAGTAGGTATGGGACACAAGACTATTAGAGGCGGATTGATGCCGGGTGGTCGTCTTCGCATGGAAAAGCTCGCCAAATTAGTTACATCAGGTAGATTAAACCTATCACATCTCGTAACTCATCGCTTCAATGGCTTTGATCACATGGAGGAATCACTCACCCTTATGAAAGACAAACCACGCGACCTCATCAAGCCGGTTGTAGTGATTGATGATAAATTATATTAAACTATCAATTTGTCATATATTTTACTTGATGTAAATCAATAATACATCATTTACTAAAAAAAGACATTAAAAAAGTTGCAAATATAAAAAATACTGTTTATCTTTGCAACGTGTTTTTCATAGTATTAGATTTAAGGTTAACAAAGGTTGGACTACAGCGGTAGTCCTTTTTTTATGTCTTTTAGTTTGCTATTAAAAACATTCCTCCACTAAATACAAGCTTACAGAACTTATTAGTACAGCCCTACAAGCATCCTCCTTAAAAGCTACTTATTCGTGTCTTATTATTATAATAACGGCCAGTAAAAGTCTTTCTTGCCATCTCCAACCAGTGTATTAACGTTCAGCACATCTCGTGTTGATGCTTAGCACATATTGTGCGGAGGGTAAACACCAATGGTGCGGAGCCCTAAACACATTGCAAGATATTGCTAAGAAGAAAGTAACTTTTTGTTAGTAAAGAGTTACAAAATTAATTCTTTAGAGAATGACAATAACTTATATAGGCTGTTACAGACACCAATGAGCATCTGTAACAGCCTATATTCATTATTTAGTTGTACTTTTCTTTAAGGTATCATCTACCCCTTACCATTTCCAAAAAGTATTCATGTACACGCGTATCACTATCCAATTCTGGATGAAAAGCAGTAACAAGCTGGTTTCCTTGGCGAGCAGCTACGATATGACCATCAACTTCTGAGAGTATTTCTACCTCTCCAGCCGCTTCCTTTATGTAAGGTGCACGGATGAAAGTCATTGGAATATCTCCTTCAATCCCCTTAAAAGGAGCCTCCGTATGGAAACTACCCAACTGACGACCGTAGGCGTTACGAGCTGCTGTCATATTCATCGTGCCCAATCGGGGAGGAACAGGCGCAGACGGACTATTGCCCTCTACTTCTCGAGCAAGGAGTATCAAGCCAGCACAAGTACCAAAGACTGGCAACCCAGTTTCGATGGCTTCACGAATGGGTTCAAGCAGTCCAAGTTCACGAAGGAGTTTTCCTTGTGTAGTACTCTCACCACCCGGAATAATCAATCCATCTTTCTCCTGCTGCCAATCCTCCAATTGGCGCACCTCAAAGCAATCAACACCCAACTTATTGAGCATCATCTCATGCTCTAAGAACGCTCCCTGCAGGGCAAGAATGGCAATTTTCATTGTCCGCGCTCAGCCATGAGCACCTCAATCTCGTGCTCGTTGATACCAACCATAGCCTCACCCAAGTCTTCTGATAACGCTGCCAACTCCTTAGGATTATTATAGTTTGTAACCGCCTTAACGATAGCTGCAGCACGCTTAGCAGGATCACCACTCTTGAAGATACCAGAACCAACGAAGACACCCTCAGCACCGAGTTGCATCATTAACGCAGCATCGGCAGGAGTAGCCACACCACCAGCAGCAAAATTTACTACAGGAAGTTTACCATTCTCATGTACATACTTCACGAGTTCGTATGGAGCCTGCAACTGCTTAGCCGCCTCGAAGAGTTCGTCCTCACGCTTGCTAACGAGTTCGCGAATCTGACTCTGCATCAAACGCATGTGGCTAACAGCCTGTACAACATCACCCGTACCCGGCTCACCCTTTGTACGAATCATTGTTGCACCCTCAGCGATACGACGTAAAGCCTCGCTCAAGTTGCGTGCACCGCATACGAATGGTACTTCAAACTGTGTCTTATCAATATGATAGATATTATCAGCTGGAGAAAGAACCTCGCTCTCATCGATGTAATCAATCTCTATTGCCTGCAGAATCTGCGCCTCAGCGATATGACCAATACGGCACTTTGCCATCACAGGGATGGTCACAGCCTCCTGAATACCCTTGATCATCTTAGGGTCACTCATACGTGAAACACCACCAGCTGCACGAATATCAGCTGGGATACGCTCCAATGCCATTACTGCACAAGCACCTGCAGCCTCAGCGATACGAGCCTGCTCTGGTGTTGTTACGTCCATGATTACACCGCCCTTCAACATCTGAGCGAGGTTGCGGTTTAGTTCTTGTCTATTTGTCATTTTACTTAATTTATTAGAACTCCTTCCAATACAATGTCACTAAGTGATAGAGCATAAAGAAGGATATGTTATTATCAATAGATGAATCGCCTTAAAAGATAGAAAGTAAAAGCTGATTATTATCTGAAATCAAGTTAACCTTAATAATTCCTTTTAGGCACTCCCCTCCTTTGGAGGGGTTAGGGGGAGATCTTTCTTAGGACGTCTCCACTCACTTGGAGTCTGCCCAATCTGTTTTCTAAAGAACTTTGAGAATTGAGCTTGAGAGGCAAAGCCATGCTCAAAAGCTATTTCTTGGATTGTTTTCTGTGTTGTTCGCAGCTGACAAGCAAGTGCTTCCGCAAGCGTATGATCAATGATACACTTAGGCGATTTACCCGAGATTCGATGCGCCACCTGCGACAGATAACGTGGAGAGACATTCAAACAGTCAGCATAAAATGCGACATCGCGATTAGTGCGATAATGCTGCTGCACTGCTTCCAGAAATTCATAGTACAATTGACTACTCCGCCCACTAATATCACTCTTTCTCGTTATAAGGGTTCTTACATATTCCCGAGCATGTTGCAATGCGGTTTCCATTGGTTCGTCTTGACTCAAATAAACCGCAAGTGCAGATGAAAAGCTATTGGCAAGACCATGCTGCAAAGGGTCGTCTAACACAAACGAGCGTACAGTCCGACTCCCCTCACTTTTCAACGAAGAACAATCAAAGATTTTTTCAGGCTCTCCTTTCCGCAAAATAACAAGCGAACATAGTGGTAACAACCGACAACGTATCTGCGTAATCACGTCATCCGTCATCAATCTGTCACCATTACTTGCTGTCACAATTGGGTCATATATAATATGGTGAGGACGATACTTCAGCAGTACATCCACCACAACAGCCAAGGTCTCTGTGGTTCTGATCATTCCCACCTTCACCGTATCGGGCTGCATATCGTTGATAATAGCCTCAATCTGTCCCCTTACAATCTCCGCAGGAAGATCATAGAAAGCTTGGATACCCAACGTATTCTGCACTGTGACAGATGTAACAGCCGACACAGCATAACCTCCCAAAGCTGCTATCGTTCTGATATCAGCCTGCACACCAGAGCCACCTGTGCTATCTGAACCTGTTATTGTGAGAATTGTCTTCAACAGCTTATGATTATTATTTTGCATACAAAGTAAAACGAAAATATTGAAACCTGCAAGAGTTATTCCTAAATTGACAAGAAAAACTAAAGTTCTGACTTATATTAAACCAATTAGAAAATTAGGTTAAAAAAAACAACTACAACTTAAAAATACCCACTAATAGGTATTGTTAGATTCATAAAAACAAAATACCTTTGCATGGTTATTTACAAACCATATAATAACACAATGAAAAAATATTTACTAATCTTGACTGCCATGTTATGTTCTATTGCAACCATGGCACAGAACACCGACGCTATGCTCTTCGGTGATGTAAAGGCAAAAGAAGGTGGACAACACCTTGCTCATGCCGTAATCCAAGTAAAAGGTACCAACCTTAAAACACAGTGCGATGCCACTGGACACTTCAAACTAAGCAACCTCCCTGTTGGAAAGCAGATTATCATTGCTACACTTGTTGGTTATCAGCAGCAGGAAATCGAAGTCAACATGGAAGCTAACAAGGGTTCTGGAGCTTACTTTGAACTGGAAAAAGACCCATTAGAGTTAAGTCAGGTTGTTGTAACTGGTACTCGTACCAGCCACTTTGTAAAGGACGTGCCTATCCGTACAGAGGTTCTGACATCACAGGCTATTACTAAGAAGAACGCTCAAAACTTATATGAAGCACTTGAAGGTGTTCCAGGTATCCGCGTAGAACAGCAATGTCAGTTCTGTAACTTCTCTGAAGTACGTATGCAAGGCTTGGGTGCAGAACACACCCAGGTACTCATTGATGGTGAGCCAATCTACTCTGGTCTTGCTGGTGTATACGGCTTGCAGCAGATTGGAACCAATGATATCGACCGCCTCGAAGTGGTAAAGGGTGCAGGCTCTGCCCTCTATGGAAGTAGTGCCGTTGCTGGTGCAATCAACATCATCTCAAAGGAACCAACCTTTGAACCATCTGTTAGTGGAGATATCCAGTTTGGTAACTTTGGCTTCAAGAGCTATAAGGGCTCTGGTTCTATGCGTTATAACAACATCGGTCTGAGTGTATTCGCACAGCGTACACAGATGGATGCTATCGACCGCACACAGAATGGACTTACACGTAAAGAAGTAAAGAACAAGGATGGTATCTCTGACCGTGTAGATGAGACGGTGAACAACCTTGGATTCAGTCTTTACTTCTACCAGCCTTTTGCGAAGAACGACAAACTCGTTTTGCGTGGTAAAGCGATTGATGAGCACCGTTTCGGTGGTGTTATGACAAATGATCAATATCTGAACCCATACACAGACGGTACAGAGGACATTCGTACCAACCGTCTTTCTGCCGACCTCGCTTACACCTTACCTATCGGCAAGCATTCAGAATTGAATCTTACAACAGCTTACGTATATCATAAGCGACAGGCAACAAACGACACCTTCCTCCATGACTACATGGATTCTCATAAGGATCCAGCACATCCAGATGAGGACGGTGCAGAACCTGACGTTTCTATGATGCGTCCATACATTGCAAAGGAGAATACGGTGACACCATCACTCACCTTTACTTCTATCCTTAACAACCACACACTGCTTGGTGGTGTACAGGGTTACTTCACTCGTTTGCGTGAGACTGGACTCTACGTTATCTCTGCTGAGGACGAAAAGACAAGTCCTTACTATGGCGTTCCTTATACTTCAATCGGTAAGAAACATGCCAACGAGATTGGATTCTTCGTACAGGATGAGTGGAACGTAACTCCAAAATTGACCGTTGTACCGGGCATCCGTATTGATTCTCATAGCTCTGGCGAAGAATATACTACCAGCGTAAAGGTCTCAGACAGTGCCTTCCCAACAACAAAGTTCAGCAAGACAACAGTCAATCCACGTATTGCTATCAAATACGAACTGACTCCTTCTCTCGTACTTCGTGCCAATGTAGGTAGTGGTTTCCGTGCACCTTACGGATTTTCTGAGGACCTCCACCTCTGTAGTGGTTCTCCACGTGTTTGGAAATCATCTAACCTCAAGGGTGAGCGTGCTATCAGCTACAACCTCTCAGCTGACTATTATGCAAAGAAGTATCAGTTCAGCATTAATATCTTCCGCACTAACTTGAAAGATAAGATTCAGTTCTCTCCAGCAGATGACGAGGTTAAGAAGTTCGGTTATTCTTATCAGTGGGAGAATGTTGACGATGCATACGTACAAGGTGTAGAATTAGGTGCAAAGGCAAACCTCTTCCGCAACTTCACAGCTGGCGTTAATTGGACATTCAATCAAGGTAAGTTCAAGCACGAGCGTGCAGACTGGTCAGACCCTAACGACGAGACAGTAAAGGAATTCCCACAGCGTCTACAATATGCAAAGGAAAGCCGTAACATCTCACGTTTCCCAGCAATGACTGGCGACATCGACCTCGATTATACTCCCGGCACTTGGAGCTTCTCTCTCACAAGTTCATTGCAGGGAAGAATGTACATTGACTATAACTCTGAGGACAATGGTGCAACATCAAAGATTAAGAAGACAAACACCTTCATGCTCTTCAACTGCCGTGCAGCAAAGCGTTTCGGTATGTGTACTGTCTATGCAGGTGCTAAGAACATCTTTAGCTATATTCAGGACGAGAAGCACACAGACGATGCTGCCTTCATGTATGCCCCTGTTTATGGTGCAACATGGTATGTAGGACTCAGCGTCAAACTCTAATATACTCTCTGAATTATTTTATTGAATCTAATGCTTCAGCCGCATTACCTAACGATGGTAATGCGGCTACTTTGTTTTATACAGTAAAAACAAAAGGAATACAAGAAAACGACTCAGTAGAAAAAAAGTGGAATGGTATACAAAAGCTAATTATAAAAAAGCCCTTCCATACTATGGAATGATAAGCATTCCCAAATAAGAAAGATATTGTCACATAAAATCAAAGAATAGTTTTGTATTAAGTTGCTGTCATTTTTAACATTTCATGTATCTTGTTGTAATATAACAATTTAAGTATCTACCATGAGTGACAGAAATGACAGGAAGTTTAGTTTATGAATTACTCTGTAAAATGAAATCGACTAATTGACATAGATACTTTTCTGGTTCTCCCGAAATATGGAGTGATGAAAGTAAGTCTCCCGATATAATAGGACATACAGAGAAAAGTAGAGTACAGAGAGGTAAACATTATCACCTAATACTCAACACCCATCACCCATTATACCTAATCATATGGTCATTTAGTCCTTTCTACATGTCATTTAATGATAATCCCTACTTCCCATCTTCATTCTATGTGTACATGCCCAACACATGTGGTGCGCATACCCAACACACGTCGTGTTCTTGGTAAGTACCAATGCTGCTAAGCATCAAACAGTGCATAATATATTGTCAAAGTAGAAACAACCTACTGCTAAAAAAGACTTATATTACCAATAGTAAACAATACGTCTTTATTTAGGGAACTTGGTAATCAAGACTTACAGAAGACTATTTCAGATAGTCACCTGGTTCCAAGAAGTAGTCGCCCATTACATTATCTTGGAAATTCTTAATTCCATAATAGATATCATGAATATTGAAGACATCAAAACCGAGAGCTGTTTGGAAGGAGAAAGGCACATCCAAATTATTGTAACACTACAGAACGATGGAGAAACAAATAACTAAAGAAAATGAATATATAGCACATCGAAAAACTTTTTTGCCATAAACTAATGAGAATTATTCTTTAAAGCGTAGAAAATTTGAAGTTTTACAAAAAAAGGATTATATTTGCAATATACATTTCTTTTCGAT
This sequence comes from Prevotella melaninogenica, assembly GCF_018128065.1. Classification (NCBI taxonomy): domain Bacteria; kingdom Pseudomonadati; phylum Bacteroidota; class Bacteroidia; order Bacteroidales; family Prevotellaceae; genus Prevotella; species Prevotella melaninogenica. Next base: position 92,930 of record NZ_CP072360.1, on the reverse strand, counting down.
TTACTAACCTTTAAATGGAAACAATATGAAATATTGGAAAGTAATCAACCGTCTGGCAGTTTTCTGCCTGTTCATGTCATTGACAGCCTGCTCAACGGAAAACGCTGTTGTCGGGAGTATTGGAGTAAGTGATGTAAAGTCATCAGGCTGTAAGGCATCTGCTTCTTTGTTGGATTCTCGTCCTGAGTACTATAATAGTTTTGTAGGACAGAAGTCTGTGTTGCGCCTCAGCTTCGGTGCAGATAACATCGTTAATGGACGTTTTGAAGACTTCATGGATAACTGTGCTATAGACCTGTTCCATGTAGGAGTAGGCAGCAGTGAGGGGAAGATTATCCTCATTCTGTATCCTGACAAGGATATGCTGACAAACTGCCTCTGTCGCTATGATGTCGACTTCAAAATGCAGAATATCGTTTCAGGTAATTATCAACTGGAAGTATATCATACTACCGCTGACAAACAAATCAGCAAAGACAATATGGTTTATAGCGGAACTGTAAATCTGAAGAAAGGAAAAGAGGTTGTGTTGACAATGAGTCGGTAGGAGGATAGTGTGAAAAGTATGGAAGTGTTATCCTTTTATTTAAGGGCTTCTTCCATGCTTTCTACCCATGTTTTGAATCTGGGACATTTCTCGAGTAGTTCAGGCATTCCCATGGTCTTGATGATTTCTATTCCATGTAACACTTTATTGTAGCCGGGGATAAGTTTTTTCAATCGCATGGAAGGAGCCGTGGCAGGATGGTTATTAATCTCTTCGGGGTTAGGATGCTCTTCGATGACATTCATTAATCCTTTATAATCCATCTCTTCCCTTTCAAATAGGATGTCTATACCTTTGATGGAAGCAAACACCAAAGCCTCAAATTCATGAAGTTGGATATAGGGGATGAAATTGTCGAATTGATGTTTTTGAGTGTCTTCTAAGTCTTTCTTTATTTCTGTTTCGAGTAGACTTGCTTGTTCCTTGTGTGTTTGCGTCGCTTTCAAGTCATTGAAGCCAGGAAAGTCTGAAGGTAGGCGATAGAAATCTATCATCATTGATACGACTACATCTTTTTCGTATATTGTATTGAGAATGTCCTTTTTGATGTAAGAGTATTTGGAAATCCCCCCATGAGAGTGTTTTGTCTTGAAGCATTGTATGGTATTATATAGCCCTTTTGAACAGAAATAAGGGCAAAGTATATTGTTGACGAAACTTTCTTCCGTTTCGCCTTCTACTATTATCACCAGTCTTTTCATAGTAATGTTGGTTGTCCGTTAATCACACTTTTAGTCCATAATTCTCCTAAAGAATAATCGTCTAACCAGCTTTTTAATGTATCGCTGTTCAGTCTCTTGAAAGTAGATTGCTTATCCTTGCGGTCTACAGTGATAATATCGTCAGCATCAAAGTTGTTGATAAGGTTTACAGACTGTGTGGATATGATAACCTGACAATCTCTGGAGGCAACAGATTTTATCATACCAGCCAGCTTGACGATAGCTGTTGGGTGTAGACCCAGTTCTGGTTCGTCAATGATAATAACTTTGGGCAAGACAGGTTGTTGCAAGAGTGTAGCAAGAGCGATGAATCGTATACTACCATCAGATAAATCATTAGCATCGAAATATTTCTCGTTATTCTCCATATCATTCCACTGTAGGTTGATTTGGCTTTCATCAAGTAGAGATGGTGACAAAGAGAAGTTTCCAAAGTAAGGCATAACAGAACGAATCGTCAGTTCTATCCTTTTCAGTGTCTTGGGATATTTCTCTTGCAGCATATAGAGAAAGGCAGGGAGGTTACTCCCGTCTGTCTTGAGAAAACGGTTGTCGTTGATATTTGCACTACTTCTCAACGGTGCACCTTTACTTGTGTCATGGAAGTGGAAAATTTTATAACTTTGAAGGTATTCTCTCAGCCACTTGTCTCTATAGATCGTTGAATCTTTAATATAGCTTTCATCTATATTAGACATACTGTAACAGCTTGATTGGTAGTAGCTGCTTTCTTCGGCAATGAACAGACTTCCGTTGTCCCGTGCCTGAAGAATGACGCCATAAGCATTGTCGCCAAACTCCAGATAGCCTTTCAGTTCTTTTGTTTGCTTTCGGCCATAGTGGAATAGTCTTTCTGCACTGTTCTGCATCGTATAGTTGTGCAATCGTTGCTCATAGATGATGTTTATCAGTCTGAAGAAAGAAATGAAGTTAGTTTTGCCAACACCATTTGAACCAATCAATATATTAATCGGTCTCAATTCCAAGTCTACGTGTTGGATAGACTTGTATCCATCTATAGTAACTTTGTTTAGCATTATAAAAATCTCATTATAGAAGTATTGGACAATCCTGCTGCAAATATACGATAAATTTATTATCTTCACAACTATTTCTTTCTGATAGAGCAGCTAAATGCTATGTCATAATGCTTTCTGTTTTCTCTTAGAATTACCCTATCTTCATCCACAGTAATAAATACAGCAGACGATGGTAATCATAATTATGGACTTTGAATTCCTATCTTCATCCACAGTAATAAATATATCAGACAACGGTATTCATAATTATGAACTTTGAATTCCTATCTTCATCCACAGTAATAAATACATCAGACAACGGTATTCATAATTATGAACTTTGGATTCCTATCTTCATCCACAGTAATAAATACAGCAGACAATGGTAATCATAATTATGAATTATGAATTATGAATTAAGCCAGTCCTATTGTGTCTGCATGATTCCGTCTTTGTTCACGCTTGTTACGCCTTTTACTTTCTTGAAGTCGGCAATGGCTTTGTCAATATCGTGCTTCTCATCAACTTTAACAGCTACTCCGCTAAACTCCTTGTATTTATAGAGTAGGGTGCAGCCCTGCTTCTTGATAGCTTTTAATAGTGGTTTGCTGCCAGTCCTCTTGTCAAAGAAGATAATCAGCGTGTGGCTGATAGGAGTCTTATCTCGTTCTCGTTTAGCTTTTTCCAGACCTTCTCCGTTATCGTCTCCATTCATTATCTGCTCCTTGATGGGGCATTGTGCGGATGCTGTTGTTGACTGGATAAACAATAAGCCCATCAGCAACATACTTGCCCTAAAATATTTCTTCATCTTGTTTTCTCCTTTTAATAACAGTGACAAAGATAGTTATAAATAGGCAGATAACTACTAATATTTATAATTATTTCAGCATTGTTTCTCCTTATTTATTGTGCTACCTTTGCAGAGTTTTAAGGCTATTAGCTTTAAGATTAGTCGATAATTGCTCTTAATCTGCTTTGTTAGAGGCTGTTTTACAACGAAAAAAGCAACCAAGCATTACGCTCGGTTGCTTTTGTATGATGTTAATCCTAATAACGGATTACGCTTCTGCGGTCTCTTCTTCCACAGCCTTAAACTGCTCAAGGTCTTCAGCGTTGAAAGCCTTGATATAAGCTGTGTGACCGATAACCTCTTCCTCAGCCATGCGAACGAAGACATGAGCAGATTTCTTGAAGAGGTCTGGTGCCTTAGCAGCATCTTCGATGAGGAGGAGAGAACCGATGATGTCGGCAGTCATATTGTAAAGACGACGTGCGAGGAAGTCGTGAACATCCTGATTGTCGCTTGCGTTTACCTTCTCAACAGCTTCTTCATAGAGCTGGACGAGTTTAGCTACACGCTCACGCAGACCCTTCATGCAGTCGCAAGCAAGTTCAGCTTCGAGCATTTCTTTCATGATAGAAAGGTAAGTGCCGTTAGTGATGTAGCGCACGGCAGCAACAACCTGCAGCTGTGTTGTACCCTCGTAGATAGAGAAGATACGTGCATCACGATACAAACGCTGACACTTGTATTCCATAATGAAGCCCGAACCACCGTGGATAGAGATAGAGTCGTAGGCTGTCTGGTTAGCATACTCAGAGTTGATACCCTTTGCCAATGGTGTGAAGGCATCAGCAAGGCGAGTGTACTTCTTCATCTCCTGACGTTCTTCAGCAGTGAGTTTCTCGTCGCGTGCAATATCTTCCAATGCTTTGTAGATATCAACATAGCGAGCAGTCTGGTACAAGAGGGAACGACCTGCGTCGAGTTTTGCCTTCATACGAGAGAGCATATCGTAGACAGCAGGGAAGTTGACAATCTTCTTTCCGAACTGTGCACGGTCCTTAGCGTAAGCCAATCCCTCGTTATAAGCCTCTTGCTCAAGACCTACAGACTGTGCTGCGATACCGAGGCGAGCACCATTCATCAATGCCATTACGTACTTGATAAGACCCATTCGGCTGCTACCACAGAGCTCTGCCTTTGCATTCTTGTAAACAAGTTCGCAGGTAGGAGAGCCGTGGATACCAAGTTTATGCTCAATATGGCGTACGTCAACACCGCCGTTACGCTTGTCATAGATGAACATTGAAAGTCCACGACCATCGCGTGTGCCTTCTTCTGAACGTGCAAGGACGAGGTGGATGTCAGAGTCGCCATTGGTGATGAAACGCTTCACACCATTCAATCGCCAGCAGTTCTCCTTTTCGTCGAAGGTAGCCTTGAGCATTACACGCTGAAGGTCAGAACCAGCATCAGGCTCGGTGAGGTCCATTGACATTGTCTCACCAGCACAGATACGTGGGATATATTTCTGACACTGCTCCTCGTCACCAAACTCATAGAGGGTGTCGATACAAGATTGCAGTGACCAGATATTCTGGAAACCAGCATCGGCTGCAGCGATAAGCTCAGACATCATAGAGAAGACAACGTTTGGTAGGTTCAGTCCGCCATAGCGACGAGGCATAGAAACACCCCACAATCCAGCCTGACGTGTAGCTTGAATATTCTCCAAGGTCTTGCTGGCATAGTGCATACGGTTGTCGATGAGGTGTGGACCTTCAAGGTCAACAGACTCCGAGTTAGGTGCAATAATGTTTGCTGTAATGTCACCAGTGATATCCAAGATGCGCTTGTAGTTTTCGATAGCATCCTCATAGTTTACCGGTGCATCAGCGTGTGTCGCAGCATCAGCGTAGTTACGCTCTTTCAGTTCTACGATGCGTTTCATCAATGGATGCTCCAAGTGAAACGCTATTTCTGGGTGGTCAGTATAATAATTTGCCATGATAAAAAATGTAAAAGCGGCCCCTCCCCCTTGCCCCTCCCCCGAAGGGAGGGGAGTAGAATGTACTATTTCCTATGGTTAGGGGACTCTTTTTATTCGTTGTTTATAAATTCGGTTATTTGTTCTATCACATTGTCAATGTCCGTGTATATCTCTTCGTTGGTGAATCTAAGCACATTAAAGCCCATTTCGTTGAGATATTCTGTTCTTGTTTCATCATCTACCTCTTGTAGCGGTTGCTTATGGTAGACCCCATCTACTTCTATGACTAAGTTTTGTGAAAGACAGGCAAAGTCTACAATGAAGTCACCTATTGGATGTTGTCTTCTGAAATGGCAGTCACCTCTCATCCCTTTCAGTTCATTCCAAAGAATCTCTTCTGCTAATGTCATCTCTTTCCGATTCTCCTTGGCAAATTCCTTTAGGATATGGTATCTGTCAGGTGAAGCCGTCTTGTAAGTGCATTTCTTTCTATTAACTTTAGTCATAGGTTGGTAGTTAGTCAATGATTATACACGCTATGCCTCTTGTGATAATAAGTATTTAGCGACAGTAGTCCTCTTATTCCCTTTTCGCATTTTACTCCCCTCCCTTCGGGGGAGGGGCAAGGGGGGGGCCAGTTAGTTGTTCAGTCAGCTGGCTTTACTTACTATTCTGCTTATAATACTTTATCAACTTCGGAACAACCTCCTCAACAGAGCCATTGATGACATAGTCGGCAATGGTATTGATAGGAGCATCGGGGTCGTTGTTGATAGAGATGATGATACCACTGTCCTGCATACCAGCGATGTGCTGAATCTGACCAGAGATACCACAAGCAATGTAAACCTTTGGATGAACGGTGACACCAGTCTGACCAATCTGACGATCGTGGTCTACCCAACCTGCATCAACGGCAGCACGGCTGGCACCAACCTCTCCATGAAGTTCTTTAGCCAACTTAAAGAGTAAGTCGAAGCCTTCTTTAGATCCTACACCATAGCCACCACCGATAACGATAGATGCTTCCTTTAGGTTGTTCTGTGCTGGCTCAACATGACGGTCGATAACCTTAACCACATAATCAACCTCTGGTACATACTTTGTAACGTCTGGGTAGACAACCTCTTTCTTAGCTTCACCTTCATAAATAGCTTTCTGCATAACGCCAGAGCGTACAGTAGCCATCTGTGGACGGTGGTCAGGGTTGACGATGGTTGCTACGATGTTACCACCGAAGGCAGGACGAATCTGATAGAGCAGGTTCTCATAACGTTTACCTGCTTTCTTATCTTCGTAGTCACCAATCTCAAGCTGAGTACAATCGGCAGTAAGACCACTGGTCAATGAAGATGACACACGTGGACCGAGGTCACGACCGATAACTGTAGCACCCATCAAACAGATCTGTGGTTTCTCTTCAGTGAAGAGGTTTACAAGAATGTCTGTGTGTGGTGCTGATGTGTAAGGGAAGAGTCCCTCACCATCAAAGACAAAGAGTTTGTCTACGCCGTATGGCAGGATTTGGTCTTCTACCTTTCCCTTAATACCACTACCAGCAGCGATGGCATGGAGTTCCACACCTAACTCATTTGCGAGCTTGCGACCCTTGGTCAGCAGCTCCTGTGAAACCTCCTGTACGGTGGTTTCCTCTATTTCGCAATATACAAATACGTTGTTCATAAATCAAATCTTCGACCACATACTAATCCAACTAACTGGTCCCAACTGGTCCCAACTGGCCCCTCCCCCTTACCCCTCCCCCAAAGGGAGGGGAGTGAAATGTGTCACTTGCTGTTGTGCAGCGATTTTGTTAAAAATAACAAAAGCTGCTTTCCCCGATATAATTTGTCCGTAGTTAATGTATAAAGCATCAGAACATTCTACGCCCCTCCCTCTGGGGGAGGGGTAAGGGGGAGGGGTCAGTCGGTTGACTTGTTAGTCGGTTGGTTAGTTGCTCAGTCGTTTTTTTAACCAATAATCTTCTCTCCTAATAGTTCTTGGATGAGTCCCTCTACATCCTCGTCTGAACCGGTGAGTGTCTTGCTCTCCTTAGCTTGGAAGACAATATTCTGTACAGTCTTAACCTTTGTAGGTGAACCACTCAAACCACATTGTGCCTCGTCGCCATTGACATCGGCAACTGACCACTGGTTCAGTGTGAGGTAAGGACGCTCCTCGTAGAGTTGTGTCCAAGGTTCATCGCCTTTGCGCTCCATAGGACAAGTAGCATACTTGTACTTCATCACGAGTTTGGCATTGCAAGGACGTGCAGGAGCAGCAGTACCGTTTACTGTGACAAGAACTGGCAATGGAGCAACAACCGTCTCTACACCACCATCGATATGACGGCGGATAGTAGCCTTGCCATCCTCAATCTTCAGGATTTCCTCTGCGTAAGTAACCTGGTTGAGTCCTAACTTCTGTGCAACCTGTGGTCCAACCTGCGCGGTATCACCATCGATAGCCTGACGTCCACCGATGATAATGTCAACATCACCGATTTTCTGTACAGCCATCGCTAAAGCATAAGAAGTAGCGAGTGTGTCAGCGCCAGCAAACTTACGGTCAGTAAGTAGCCAGCCGGTATCAGCACCACGATAGAGTCCTTGTCGGATAATCTCTCCGGCACGTGGAGGTCCCATGGTTAAGATTCCTACAGTAGAGCCCGGGTTCTGATCCTTCAGTCTCAGAGCCTGCTCTAAAGCGTTTAGGTCTTCTGGGTTGAAGATGGCAGGCAGTGCGGCACGGTTTACCGTTCCTTCGGCTGTCATGGCATCTTTGCCCACATTTCTTGTGTCAGGTACCTGCTTAGCAAGTACTACAATTTTCAAACTCATAAATATAATAATGTGTTATTTAAATATTCAATTGTTTTGGTTGAGGGCAAAAGTACAGATTTTTTGCAACATAAACAAAAAAAGTTGCACAAAAACCGCTTAACTGTGTTTATGTTTGTTAGGAGCTATTCTATGAGAGTTAGAAGAGAGGTTGTCGTTTAACGAAATAGTACTTTTATTTTTTGCGGAAGTAAATCTCTAATAACCGATTTAAAGTTAAGCGTATAGTGTAAAACTGATGTAGGGGTTGATGGATAGCAACTTCTTTTTACTATTTATAAAACCCTTAATTCCAATGGAAAAGTTCTATCAGAAAGCTCTTTTATAGCTTATTCTATCTTGTTACATTTGCTTATCTCGGCATTATTTTCACGTAAATAAATATTTTTTGTCGTGAAAATAAATATTTCTTTTCATGAAGATAAATATTTTTTTTCATGAAAATAATTTCATGAGCGTGTATATGTCATGGTAAAAAAGGGCGTATATAGTTATGATACAATATGTTTATAAGTACATAATTTATCTAATATAAGAAGATAATATTGTGTGTACTTTTATTTTTTCATACCTTTGCGTGGTGAGTTCTAACCCTTTTGAAGTTTTGATACTTGCAGTTCCTTGAAGATAAAAGATTTTTGCAAATAAATAAAGTTAATATAGTAAATGAATAAACGTACTATCGTTAGCATTGTCTTTTTATGTCTTTCTGTGACTTCATTTGCGCAGAAGGCGTTCGTTATTTGGGATAAAGCAAATAATATCCCAGTGAGCAGAGCAAGTGTATATACCACCTACATGGGGAAAGTGAGGAGTACGTTTAGCGACCAACAGGGGAGAGTCGTTGTGGATTTTGCTTTTGATAATCTGATGATCTCGCATATAAACTATCAGAAAGAAAGCGTGAAAGTATTGTCTGATACACTGTTTATGGAGCAAAGTATGCAGTTGCTTTCGGAAGTTGTCGTGAGTCCTGCGGGCGAGCCAGCATGGATTAAACCCATGTTGATGGAATTTGTAAAGACGAAAGCAAAGAAGTATGGAAGTAATGGAGTTCTAAGATATGAGTATCAGACACAGAATGTGGGCGATACGGTGTTATATCGCTTTTTGAGTAAGGGACTGATAAGAAAGAAGGAACTCTTTGAAATCTCTCCTTTGGAGAATGTTATCACCTTTAAGGATAAGTCAGCTGGTTGTGACTATAGTAACCTTAAAAACACGCTTTATCATGACTTTGTTTCTGATATGGATGAGAAATTTGTGAAAGAACATCGGTTCTATGTGGATAATGAGTCTGAAAGTTTGGGTGTCAATGTGGTAAGACTCCTATTCAAGTCGAAAAAAGATTGGAAAGATTCGGGCTATTTATGTATAGATACCCTACAAAATGTCATCCTCAGAGCAAAACGTTCTACGGGGTTGGCTTATAATGTACAGCACCGTACTAATGCACTTGTGCGCTCAACAATCAATGCTATATACGGACATCAATATAAGGATTGGCAGATTGATGTTGAGGCAGAGTATCGCTCATTGGATAACTTCTTTTACCTAAGTAGTTGTCGTTATTCTAATTATATTCAGGAAGAGTTTGACGGAAAGAAGAAAAAAGGCGTTGAAGTTTATAATGTTACCTCAATTTATGAGGCACAACCTTGTCAGAAAAATAAGATGAGTGAAGGAACAGAATTTCTTTTATTGCCTCAACCTTTTGCAATGAAGATTATTGTGAGCAAGAAGGAAAGAAAACAAGAGGAATTACTGCAGGATGTGAAGAAAGAATATAACGTTTATTGAATCCTATGTGAGAATTTTATCAAGCTCCATAGGGCAATAGAAGAAAGATGTAACGATTCAGGGATATGGCGTATAAATTATTGTTGATTATTAGTATGTTAGATAAATAGATACATACATATGAATTCTGGTAAACCATGTCATTTCGACTTTTTGGGGGTTCTTCCGTTAAGCGCATAGGCATTTGGGTTTCTTATAAGATTTTGTTCTGCGGAATTAAGGTTATATAAAAAAGCAATAGAAATGCTAATTTTTTAATAATAGAGACAGAATTGTGCAAGGCTTGAGTATGGTTTATAAAAAAGAATTATCTTTGTCCCTCTGTTAATGTATAAAGTATAATAATAAAATGATAGATAGAATAAAACTGACGCTTGTTTTGTTGGTAGTGATTGTGACGGTCATTACTTGTATTCATCCAATCTATCCGAATGAGCAGACATTGCAGCATATCGGCACCGTGCTATTGCTGATACCGCTGATAATAGATGTGTTTAGAAAGAAGCTACCAATGTCGGCATTTATTGGTATCGTTGCTTTCACACTTCTTCATGTTATCGGCGCACGTTACATTTATTCTTATGTACCCTATAAAGAATGGGCAGTATCATTAGGTTTGGTTGATACGAGTTTTTTCCATGACCCACGCAATCATTATGATCGGTTAGTACACTTCTCTTTTGGGGCATTGATGTTCCCTTACTTCGTCTATCTTTGTAGGAAATGGGTAAAACAACAGTCGTTTGTTGCTGTTGTCATGGCATGGATGATGATTCAAACGGGTAGCTTAATTTATGAGCTATTTGAATGGTTACTGACGATTGTCATGACAGCAGAGGAGGCTGACTATTATAATGGTCAGCAAGGTGATATGTGGGATGCACAGAAGGATATGGCTTTGGCACTGGTTGGCTCTACTGGAATGTTCGTTATATATGCGGTTCGTAGCCTTGTTAGAAGGGACAAGTAGGACAAATAGAGATGAAAGGTTACATCGCTGCATAGGCTTATGGGCATAAAATAAAATAGATTTTACGCCTTGAATTAATAAGAAAGCATTGCAGTGCAACTACAGATAATTATTACTTCGGAATTATTTTCACGACAAGAAGAATTTATTTTCATGAAAAGAAATATTTTCTTTCATGAAAAAAAATAATTATTTTCATGAAAATAATTTGAGAAAGGATAATTCTGATGGTGAAAGAAGGGGGACAGTCTTTTGAATATTGATAGTTCTGAGAAGTTGAAAATAGGCTTAAGATAGTTTGAAAAGAGGGTGATGTGTTTTGCTTAGTTCGGCTTGTGAGGGAATGTGAAAAGGTGCAAATTGTCACTTATGGATAGCATTTAGATGTAATTTATGTGTATTTTCTTGGCAAATCAACCTTTTTTGCTTACCTTTACACCAAATTTGAATAACGAACATTATGAGTTACAACTTATTAAAAGGTAAAAGAGGTATTATTTTTGGAGCCCTCAACGAGATGTCTATCGCATGGAAAGTTGCTGAAAGAGCAGTTGAGGAAGGTGCAACAATCACTTTGTCAAATACTCCTATCGCAGTAAGAATGGGTACAGTAAATGCACTGTCAGAGAAGTTAAACTGCGAGGTTATTCCAGCTGATGCAACTAACGTTGAGGACTTGGAGAACGTATTCAAGCGCTCAATGGAGGTTTTGGGTGGTAAGATCGACTTCGTTCTGCACTCTATCGGTATGTCACCAAACGTGCGTAAGCACCGTACATACGATGACTTGGACTATAAGATGCTTGATAGTACACTCGATATCTCAGCTGTTTCATTCCACAAGATGATTCAGAGTGCTAAGAAGTTGGATGCTATCAACGAATATGGTTCAATCCTTGCACTCTCTTATGTAGCTGCTCAGCGTACCTTCTACGGTTACAATGATATGGCTGATGCTAAGGCATTGTTGGAGAGTATCGGTCGTAGCTTCGGTTATATTTATGGTCGTGAGAAGCACGTACGTATTAATACTATTTCTCAGTCACCTACAATGACAACTGCTGGTTCTGGTGTGAAGGGTATGGATAAGCTCTTCGACTTTGCTGACCGCATGTCTCCATTGGGCAACGCAAGTGCTGATGAGTGTGCTGATTATTGTATCGTAATGTTCTCTGACCTCACCCGTAAGGTGACAATGCAGAACCTTTACCACGATGGTGGTTTCTCAAATGTAGGTATGAGTCTTCGCGCTATGGCTACATACGAGAAGGGTCTCGATGAGTATAAGGACGAGAACGGTAATATTATCTACGGATAGTAAAGCCTCCCCCTACCCCTCCGAAGGGAGGGGAGTGCCTGACGGAAGCCAGTTAGGATAATTTTATTGTGATAGTTTTCCACTACTATCTAATGTAATTCCGCTTTATAAGGTTGTTGAGGAAGGTTTTAAGAGAAATAATAAAAAGCTCCAGTAAGTGAAAACTTATTGGAGCTTTTTTATTCTATTGTTTTTCTCGAAACGACTTTCTGTATCAAAGCATACGCGAATTTGTCTCCCTCCCCCTTCGGGGAGGGTCGGGGTGGGGCTTCATTTCCTTCCGAAGTCGGCAGGAATCTCACCCCACTGCTTCGTTTCCCACTTTATAATAGGTGTCGTTACTTTATGCGTTTGGAGCCAATGTTCAGCACGAGCAATGATTTGATGTAGTTCTTCAGTTTCTGCATTGCGGACAAATGTAGTCTTACAACGCTTTTTGTTCACCCATAAGATAGCATTATAAGAGTCGCTATAAATAACCTTATCCTTGATACCTTGCTTCTTCATCAGTGCTAAAGCGTGAACAATAGCGAGAAACTCACCAATGTTGTTTGTTCCCATAACTGGACCAAAATGGAAGACTCTTGCACCAGTTTGTAGGTCAACACATTGATATTCCATTGGTCCCGGATTGCCAGAACAAGCAGCGTCAACAGCCCAAGCACCAGCCCCCCTCAATCCCCCCGAAAGGGGGGAAGCCCCAGTCTGCTGTGGTTGGATAGCTGACTGAGTGTTTGTTTGAGAACTCGTCTGTGTGTTTGGCTGAGCACCACCAGCTTGATTCGTGTTATGTGAGTCTATTGCCATTATGGTTTCTTTAATCTTCTTGATAACTTCTTCCCGATGGTTGAAGATTTCTTCATTTGTGAATCGGATGACAGTATAACCCCATTGCTCAAGGTCACGAGTCCGTTCCTCATCCTTAATAATCTGTTCATCATTAAAATGATACTTACCATCAATTTCAACAATAAGTTTATACTTAAGGTTGATGAAGTCGGCAATGTATTGTTTGATGATATGTTGTCTACGAAACTTGTGACCACTTTGTTTTCCTTTTAGGTATAACCAAAGTAGATTTTCTGCTTGTGTAGCGTGCTGTCTGTTCTTGATAGCATTTGCTTTTAGCAGTTCATACTCTATCTCATCAGCCGTTTCATAAATGTACATAGCCTAATCAAATCTCACTTTTATCCCACCTTACCCAATTTGTCTCCCTCCCCTTTCGGGGAGGGTCGGGGTGGGGCTTTACATCCTCTCAGGCACTTCAATACCGAGCAATGCCATACCGTTCTTGATGACCTTAGCCACATTCTTGGCAATCACAAGGCGGGTAATCTTCTCTGCTTCGGTGTCAGCGTTGAGGATGCTGTAGTCATGATAGAACTGGTTGAACTCCTTTGTCAGCTCATAGCAGTAGTTAGCAATACCGCTTGGGCTATAGTCAATACCAGCTTGAGCGACAGCAGCACCAAAGTCGTTGAGTTTCTGGATGAGTGCAATCTCCTTGTCGTTCAGTGGAGCATCGTCGTTGAGTGATGCAGGCAAGGTGATATTCTGCGCCTCAGCCTTACGGAGAATGCTGCGGATACGTGCGTAAGTGTACTGAATGAATGGTCCCGTGTTACCATTGAAGTCGATAGACTCCTCTGGGTTGAAGAGCATATTCTTGCGTGCATCGACCTTAAGGATGAAATATTTCAACGCACCCATACCCACGATACGTGCAATCTCGTTCTTCTCTTCCTCAGTGATACCTTCCAACTTGTTCACCTTATCCTCGCTAAGACTCTTCGCATTCTCAATCATTGATGCAACAAGGTCGTCTGCATCGACAACTGTTCCCTCACGGCTCTTCATCTTACCGTTTGGCAATTCTACCATACCGTATGAGAAGTGTACAAGGTCTTTACCCCACTTGAAGCCTAAACGATCCAAGAGGATAGAAAGAACTTGGAAGTGATAGTTCTGCTCGTTACCAACAACATAAATCATCTTGTCGATAGGGTAGTCATTGAAACGCATCTCTGCAGTACCAATATCCTGTGTCATATAAACCGATGTGCCATCCTTACGCAGTAGAAGTTTCTGGTCCAAACCCTCGTTGGTGAGGTCAGCCCATACGGAGTTGTCTTCCTTACGGATGAAGAGTCCCTTCTCAAGACCTTCTTCCACCTTCTTCTTACCAGCGAGATAAGTGCTTGATTCGTAGTAAATTTTATCGAAACCAACGCCCAATGCTTTGTAAGTCTCATCAAAACCAGCATATACCCAGTTGTTCATCATTTCCCATAAGCCGCGAATCTCAGGGTCGTTAGCTTCCCACTTCACGAGCATGTCGTGTGCTTCCTTAATCAGTGGAGCTTCGTGCTCAGCCTTTTCTTTTGCCTCATCGGCTGTCAATCCCTCTTTCTCATACTGCTCCTGCAGTTGCTTGCACTCCTCTTTGTAGTGCTTGTCGAAGAGTACGTAGAAGTCACCAATCAAGTGGTCACCTTTCTTTCCTGCCTGCTCTGGTGTGATACCATTGCCCCATTTCTGCCAAGCCAGCATTGACTTACAGATGTGGATACCACGATCATTAACGATATTCGTCTTTACAACCTTGTTACCATTGGCTTCCATAATCTGTGCCAATGACCAACCAAGCAGGTTGTTACGAACGTGACCGAGGTGAAGTGGCTTGTTGGTGTTAGGTGAAGAGTATTCGATCATCACCAATGGACTCTCGTCTGTCACTTGCTTCTCACCGAACTTCTCGTCAGCATTGATATCATTCAACAGACCTGTCCATGCTGCTTGCGCAATAACGAGGTTGAGGAAGCCCTTTACAACATTGAAGTCAGCCACAGCCTTGCAGTTCTTCTTCAGGTATTCACCTAAATCCTGTGCGGTATCTTCAGGCTTCTTATGTGAAGTCTTCAGCAGTGGGAAGGTGACGAGTGTGAGGTTACCCTCGAAGTCGCTGCGTGTCTTCTGCAGCTGAATCATCTTTTCAGGAACTTCTGTTCCGTACAACTCCTTGACAGCTGCAAGTGCAGCAACGGTAATTTGCTCTTCTATCTTCATCTTTTGTTTCTTTTTATCTGTCTGCAAAGTTACGGAAAATCAGCCGAATAACGGCAGGAGGAGGGTGGTTAATTCATAATTCATAATTCAAAATTCATAATTATGATTGGTTTTAATTCATAATTCATAATTCAAAATTCATAATTATGATTGGTTTTAATTCATAATTCATAATTCAAAATTCATAATTATGATTGGTTTTAATTCATAATTCATAATTCAAAATTCATAATTATGATTAGTTTTAACTCTCAATTTGTAAACCATAATTCATAATTATGATTAGTTTTAACTCTCAATTTATAAACCATGAATTCATAATTATGATTAGTTTTAACTCTCAATTTGTAAACCATAATTCATAATTATGATTAGTTTTGATGCAAAATTTATATCTTGTTCTTTGTAATTTTATTATTTGTCAATTGTACTTGTGTTTACCCTTTTATGCAGTCTAATAAACAATCTCATGTAAGCTTTTTAGTAGTGTTTTGCGGTGGTGTTGATGCTCAGCACGAGTGGTGTTGTTGGTAAGCACTAATGGTGTTGAGCGCTAATCGCCATGCAATATATGATGGGGGAGATATTAACTTGTTGTTAAAAAAGAGTCATACTGTCAAAAAGTAATTAATGGTTATTCGATGTAGGCGCTTACTTGCTTAAGGGTAATACGCTCTAATAGAGAACGTATGATTAAAGTTTTATCGGCTATAATGATCACTTTTAGTTGTAAAGTCTTGTATTTATGTGTGTTGAGTTCTGTTTAAAAGTAGTTTATTTCTTGTTTATTTGCAATATTTGCGCTATCTTTGCAATTAGATTAACTATAAAAAAAATAAATTATATGCGTAAAAGTATTCATAAGTGGACTTATGTCCTTGTATCCAGTGTTTTTGCATTGGTAATGTGTTTTAGCCTTAGTGCTTGTGGTAGTGATGATGATAATGAAGTAAATAATGGGGTAAGTCCTGTTCTTTACAGTGATTTTGGAGGTAGAATCGGTGTTAACTATCCATTGGGTATCTCGGGTAAAATGGTTGCTTTCTTTATTCCTAAGAGTCAGGCTGGACAGATTGTTGACTTAACAAAGGGCGGTGATTGGGTTGCTGGTGGTTCTGCAGTTGGTGGTCTATACAGCTATGATGATCATCTTTTCCAGAAAGGAAGTTATGTTTATCTTCTAAAGACGGGTGCAAATGAGATAGAACTCCGTTATAAATATATTTGGAAAGAAGGTACAGCAACTCGTACAATAGAGGGAAACTATAAGAACGTAAAGATGACAACGCATCAAGATGCGATTGATTGGGCACATAGGCAGGGCTTGTATTAAACCCAAATCAGCTTTTTCAAAAGAAATCATAAAAGGAGATTGTACCAGAGTATCAGGTTCTACCATTGATATTTCTGGCATAATCTCCTTTTATTTTTTGCTTTCTCCTACTGCGCGTTAAGGAGATGATAAGGGAGAGAAGATGAAAACGTGTGTCTTGTTTGTAGATTCCCTCTTGTTCAGACTATGCCTTTTCTGCATAATATCCACCCTTTTCTTTGATATAATCAATGAGTTCTGCGAAGATTTGATTTTGTCTTAATGTTGGCTCATTACCAGTAAGAATCAGCTGTTTGCGGGCTCTTGTGATGGCAACATTCAGTTTACGATCGATGGGTTGACCATCTTCGTAGAAGGTATTGGTGGTGAGGAAGTCGAGTTGATAGCGACTTTGAATGGTGAAGGAGTAGAGGATGATGTCACGCTGGCTACCCTGATAACGTTCAACGGTATCAATACTGATTTCTTCTAATTCGGGAATACCGAGTTTCTCAATCTCCTTTCTAATCATTGCAATCTGGTTGCGGTAAGGCACGATGACACCAACAGACTTCTGAGGGTCAAAGTTATTGCCGAGTTGTCGGTATAAACGTCTAAGCAGGTCGGTAATGATACGTGCCTCTTCCGTGTTTACTTTCTCTGAAATATTCAGTTGTCGGCACGGCTTTGAAGGGATGAAAATCATACGATGTGCCTTCAAAAGGTCGTCTGTTTCGTCTTCACTTGCTTCGTTATAAGCTAAGGTCTGCTCCATCTGGTGGGCTAATGGCACACACTCGAGTTGTTCGCGTGCGTAAAACTTACGATTAGCAAAGTCGGCAATATCCGGATGCATGCGTCCTTGTTTGTGCAGTGTACCAACAAACTCAGTTCTCCCTGCTGCCCGCTCTGTGAGGATAAGGCGTTCAAAGAGAGAATTAGCACATGATAAAAGGTGGATGCTTTTGAGGAAAGTATTGGTTTCTTCCGTTTCTAAAGTGTCCTGTTGTTGCACCACAGCAGGCAATTGTTTATGGTCGCCTATCAATATAAACCGTTTTATCGCACGCCTTTCTGCATGCTGGGTAGAAAGTAAGCCAATAATATTAGGCTCTAATATCTGACTTGCTTCATCAATGATTGCGAGGTCGAAATGCTTGATATTAAAGAGCGTAGCATTGCTGTTCATAGTAGAGGTTGTGGCTACAACAATTTGGGCATCTGCTAAGGTAGACTTTATGCTGTTGAGAGTTGCGTTGTCATCTAACACTTCCTTCAACAAATGGTTACTATATTTCGGGTCACAACTGAACTCATTACCGATGCGGATATAGTCAAGTTTATTCTCTGTTAGCATATTACAAATCTCGTCAACAGCACGATTTGTATAGGCAAGGAGGAGGAGGGATGGTTGGGTGTTGGGTGTTGAGTGTTGGGTGTTGATGGTTTCTGAAAGTTTGTTGTGCTCAGAATCTTCTGCTGAATAGGCTGAAGATGGTTGTGAATAGATGTTCCCTGCCAACTGTTCACGCACAAGGAATTGCAGAGCCTGCGAGGTCTTTCCTGTGCCGGGAGGACCGATAAGAAGGAAATAATCCTGTGCCTGCTTAGCTTTCAAGATGATTTCGTCATAATCGGGATGGTAACTGCGAGATAGGGTCAGCGACTTGTCAGAGCGTGGCGCACGCTGTCCCAAGAGCAATTGACGACGTTCTTCGTTTGAAGTGATGAAAGTGTAAAGACTTCTGATAGCTGATGTGCCACCGATGTCACTACCTGCATGCTCAATAGCGAAGTAATCTCCGCTGATAAGGTCAGGGTTTTGCTGTCCGTCATTGAGGTGTACAACAATGCTGTTGCTATGTATCTCCTGTAAAGAACCTTTGAAAAGAATACTCTTTCTCACGTCAGGTGCCTCGTTCTTCTTGTACGTATAGAGATAAATCATGTCTCCTCGGCGAAAATTAGGGAGGAAATCTTCGCCTTGTTGGGGTACAGCGAGTGTAATTGTATCATAGCCATTGAACGAGCTGCTACGCTTTTTCTCGATGATAGTCAGTCCTGTATAGATGTTTCCTGTCTCTTTTTTTTCTGCAAGAGGCATGTTCCAAAGGTCAGCATTACTGTTTCCTACACCTTCCTGTACACCCACTTTCGATACTAATTGTTCCTTGATAACAAAGGTCATCATACGTGTGAAATAAGCACGTTCAAGGCCGTTGAGTTGGTGAAGTGGCGCCAGTGTCTCTGTGAGCTGTGGTAAGAGGTATCTGTTATAGAAGTTGTCGTTTTGCTTCTCAATGTTCAATGTCTGCGGTGTGAGCAATGGCAACATCCTATCAAAGCCATTTTCAGCCACCCAGAACTCTGTAGCTACGGCTTGATTACGGAAGCGAATAGCCTCGCGTATCAAGGTTTGCAGTGGCTCCACTTCGAGTAATCCGTCGGGTAGGGGGTATTTAGAATACAACAGTTGGATGTGTGCATTCTTCGGACTAAGCTGAAAGTTATATTGCAGGATACCATAGTAGAGCAGCAACTGCACGTAGTGTTTCTCAACATGGAGTGACCCATGTAAATTTTTGTATTTGCGTTCAATAAAAGTATTCTTGCCCGACTTCTGCTCAACAAGTAGTTTTAAGTCGGTTGTCATCAAGTCTACACGACCCTGTATGCCCAATCGCTCGCAAACGAAAGACGGCTCAAGAATAGCTTTCTCACGGTCGAAAGTTTGGAAGATTTCGTCAACAATCCCCTTGATATTCTCCACCTGTCGTTCTGCATCTTGTTTGAAAGATGCTGCATCAAAGTCGGGACAGATCGCATAGTCCAAAGCCTTCTCTTTGAAGTTAGAACGGAAGGTTTCTTTGATGTCGTATCCTGCAGGATGATTGATGATATCATCGAGAGCAGAACCAGCAAAGTTACCTAAAACAATGTGCTTGTTTGTGGGACGAGGGGTAAGTCTGTTGACGGTGAAAAGCAACGGGTGATGTCCGTAACTTTCAAAACAATTAGCAATGGTAGAGATGTCTATCAGATAGTCAGGCTCCACAACTATAAGACGGGGTACAACCTTCTTTCTGTTAACAGTACAGTCAAGAAGATTTAGCTGCATTCCTTCGCGTAGCAATGAGCGTAAGTAGCTGAAGTCAACATACTCTGGTGTGTTCATATAGTCAACCATCAAGAGCTCTTCGCTGCTGTCCTGATTGGTCACAGCCACCTGAATAATACTGTCGTTCCACTCTCTTACGATACAACGAATGTAACGATAATTCGTAATTTGGATGTTCTCTGTGATACGTCCGTGTGCAGGAATCTTCCCAACAAGGAACGAGGGAATAGCCTCCTGCACAACAGCAGACACGAAGATAGCCAAGGCACGACAGTCGTAAGCCACGTCTTCCGGGAGAATAGGAGCGTAAGAGTTACTGTGTCGACGCATTTTCTGGATTGCCACAATGTCCTGTGGGGCAATATTATGCTGTCTGCAGAGTGACTCCACCTGCGAAGAAAGGTTGCCGAAACCATGTCGGGTATTTTTCAATCCTTCATGACATGCAATGACGAGTGTCTCGTGCATGATGAGTGCCTGCGCTTCAGAAGGTGCCAAAAGGATGTCAGCGATACGTGAGAATAGTTCGTGTGCCATTATGATAATGTTTCCCCAGTCCTCTTAATAAAGAGGAATTGCCTTTATACAATGCGTGGGGACTAATTCATTGGGTTATGTTTTGCGTGCGTGTTATTGCTTTGTAGTCAGTTGGTTGTGAGCGTTCTTTATTGCAGAAAGCCTATTGTTGTGAATTATTTTCATGAAGAGAAGAATTTATTTTCATGAAAATAAATATTTCTTTTCACGATGAAAAATATTTCTTTTCATGAAAATAATTCACCGAAGTGAGTCTTTTTGCCTGCTTACTGTCCTCCCAAGCGTTCAAAGAAAGTAATAATTTCCTCCCAAGTCTTGAACTCTTCGCTACCAAAAAGTAGGCTTGTTCCGAGGAAGTCGTCGTGTTCAGTACTACTGATGAAGTAGTCGCCATAGAGAAGCTGGGGCTGGTTCGTGAAGATAGTATGGTTCCACGCTGGTGCGCTGAAAGCATCTTCAATCCATGCCTGTTGTTCAGTGACGGCTGATGGATTGTTTGTTGGTGCAGGACATACGAAGAAAACGTTATAGTTATCAAGTAAGAACTCGTAAGCTTTGTTCAGACTTGATTTCGGTTTACCATATCCATCAGCGAGTGTGTTCTGATCAATGAGTACCGTACGACGTTCGCGCCCTTCCTGTCGGTCGTCAATCCACCGGATGATGGGCATGAGATAGTGGAAAACAGCCTTTTCAATGAGACGGTGTTCACCATGAAAACGGATAGCTTGAGGGTAATGTTCGTGGAAAAGGTCGAAGGTGTGGACAACGGGGTCAGCATCACCAAAAAGTCCGAAGACGTGTTGTTGTTCTTCCTCCGTCACCTGTGAGAAACATTGTTCGGTGATTTCTTTATACTCCTTTACCAATGCCTTGGTTACGATAACCTCCTGTACGCCGTCTTGTCGTGGATTTTGAAACACCTGTTTACCCATCATATTCGTCTCGCTGATGGTTGTTCCCATCTGAAAAGCAGGATTTACGCAGATACGGTCGACACCATAAAGCATCTCCGTGTACATACCTCCCATTGAAGTGCCAATGATAAGGTCGGGCTTTTCGGTGTCAACGAGGTTGCGCAATAGTTCCATTGCCTCCTCTGGATGTATAGGGAGGTCGGGGGCTATGACGGTAGCTTCAGGCATATAGTCTTGCAGTATCTGTACCGTATGACTTGAACCGGCTGACATAAAGCCGTGAACGTAGATAATCTTCTTTCCTACCATAAGGTCAGGAAAGGTCTTTTTATATTGATTTTCCATTGTTGCTATTTAGGAGTTAAAGGAGTTAAAGGAGTGAAAGGGAGGGAGATAAATCTGGAGTTAAAGGAGTTAAAGGAGTGAAATGGAGTTAAGACAAATGTGTTGTGGGTGTCTTTATATTGATTTTCCATATTAAAAACAACTCCAAGTCTTCCCATGTGGCATTCTTTTTCAAGCCCTTTTAAACGAGTATGTATGAGATAATAGTGTGATAACTATACCCCCTCTTTTTCCCTCTTTGCCTCCCCTCCCTTTGGAGGGGTCGGGGGAGGCTTTTATATCAGTGGCAAACTGATACCATTTATCTTCTGGTAGATGTCGAGTGCATAGATATCTGTCATTCCACTGATGAAGTCAAGGACTGCCATGATACGTGTTTCAAGATAAGGACTTTGGATGTCATACTGGCTTGAGAAACGTCTGATAAGTTGCTGACTGTGGAAATGATCAGGCTCAACGGCAGCACCGATGAGTGCTTCCATTAGTGTTTCCATGATTTTGTAGCCTGATAACTCAACGTCGAGGACTGCCTTACTGCGGTAAATCCTATCCACTGAAACCTCTGTACAGCGTTTGTAAGCCTGTCGGGGAAGCTCAGAAATATGCTTGATGAGCGACTCTTCAAAGGTTCCGTTGAGTATCTCCTCCTCGTGTTCAACAAAGACATTGACGCATTCTGCCTCTAATAATCCTACGGCGCGGGCACGGAAGTAAACCACTTGTTCGTTTTGGTCGGTCACACCCTCGTCTTCTATACGCTTTCGGATGCTCTTTCTTGTGGCTTCATCGAAGAAACCAAGGAGCAGGTCGGCTGTCTCTTCAAAGGATAGGAGCTTGAGTTTGTGTGAGTCTTCGATATCCATAATTTCATAACAGATATCGTCTGCTGCCTCCATAAGGTAGGTCAGCGGATGGCGGACGTAGCGTATGCCAGCCTCAGAGCTATCCTTTTGTATGATACCTAATTCGTCAGCAATCTTCTTATAGGTTTCTTCTTCCGTTGCAAAGAAGCCAAATTTGCCGTGTTTACTTGCATAGGTAGAGCTGAAAGGATATTTTACGATACTTGCAAGGGTACTATAAGTCATCACAAAACCACCTTCTCTTCGACCTAAAAAGCGATGAGTCAATAGGCGGAAGGCGTTGGCATTACCCTCAAAATGGGTGATGTCTTCCCAGAAATGAGGGCTAACTTTGTCTTTTAAGCAGGCTCCCGGTCCTTCTGTAAAGAAAGCTTGAATAGCCTTTTCACCACTATGACCGAACGGAGGGTTACCCATGTCGTGGGCGTAACAGGCTGTCTGTACGATGGTTCCAATCTCTTCAAAGAGCGTACCACGCAACTCTGGGTGTATTTCGATGAGTCTTCTTGCCACGTCATCACCCAAGGATTTACCCAAGGAAGCTACTTCTAAGGAGTGAGTTAGGCGGTTGTGTACAAAGACACTACCCGGAAGCGGGAAGACTTGAGTTTTGTTCTGCAGTCGTCGGAACGGTGCAGAATAAATCAATCGGTCGCTGTCACGCTTGAATTCAGAGCGGTCATCGTGTCGAAGTGCGTGACGTTCTTCTTGTCCGAGACGCTTGTTAGATATGAGTTGATGCCAGTTCATTGCGGGAGTTGTTGGGTGTTGGGTGTTGAATGTTGGGTGTTGATGAAATGAGGTGTTGATGAGTTGGGGGCTTGAAAGCTACACACAAAAGTAATTAAAATTGGCTAAAAACAAGTTTTTTACTTCATAAAATGTATGAATGTGGCTTTAAATGCTTAATTTTGTACCTTATTATATGGCAATGACACAGATAAAAGTAATTAATAAAGGGCATCAGCAACTTCCTGCTTATGCTACTTCACAGAGTGCAGGGATGGACCTCCGCGCTAATATCGATGCACCAATCGTACTGCAACCAATGGAAAGAAGACTCATTCCTACCGGTCTTCATATCGCACTTCCAGTAGGTTTTGAGGCACAGGTGCGCCCTCGTAGTGGTCTTGCATTGAAGCATGGGCTGACCGTTCTCAACTCTCCAGGTACGATTGATGCCGACTATCGTGGTGAAATCATGGTACTGCTTATTAACTTCTCGAATGAGCCTTTCATCATTAACGATGGAGAACGCATTGCTCAGATGGTCATTGCACGCCATGAGCAGGCTGAGTTTGTTGAAGTAGAAGTGCTTGATGAGACTGAACGCGGTGAAGGTGGATACGGTCATACGGGTGTGAAGTAAAGACAAAGAAAGAAACGATAAATGTTCAATAACGTTATTTTGAAAGTCATAAAGATGCACCGTACCCTCCTTGCTCTTGCTTTGTTGGGTGGTTCTTTGGGCATACATGCTGACCGAAAGGATAGCCTTCAAAGCTATGATTACTTCTTCCTTGAAGCCATTCGACAGCAGGATATGGGCAATCTTACGGCTGCTTTTGACCTTCTGCGCCATGCGCACGACCTTAACCCACAGGCTCCAGAGGTTTATTATCAGTTGGCTGCCTTTTATGTGGATATGAAGAAGGATGCACTGGCACGTGAATACTTTGAGAAGGCGGCAAGTCTTGATCCTGACAACTCGGTTTATCAGGAGAAATTAGGAAAGCTTTATGTTACACAGAAAGACTATCCTAATGCCATTAATGCCTTTGAAAGGCTTTATGAATCCAATAAAACGCGCTCTGATGTGTTGCAACTTCTTTATCAGCTCTATGGTTCTCAGAATGAATACAAGATGATGATTAAGTGCTTGGAACGCTTGGAAACATTGGAAGGAACCAACGAACAGATCTCACTTAGTAAGATGCAACTCTACGAGCAGATGGGAGAAAAGCGCAAGGAGTACGATGAGTTGAAGGCACTCGTTGACAGTCATCCGCTTGACCTCAACTATCGTGTGATGTTCGGAAACTGGCTTTTGCAGAATGGTAAGAAGAAGGAAGCCCTTCAGAAGTACCGTGATGTACTGAAAGAAGACCCAAACAACTCGCTTGCTAAACTCTCCATGATGGATTATTATAACGAAATCGGAGACAAGGCAACCGTAAAAACAATTCTACAAGAACTGCTGCAATCGCCAAAAACAGAAAAGGAAGCGAAGTTAGAGTTACTCCGTCAGGTTATTACTGGCAGTCAGAAGGATAATAATCCTGACAGTACTGAGGTGATGAGACTCTTATCTGTGGCGTTAGCTGTCCCTCAAGAAAATGCTGATATCTATATGCTTAAAGCCGCATATATGACACTCCGCAAGCAACCAAAGGCTGAAATCAATCGTGTTTATGAGAAAGCTATTGAGGTAGAACCTGATAACTCGCGTGCAAGAATTGCCTTGATTCAGAATATTTGGGACTCGAAAGATTACGATAAGATTATTTCTCTTTGCCGTCCTGCCATTGAGTATAATCCTGATGAGATGGCATTCTATTACTTCCAAGGTATGGCTCAGTTTCAGAAGCACGACATTGACGCCGCCTTGGAGACATTCCGAAAGGGAGTAGGACAGATAAAGCCAGACAGTAATCCGGATATTGTTTCAGACTTTTACGCTATCATGGGTGATATCCTTCATGAGAAAGGACGCAACAATGAGGCTTTTGAAGCCTATGATAGTTGTTTGCAGTGGAAAGCTGACAATGTTGCGGCATTGAACAATTATGCTTATTACCTCAGTGAGGAGAATAAGGACCTTACGAAGGCAGAGCAGATGAGTTACAAGACTATCAAGGCAGAGCCTAATAATAGTACTTATCTCGATACTTACGCATGGATTCTCTTTCAGCAAAAGCGTTACGAAGAGGCGAAGATATACATCGAACAGGCTATCCGTAATGACTCAACACTCAGCAATGTTGTCAAGGAACACGCTGGTGATATCTATGCACAGACAGGCGATATAGAGAAAGCTCTTGACTTCTGGCAGCAAGCTCTCAAAGGAGGTAACGAGAGTGCGATACTGAGGAAGAAGATACAATTAAAGAAATACATAGCAGAATGAAGATAACAAAGATATTACTCATAAGCATGACTACCTTTTTGGTAGCATCATGTGGTACAAAGAAAGCCGTAGTGCAGCAGAAACCTATACAGGAAAACAAAGCTGTACAGCCAGCAGCACCCGTCGTAAAGGATAACAAGATGGAGAGTGTTGTTTTTATGCAGTGTGTTACTGACAATGCACTTTATCAAAAGAATCTTGTTTCAAATCTCACGTTTACGCTCAATGATGGGCACAAGGATATTACCGTCCCTGGTATCTTACGTATGCGTAAAGATGAGGTTATTCGTTTGCAGTTGCTGATTCCAATTCTTCGTAGTGAGGTTGGGCGCATTGAGTTTGCAAAGGATTATGTTCTCTTCATCGACCGCATCCACAAGCAGTATGTAAAGGCAAGCTACGATGAGGTCGGTTTTTTGCGTGATAATGGTATCAACTTCTATTCTTTGCAGTCGCTTTTCTGGAACCAGGTATTCATTCCACGCCAGCAAAAAGTGAGTGAGGCAGACCTCTCACAGTTTACTGTTGATGAAAGCAAAGCACAGGCAGAAGGTCCAATGCTGATTAGTCTTAAAGACGGAAAGATGGATTATAACTGGTCTGTCAACGCTAAGAATAATCAGATTGTCCTAACGACTGTTACTTATAACAGCAACACTCATGGCTCTTCAAAGCTCTCATGGACTTACGATAACTTCAAGGCGTTTGGCTCAAAGCTGTTCCCTGCAAGTCAGGCTTTGATTATTAATACTCCGAAAATTGGTCAAAAGGCAGCAAAGACACTTAAGGCAAACTTCGATCTTGAGAGCTTCAGCGATGCCAATGATTGGGAAGTTATTACCACACCATCTGATAAGTATACAAAAGTAAGCGTAGAGGATATCCTCGGCAAACTAATGAACTTTTAAATGAAACGTATTTCTTTATTATTCATATTGTCAATCGTGTGTATGCTGACGGTTTCTGCTCAGCATTCACGTAAGCATAGAAGACAGCATAAGACAGCTATAACTCAACCCGTTGAAACTAATACTTCTGTAAAAAGGAAGGGTAAAAAGGCTGTAAAAGCACTCAATAGCAAGCAAACGATAACACCTGCAACTAACATAAAAGGTAAGAAGCAGGTTGTTGAGAATGTGCAACCTCAAACCCAAGTAAAGGGTAAGCAACAGCGGGGCAAGCAGCAACAACGGCAAGCCGTCAAGGGACAACAGGTTCAAATCGAGGAGCAACAAACTTTGGTGAAGGGACAGCAAGTTGTTCGTGGTAAGGCTGTTGTACGCAACGCTCGTACAGGTAAGAAGGGCGCAAAAGGACCTGCCTATGTGACAACAGAAGAAATTAAGGGCTTACAGCAGCAGAATTTAAAGCTACAAAAAGAGATTTCAGAACACGAGGAGGAAATGAAAGTAAAGCAGAAGGACGTTGATGACCGTCTGCAGAAGATAGTCCGCCTTGATACAGAAATTGGTCAACACCAGAGAACGATAGATACCATCGCCACAGATATCAAAGGCTTGGATTCTAATATCGGTATTCTGAAAGGTCAGTTAGCTTCGCTTGAAGCACAGTTGGGTGAGCGTCGTGCTCGTTTCATTCGTTCTATGCGTTATATGGCGCGTCATCGTAGTATTCAAGACAAGTTGATGTTCGTCTTCTCGGCTAAGAACCTGACACAGATGTATCGTCGTCTTCGTTTCGTACGTGAGTATGCAGCCTACCAGCGTGCGCAGGGTGAACAGCTCAAAGCCAAGCAGATGCAGGTGGATGAGAAGCATTCACAGTTGAAGCAGGTGCGTGTCAACAAGAGTAACCTTCTGTATAAAGACCGTCAGGTACATGCTCAGATGGAACGTAAACGTGTTGAACAGCAGACGGTTGTAACTTCTTTGCAGAACGACCAGAAGGTGTTGCAGGGTGTTATTGCTCAACGTCGCCAGCAGCAACAGGCTTTGAATGCGCAGATTGACCGACTCATTCAGATTGAAATACAGAAGGCTCGTGAACGTGCAATAGCAGAAGCTAAAGCCCAGGCTGCTGCTCGTGCCGCTGCCGCTAAGAAGCGTGCCGAAGAGTTAGCGCGAAAGAAGGCTGCTGCAGAAGCTGCTGCTCGTGAGAATGCTCGTCGTATTGCTGAGGCAAAGGAGCGTGAGGCAAAAGCTAAAGCCGCCGCTCGTGCTGCTGCTGAGGCTGCTGAGAAAGCTCGTCAAGAGGCTGCTGATCGTGCTGCCGCTGCGCGTGCTGCCGCTGAGAAAGCTCGTCAAGAAGCATTGCAGAAAGAACGTGCTACGGCTCGTGAGCGTGCTATTCGTAAGGTTGAGCAGCAGGAAGCAGCTGCTAAGGCTGCACAAGAAAAGGCTGAGGCGCGTGCTGCTGCCGAGAAGGCACGTGCCGACCAAATGGCGCGTGAGGCTGAGGCAAATCGTGTGGCTGCCGAGCGTAAGGCTGATGCTGACCGTGAGCGTGCTGCTCGTGAGGCTGCAGCTGCGAGAGCATCGGCTGCTGAAAACAATGATATGCTTAGCTCGGCCGACCGTGCTATAACGGGAAATTTTGCCAATAACCGTGGTCGATTGCCAATGCCATTGTCGGGTCAGATTGTCAGCCATTTTGGTCAGTATAATGTGGCTGGTATGTCAAATATCCGTTTGAATAATGATGGTATCAATATTAAGGGTGCTCCTGGCAGTGCTGTTCGCAGTGTCTTTATGGGCGAGGTGAGTGGTGTCTTTATGGCAGGAGGTATGAGTGTCGTGATGGTTCGTCATGGTATCTATATCACCGTCTATGCTAACTTGGGTTCTGTTGGCGTCAGCAAAGGACAGAAGGTTGGTACGGGACAGACCATCGGAACCGTTGGTAGGACTGGTATTCTCCAGTTCCAGCTGCGTAAGGAGACCGCTAAGCTGAATCCAGAGCAATGGTTGCGCTAATAAGCATACTATCTTCTATATAAATAAGGTGAGCTTATTGGGTTCAAAGTGATGATAATTTGCTTCGTGTTTTATCGTCTTTCAAACCTCAATAAGTATGTTATAACTAAATTATCTTCATGAGAAGAAAGATTTCTTTTCATGAAGATAATTCTTTTTTGTCATTAAGAAAATTGTTTTTATTATGAAGAAAAATCTTCTTTGATAGCTGTCTGGTAAATCTTCTCGCTCTATTAGTTTGCCATTTTCACCTCATTTCCCTTGTTATATATGGTTTTAATGTCCCTTTCTCCTTATTATAAGCGGATGTATTGCTGCTTCGCACGTGTCGTGCTAAGGCTTCGCACATATCGTGCGGATGGTTAACACCATTGGTGCGGAGTACTAAACACATCGAAAAGTGTTATGTAAATGGCTTCAACTTATTGCTGAAAAATACATAGAAGTTATTTCTGTAGAGTCTTATCGTAATCTCCTACTTTTATAATTGATATCCATGAGTTGTTTGCTTTGTTCTATTAAGGAAAATAATTGTTCTAATCTTCTTTGTTTGTTAGGGGAAAAGCAAACGGCTAAAATTGTAATTTAATATCTAATTATTTTTTGCTTTGCGGATAAATGTTTATATTTGCAGAAAATAAAGTACAATCAGTTGTATGAATAAATGTCTCTCAAGGTCTTTATATATATTGATTGGGCGAAGATAAATTAAGAAACAATGCAGACAATTGGACATCTTTCTGTTCTTATTCATGAACAAGCAAAAAAATACGGTGCGAAACCAGCAATCACTTTCCGTAACTTTGGTAGTCTGAAATGGAGGACTGTGTCATGGAATCAGTTTTCAATGCGCGTAAAGGAAGTGTCAAATGCGCTCTTGAACCTTGGTTTGAAGCCTCAAGAAACTATTGCCGTGTTTTCACAAAACACTATTTATCATCTTTACACGGAGTTTGGTGCATACGGTGTACGTGTGATTAGCATTCCGTTCTATGCAACAAGTTCTGAGCAGCAGATACAATATATGATTCAAGATGCTGGTGTGAAGTTTCTTTTTGTTGGTGAACAGGAGCAATATGACAAGGCACGTCGTGTCGTTTCTCTTTGTCCTACACTGGAACGAATCATAGTCTTTGATTCAAGTGTACGTCTTAGTACGCATGACCCTAATACAATTTATTTTGAAGACTTCTTGAAGTTAGGAGAAGGTCTACCACGTGAGTCGGAGGTTGAAGACCGTTGGGCAGAGGCAAGTTATGATGATATTTGTAATATCCTTTATACAAGTGGTACCACTGGCGAGAGTAAAGGTGTTATCTTGACATATAAGATGTATCATGCAGCTATGGAGGGGAATACGAAGAGTGTGCCTGTAAATAGTAAAGACCGTATTATCAATTTTCTGCCATTCAGTCACGTCTTTGAGCGTGGTTGGGCTTATTTGGGCCTCTCTGTGGGTGCGGAATTGATTGTAAACACTTATCCAAAGGAGATACAGCAGAGTATGCGCGAAACCCATCCTACGAGTATGGCTGCTGTTCCCCGCTTTTGGGAGAAAGTTTATGTAGCGGTAAAGGAGCGCATGGAGAACTCCAGTATTGTTCAGCGTAAGCTGTTTTATCATGCGTTGAATGTTGGAAGAAAGCGTAACATACAGTATGTCGCACGAGGAAAACGTGTTCCTTTAACTTTGGAGATGGAGTACAAGTTTGTCAATAAGACGGTGTTGAGCCTTGTGCGTAAGCAGTTAGGATTGGAAAATCCGCATATCTTCCCGACGGCTGGTGCGTATGTTTCGCCTGAGGTTGAGGAATTTGTACATAGCATTGGAATTAATATGATTGTTGGTTACGGTCTGACAGAGAGTTTGGCAACCGTTAGCTGTGATCATATTGGACAGCCTTATACAGTCGGTTCTGTGGGTAGACCAATCGAAGGAATTGATATAAAGATTAGTGATGAAGGTGAGATAATGCTGAAAGGTCCTACGATTATGCCAGGTTACTTCCGGCGTGATACAACTAATGCAGAGGCTTTCGATAAGGATGGCTACTTCCATACGGGTGATGCTGGTTATATGAAAGACGGAGAATTGTTCTTAAAGGAGCGTATCAAGGACCTCTTCAAAACTTCAAATGGTAAGTATATAGCACCACAGATGGTGGAGGCTATGCTGTTGGTTGATAAGTTCATTGAGCAAGTATCAGTGATTGCTGACCAGCGTAAGTTTGTTGCTGCGTTAATTGTACCAGAGTTCTCTGTACTGGAAGAGTGGGCAAAAGAGAATCATATAGAGTTTAAGAATCGTGAGGAGTTATGCCAGAATAAGCGTGTCAATGAGATGATGCGTGAGCGTATCGAAACCTTACAACAGCGTTTGGCATCCTACGAAAAGATTAAACGTTTCACTCTTCTTCCTCACCACTTCTCAATGGAAAGTGGAGAGTTAACGAATACGTTGAAGCTGAAACGTTCGGTTGTTAACCGCCGCTATCATGATGTAATTGAAAAGATGTACGAGGAATAGTTGACAAGTTAACAAGTTGACAGGTTGGCAAGTTAATTGTTTTGGGGGCTTCTTTGGCTTTTAGGATTGACTCTTTCCAGGCATCATAGTTCTCCAAATCTCCCTCCCAACGATAAAAGAAAAGATATGATAACAGCAGATCAGCTAAAAGATATACAAGAGCGCACTGAAGCGTTGCATCGCTATCTTGATATTGACAAGAAGCGAATAGAATTTGAAGAGGAACAACTCCGTACACAAGCCCCAGACTTTTGGGATGATCCAGCTCGTGCACAGGAGCAGATGAAGAAAGTTAAGGACATTGAAAAATGGGTCAAAGACTATGATAAGGCTCGTGCGTTGGCTGATGAGTTACAGTTAGCATTTGATTTCTATAAAGATGAACTTGTCACTGAAGAGGAAGTTGACACCGCATACGCTAAGGTTCTTAAGGTAATTGAAGGCTTAGAGCTTAAGAATATGCTACGTCAGGAGGAGGATCCGATGGAGTGTGTGATGAAAATTAACTCTGGTGCAGGTGGTACGGAGAGTCAAGACTGGGCTTCTATGCTGATGCGTATGTATATGCGTTGGGGAGAAGCACAGGGTTATAGAGTGACCATCTCTGATATACAGGATGGCGATGAGGCTGGTATTAAGAGTGTGACAATGAAGTTCGAGGGTGGAGAATATGCTTACGGCTACTTGAAGAGTGAGAATGGTGTGCACCGATTGGTACGTGTCAGTCCGTTCAATGCCCAAGGTAAGCGTATGACAAGCTTTGCCAGTGTCTTCGTAACGCCATTGGTAGACGACACTATCGAGGTATATGTTGACCCAGCTCGTGTTAGTTGGGATACTTTCCGTTCGAGTGGTGCGGGTGGACAGAACGTCAACAAGGTTGAGTCGGGTGTTCGTCTTCGCTATCAATATGAAGACCCTGACACTGGAGAACAGGAAGAAATCTTGATTGAGAATACGGAAACCCGCGACCAGCCAAAGAACCGTGCTAAGGCTATGCAGCTCTTGAAGTCACAGTTGTATGACCGTGCAATGAAGAAGCGCATGGAAGAACAGGCTAAGATAGAGGCTGGTAAGAAGAAGATAGAATGGGGAAGTCAGATTCGTAGTTACGTCTTTGATGACCGTCGTGTGAAGGATCACCGCACGAATTATCAGACTTCTGATGTGGATGGTGTGATGAATGGTAAGATTGATGACTTCATCAAAGCTTATCTAATGGAGTTCCCTACAGAGGAGTAAGAACCTCATTGCCACCTTATTTATTTGTGATATATAATCTTTAAATAATATAACTATGAGCGAAAGAAGTAAAGTAAACCGTAAGAAAAGAGAACTTAAACAAGAAAAACAGGCTAATCGTGTTATTGCATGGATTGCAGTGATATTGGTTGCTTTGGGTATCCTTACAATCATTATAGCATCAAATAGCTAATAATCATAGTATTGATAGTGGACGACTGATGTGCCTTTGATAGGCAACAGTCGGTTGTTATTTTAACAAGGGGGTTCTCATGAGTGGATTAGAGATTGAAAGAAAGTTCTTAGTTCATAAGCATATGGACTGGAAAAAGCATGCAAACGGTTGTAGTCATATACAACAAGGATATTTTGCTGCTGTTAATACCGTTCGTGTTCGTATCAGGGACGATAAAGGGTATCTTACAATCAAAGGTCCATCACGCGCAGGTGGCTTATCACGTTATGAGTTTGAGAAAGAGATTACACTGGAGGAAGCACAGCAACTTATGCTGTTATGCGAGCCGGGTGTAATTGACAAACATCGTTATCTTGTTCCTTTTGGCGGACATACCTTCGAGATAGACGAGTTTCATGGTGATAATGAAGGGCTCGTCTTGGCGGAGGTGGAGTTAGGTAGTGAGGATGAAACTTTTGAAAAACCAGACTTTATTGGCTTGGAGGTGACGGGTAACCGACATTTTTATAATTCTCAAATGCGCCGAAATCCATTTAAACTTTGGCGCGATATCGTACCAGCAGAATACCGATAAGCAAGGCTATTGTCGAACCCATAGCATCTGCAAAGAAGTCGAGCCATTCACCACTTCGGTTCCCATTCGTACATTTGGACTGAAGAATCTCTATAAGTCCTCCCATCATAATAGGTATTAACCAGACCCAAATAACAATGATTTTGGGGTTGGGAAGTTTTGTTGTGCGTATGTATTCAAGACTTATGCTCAGTCCTAAAACTAAGTAAATAAGACTATGTGTCCACTTATCAATAAACCTAACATTGCTCAGGGGAGTTTCTGGAATATTCATAAAACACAATATCCAAGTACCTATTACAATAATACAACTAAATGGGTATTTAGTTAAGATATGCTGTAATTTGTTCATATTTCACTTCTAATTTGATACAAAAATAGATATTTTTTCGTAAATTTGCGCATATATTCAAGTCAAATTTATATGGTTGAACAAAAAAGAGCAAAGTTTGGAAGCAAGTTAGGTATGATTCTTGCCACCGCAGGAGGTGCTGTCGGCTTAGGTAATGTTTGGCGTTTTCCTTATATGACAGGTCAGAATGGTGGTGCAGCTTTCATTCTTATCTATATTGGTTGTATCTTATTGTTAGGCTTGCCTTGTATGATTAGCGAGTTCATTATCGGTCGTCATGCGGCGTCGAATACGGCACGTGCCTATACAAAGTTATCCAATGGAACAGCTTGGAAGTGGGTGGGATTCTTAGGTGTGCTCACTGGTTTCCTTATTACTGGTTATTATGCTGTGGTTTCTGGATGGTGTCTACAATATGGTATAGCCTCAACTTTGGGACATCTGCATGGTACACCAGATTATTTCAAGTCGTATTTTACAGACTTCTCCACCAATCCTTGGAAGCCAGTTCTGTGGACAGTGATGATTCTTCTCTTTGCGCATTACGTTATCATCCATGGCGTTAGGAATGGTATAGAGCGTGCTTCAAAGATAATGATGCCAGCACTTTTTATCCTCTTGGTATCTATTGTCGTTGCATCTTGTTTGCTTCCAGGAGCAAGTAAGGGTATTGAATTCTTGTTGAAGCCCGACTTTAGTAAGGTGACAGGTGACGTTTTTCTTGGTGCCTTAGGGCAATCATTCTATTCGATGAGTATCGCAATGGGTTGTATCTGTACTTATGCATCTTACTATAGTCGTCATACAAAGTTGTTGAACTCGGCTGTACAGATTGGCGTTATTGATACCTGTGTTGCTATCTTGGCGGGTCTGATGATTTTCCCAGCAGCCTTCTCGGTAGGCGTAAGTCCTGATAGCGGTCCTTCTCTTATCTTCATCACGTTACCCAATGTCTTTGAACAGGCCTTTGCAAGCATGCCCATGTTAGGATATGTCATTTCTTTAGCATTCTATCTGTTGCTTTCTGTGGCAGCGTTGACTTCGTTAATCTCTCTGCATGAGGTGAGTACAGCTTTCTTTCAAGAGGAGTTACACATCAGTCGTTCACATGCAGCAATGATTGTTACGGGTGGTTGCTCACTGATTGGTGCTATTTGTTCTTTATCGTTGGGCGATTGGAGCTTCCTCAAGGTGGCAGGCGTCAATCTGTTTGATGTCTTCGACTTTGTGACAGGACAAATCTTCCTCCCTGTAGGTGGACTTCTTACCTGTCTGTTCATTGGCTGGTATGTGCCTAAAAAGCTGGTAAAGGATGAATTTACGAACTGGGGAACCACACGTGGTATCTTCTTTGGAACTTATTACTTCCTTATCCGCTTTGTTTGTCCGTTGGCTATTCTTGCTATCTTCTTACATCAGTTAGGAGTCTTTTAAGTTAGCTGATAGATGCCCCCCTTACCGTCCCTTCCTTTCGAAGGGAGGGACGTGAAACCTTCTTCTTTTGATATCTTATACCTGATTTTATTTACTTTTTACACTCTCTATTGTCTATTAAATATATACTCCTTAAACGTTCGTGTCCCTCGAATGTCATGAATAACTAAAATTCAACAACCTATGAAACCTCAATCGTTATTCTATCTTCATAAATCTGATAGGAAAGTAATCTTAGTATTATTGCTGTTCATTATCTGTTGTCTGGGTTTGATAATCTTTGTAGGCAATCAGACAACGGAAACAGCAGACGTGAAAAACGATAGTCTAAGCCATAGAAAGCCTACATCTTTTTCTCATAAAGAACAACTTCCTGAAGTTGTGACGTCAGAAGGACGACACCTCTTTCCTTTCGATCCGAATACAGCTACAGCCGAAGAGTTACAACAATTAGGACTGGCTCCTTATCAAGTACGCAATATTATCAAGTATCGTTCTAAAGGAGGGGTCTATCGTTCGCCGATGGACTTTGCTCGCCTTTACGGACTTACACGCAAGCAGTATCGGGAGTTGGAGCCTTATATAACAATTAGTGACGAATACGAACCAGCCTCCACGCTTGCTTCCGTACAAGCCTATATTGCCAAAAAGGAGGCTGATAAGCGGGCAGCGCATGCAGCTTATGAGGCTTATAAGGCGCAAAATACGTATAAACCGAACAAAGGTAATGAACGTGATACCCTCCGTTATCCGTTGAAACTAAAGGTGGGTGAGCATATTAACCTCGCTACAGCTGACACAAGCCAACTAAAGAAGGTGCCTGGTATTGGCTCTGGGTGGGCTCGTGCGATTGTCAATTATGGTAAACGTTTAGGTGGATACGTTGTGGTCGGACAGTTACAAGAGATAGATGGCTTTCCTGAAGAAGCCTTGCCTTACTTTTCCGTGGTTAATCCACATACGGAGAAGATTAATCTTAATACTGCAACGCTAACACAACTTCGTAAGCATCCTTATATGAATTTCTATCAAGCAAGAGCTATCTGCGATTATCGAAGGCTGAAAGGAAAACTAACGAATCTATCACAACTTCACCTATTAAAGGACTTTACCCCTGAAACTATCGAGCGTTTGCGCCCATATGTAGCATTTTAAGCGATGTTTCTGTTGGTTTTCTATCGTTGTGCGAATGCTTAACACATGTCGTGCGGATGCTTCGCACGTGTTGTGCTCATGGTAAACACCAATGGTGCTGAGCACTAATTGCTATGCAATATGTTGTAGGGTGAAATCAAGGTTACATCGAATAGCAAACTTATCAACCCCGCTAACTATTGGTAACATCATTTCTAAGAATAAAAAAAGACATTCTTTGCTTTGCATTGTCTTTCATTTAGCTTACCTTTGCACTAAGAATAAAGTAAACGCAATGGATATACAAGATATATATAAGATTTACCAAACGAATCCCATCGTGACCACCGATAGTCGTAACTGTCCTGAAGGAAGTATCTTCGTGGCATTGAAGGGAACCTCATTCGATGGGAATAAGTTTGCTGAAGCAGCTTTGGAAAAAGGCTGTAGCTATGCAATCATTGACGAGAAAGAATATGCAAAGGCAGGTGACGAGCGTTATATCCTCGTTGATGATGCCCTTGTTACTTATAAGGAATTGGCACGCGAACATCGCCGTCAGTTCTCAATCCCTGTGATTGGTATTACAGGAACAAACGGGAAGACAACGAGCAAGGAACTTATCTCTGCTGTCTTGGCTGAGAAGTTTAATGTTCATCATACTGAGGCAAATTATAACAATGATGTGGGTGTGCCTCGCACCTTACTTGATATTCGTCCTGAACACGAGATTGCGGTTATCGAGATGGGTGCTTCTCATCCTGGTGACATTGAGAAACTGGTTACATACGCAGAGCCAACTTGCGGTTTGATTACCAATGTCGGACGTGCTCATCTGCAAGGCTTTGGTAGTTTTGAGGGCGTAAAGCAGACGAAGGGTGAACTCTATGATTACCTCAAAGCGCATGATTGTCTGCTTTTTCTTAATGAGAGCAATCCTGACTTGATAGAGATGGCAAAACAACGTGAGTTTAATCGTATCATAACTTATGGACAGGATGATACTGCTGACGTACAGGGTTATGTTGTTAGTTGTGCGCCATGCTTGAAGTTTGAATGGCAATCATCAAGCCTTAACACCCACCACCCATCACCTACCACCTACGAAGTCCAGACCCATCTCATTGGTTCTTACAACTTAGATAATATGTTGGCAGCCATTGCTATTGGTCTTCACTTTGGTGTTACGCCACAGCAAATCAACCATGCTTTGGAGAATTATGTGCCTCATAACAATCGTTCACAGTTGACAGAGACGGCACATAACAAACTTATTGTGGATGCTTACAACGCTAATCCATCCAGTATGGCTGCTGCGATAGAGAACTTCCAGCTGATGGATGTAGAGAATAAGATGGCTATTCTCGGTGATATGCGCGAACTTGGAGAGGCTTCTGCAGAAGAACATCAGAAGATTGTAGAGCTATTAAAGGCTACGGATATTCGTAATGTGTGGTTAGTAGGAGAGGAATTTGGCAAAACACAAACTGATTTCCGTAAGTTCAATGACATAGAGGAAGTAAAAGCAGAGATAGCTCGTCAGCGTCCTGAAGACCATTATATCTTGATAAAAGGTAGTAATGGAATCAAACTTTTGAACTTCCAGCCTTGTTATAGCAGGCAAGAAAAAAGAAAGAAAGTTTACGATAGTTCTGAAAAAATAATTATCTTTGCATCTGCTTATACAGCAATCGGGATGTAGCGCAGTTGGTAGCGCACTACGTTCGGGACGTAGGGGTCGCCAGTTCGACTCTGGTCATCCCGACTGAAAAAGGGAAGAAGCCACTCGGTTTCTTCCTTTTTTGGTTTTATTGGGCTAATTAGCCTTATTAGCCTAATTAGGCCTATAAGCCTTATTAATTATCATTCCCTTAGCTTCTCCCTGCAATCTTCAAGGATAGCCATCAGCTCATCCATCTTTGTTGTACGTAACATGGCGATGCGTGTCTGCTTAAAGTCAGGTACTCCTTTGAAGATAGGCGATGCGGC
This sequence comes from Prevotella melaninogenica, assembly GCF_018128065.1. Taxonomy (NCBI): domain Bacteria; kingdom Pseudomonadati; phylum Bacteroidota; class Bacteroidia; order Bacteroidales; family Prevotellaceae; genus Prevotella; species Prevotella melaninogenica. The sequence goes on along the minus strand of NZ_CP072360.1, from coordinate 55,268 downwards.
TAAGTGACGACGAGTATGCAAGATGCCACGATGTTCGTCAATACGCTCCACATTAATACGTAGCATTTCTTCAAGAATATCAATCTTGTCATCGATAGTCAACTGCTTATCGCTTTGATTGAAGAGCCACGGACAACCAAAGGTAGCACGACCAATCATCACGGCATCAACACCATAACGGTCGAACTTCTCATTCGCTTCCTCAATACTTGTCACGTCACCATTGCCAATGATGGGGATATGAATGCGTGGGTTGTTCTTTACCTCACCTATCAATGTCCAGTCAGCCTCACCTGTGTACATCTGTGAACGGGTACGTCCATGAATCGTCAATGCCTGTATACCACAGTCTTGCAGTTGCTCTGCAAGGTCGGTAATAATCAAGTTGTCGTTATCCCAACCTAAACGAGTTTTCACTGTGACAGGTGTGTTGACAGCCTTCACCACCTCACGTGTGATATCAAGTAGCAGTGGGATGTTCTTCAACATACCAGAGCCAGCGCCCTTGTTAGCCACCTTCTTCACTGGACAACCAAAGTTAATATCAATCACGTCGGGCTTAACCTGTTCTACAATCTTAGCTGCTTCAACCATTGAAGCTACATCTCTGCCGTATATCTGTATTCCTACAGGGCGCTCGCTGTCGTCAATGACTATCTTTGAAAGCGTTGACTTGATACTGCGGATGACTGCATCAGCCGACACAAATTCCGTATATACCATAGCTGCACCGAAACGTTTACACATCTTTCGGAAGCCAATATCTGTCACATCTTCCATCGGAGCCAAGAATAGTGGGCGCTCCCCAAAATCTATCGTTCCTATTTTCATAGATGCAAAGGTAACGAAAAGGCTTTGAATAGTAAAGGAGTAAGAAGGCAAAAAAGCAAAAGGAAGGAATGTTTTAAAAGCTAATAGGGTTGAGAGGTGAAAAGAAAAAGGTTAAAAAGCTGTGTGTTTTTTCATTTCATTACAACCACCTTTGCAACCCAGTTGCAAAACATAATCTTTATCTTTGCAGCAGATTATTAATGCAGTAATAGGTTTAAGGTTATGAATAAGAAACTTTTAAGAATTATTCTTACGGCTGTACTCCTCGCAGGAGCATGGCTTGTTGAGCATTTTGTAGCACTCCCAATGTGGCAGGTGTTGCTTGTTTATTTGGTTCCTTATCTGGTTATCAGTTATGATGTATTAGGTGAAGCTATTGAGGGCGTTATGGAAGGTGACCCTTTTGATGAGAATTTCCTTATGAGTATTGCGACAATTGGTGCATTGCTCATCGGTTTCCTTCCTGGTGCTGAACCACAGTTTATCGAAGGAGTCTTCGTAATGTTGTTCTTTCAATTGGGCGAACTCTTTGAGCATTATGCGGAAGATAAGGCACGCGACTCCATCTCTGAGCTGATGGATATCCGTCCCGATGTAGCCAACGTGGAGCAAAATGGAGTGGTAGCGAGGGTAAGTCCTGAAGAGGTAAAGATTGGTGAGACGGTGATAGTGAAGCCAGGAGAGAAGATTCCATTGGATGGAAAGGTACTTGAGGGAACGTCCAGTCTTAATACCGTAGCCTTGACAGGTGAGAGTATGCCACGTGATGTCAGTGCGGGGATGGACGTTATCTCAGGTTGTGTCAACCTTTCTGGTGTGTTGAAAGTACGTGTTGACAAGCCTTACAGCGAGTCTACGGCAGCAAAGATTATCCAACTCGTTGAGCAAGCAGGCGATAACAAGTCACGCAGCGAATCGTTCATCCGACGTTTTGCACGTGTCTATACGCCTATCGTGGTGATTGCAGCCCTTGCCTTAGCTGTTATTCCTCCTTTTTTCTATGATAGTTATGCACCCGCTTTCGGTATTTGGCTTTATCGTGCATTGACTTTCTTGGTCGTAAGTTGTCCGTGTGCTTTGGTTATCTCTATCCCGCTGACCTTCTTTGCGGGTATCGGTGGCGCATCCCATAAGGGTATCCTCATCAAGGGTGGCAACTATATGGATGCTTTGACAAAGCTCTCTACGGTAGTTTTCGATAAGACGGGAACATTGACAAAGGGAACTTTTGAGGTTGAGGCTATCCACCCTGAGAAACTTTCTGAACAAGAGTTGCTCCATTTGGCAGCCCACGTAGAACGTTTTTCTACGCATCCTATCGCCATTGCTCTTCGCACAGCTTATGCTAAAGAGAAGGATAATTGCTGCGTAGATAATATACAAGAAACGGCAGGACAGGGCATCACTGCCACTGTAAATGGTAAGAAAGTAAGCGTTGGTAATGCTCGTTTGATGACAGCACTTGGGATGGAAATACCTGTTTGCAAACGTTGTGTCAGCCACATCGGTACGATGGTTCACGTTGCTGTTGATGGTGAATATGCTGGTCATATTATTATTTCTGACCAGTTGAAAGCTGATGCCATTGAAGCTATTGAGCAGCTGAAAGCATTAGGTGTTCGTAAGACTGTTATGTTGACCGGCGACAAGAGGGAAGTTGCTGAGCAAGTTGCTGAACAGACAAAGGTGACGGAATATTATGCAGAACTGCTCCCTGCCGACAAGGTGAGCCACGTTGAACGGCTCATTGCAGAGAAGAGTGGAAACGAAACAATCGCCTTTGTCGGTGATGGTATCAATGATGCGCCTGTGTTGGCACGTGCTGATGTGGGTATTGCTATGGGTGCTTTGGGTAGTGATGCTGCTATCGAAGCTGCCGATGTAGTATTGATGGATGACAAACCTTCGAAGATTGCGCTTGCAATCAAGCTCTCCAGTCGTACTATCTTTATTGCAAAAGAGAACGCCTGGTTTGCTATTGGTATAAAGGTTGCGGTCCTTCTCCTTGCCACCTTTGGTATGGCAAGTATGGGATTAGCCGTCTTTGCCGATGTTGGCGTGATGGTTCTTGCCGTTCTTAATGCGATGAGAGCAAGGTAAGAATAAGCTGTTTCCGAATTATTTTCATGAAAAAAATATTTATTTTCACGAAGAAAAATATTTGTTTTCATGAAAATAAATTCTTTTTTTCATGAAAGTAATTCGGTGTCTGTCTCAAAGTAGCGATGTAAATACCTTTTTTAGTATTATGGAAAGCAAGTTTTGATAAAACAAGAGAGTGCTTTGTTTTTTGATGATAGATGGGTTTTCATTCTTAAACAATGTTACAGTCTTGTGTTTTTACGATAAAAATAATTACGGAGGAAGCTAAATGAGAAAACTTTTGTGTAAGTTTGCTGTGTCGAAGTGATAGTTATGCAGATACGACTTGTTCTATTTTTTTTGTGGCTTTTGCTACCATTCTCGTCAGTTCAGGCACAAAAAGTTCTGGTATGTGATGGGGCTACGCACTTTCCGATACGTGATGTGTTGGTTAGTGCGGATGGAAAGAATGTGGGACTTACTACTTGGCAAGGCATCATTAATCTACCTGATTCATTTCAGACTGCCACTTTCAAAAAGAAAGGATACGCACCTGAGAAACTGTTGAGAGATGAGGTGTTGCGTGATACAGTCTTTCTTTTTCCCGCTGAACATTATCTTGATGAGGTCGTGGTGATAGGAAAACAGGTTGTTGACGGGCGTGAACTGTTGAAGAAGATGCCGAAGCGAGATATCTTAGAGAAGAAGCCAGCCCATTCTCTATTAGAGTTTGATGTTGGGCTTATGCTTGATAAACGGTTACGCAGAGACCGTCAGCATGTTGAGAAGCTACGTGAAGTTTTCAAGAAAATGGATGGTTTAGAGGATAAGGAAGACCCTATCCTCAAGGCTTATCGTTTGACACAACGGGATTTAAAAGCTGATTCTATTCAGAAAAAGAATGAGATAAAAGACCAGAAAAAGTAGCTTTAAATGTGAATATAGGTTAAATATAAGATTATTAAAGCAATCTTTTTGTATAGTTTACTTGACTTTTAGAAAAGGAAGTGTTACTTTTGTGGCGTGATAGATATCTTGTCTTATTAATTTAAAAAGCTACTTTATGAAAACAGATTATCTTTTACCCCACATCTTTAGGAAGATTGGTTGGTTTATTTTTATCCCTTGCTTTGTCATGATTATGGTTTCTTGGTTAGGTATTAATGACTGGTTTAATGATGAAAGACTGAGTTTTATTACCTTACACATTGGAAACTTGAGTTTCTTTGCTCCTGAACAAGAGGGACGTACTTTCTTTTATTTTGCGCAGGAAGACATGTTTTCAGAAATTGTCTACTGTTTGACCTTTATCTCTCTTTATATGATAGCATTTTCAAAGGAAAGAGTTGAGGATGAATATGTTGAACATCTCCGTATGCGTTCATTAGTATGGGCACTGAAAGTAAATACGATTTTCTTTGTAATCTTCACGTGGTTCTGCTTTGGTATGGTTTATATCACGTTGTTAATGCTATCAATGTTCAGCATATTTCTGCTGTTTCACTTCCGTTTTCTTTACGAACTACATAAAAGGAGAATAGATAATGAAGAATAGTATAAGAGTAGAGCGGGCAATAAAGCGTATGACCCAAGCGCAATTAGCAGAACTTATTGGGGTATCTCGTCAAACGGTTGTCGCTATTGAAAGCGAGAAGTATGTTCCCTCAACAGTTCTCAGTCTGAAGATAGCACGTGTTTTCGATAAGCGTGTAGATGATATTTTTGAACTTGAAGAAAACGATTAAAGTCTTGTATCTATACTCCCTCATTTTCGATATCATCGGTAATCATAATTATGAATTTTGAATTATGCATTATGAATTATCAAAGTAATCATAATTATGAATTCTGAATTGTGAATTTAGAATTAACCGAAAAAGGCCCGATGGGCAAGGTGAAAGTAACTCACACTTGCCTCATCGGACTCAACATATACTCAAGTCAGAGAAGATTAGTTGTATTATATCACGCCACGGATACGGTCATCAAAGGCTGAAAGGGCAGCCTTTGCACCTTCTCCCATAGCGATTGTAATCTGTTTGTAAGGTACCGTTGTAACGTCACCAGCAGCATATACGCCACTCAGACTTGTACGGTTGGTTGCATCAACGATAATTTCATTGCGAGGAGTAACCTCTACTTGATCCTTGAAAGCATCGCTGTTTGGCGACAAGCCAATCTGAACAAAGACACCATCTAAGGTAATTTCGCGCTCCTCGTCATTGGTGCGGTTCTTCACTTTGATACCCGATAGCTTCTGACCATCACCCAAGAGGGCTGTTGTCTGAGTAGAAAGGAAGACCTCAACATTAGGCAGACTGACTACTTTCTGCTGTAGAACCTCATCGGCACGCATTGTATCAGCGAACTCAAGAACCGTCACGTGACGGCAGATGCCAGCCAAGTCGATAGCTGCTTCGATACCAGAGTTACCGCCACCGATGACTGCTACGTCCTTACCTTTGTAGAAAGGACCATCGCAATGAGGGCAGAAATGCTCACCATGACCGATATATTTATCCTCATCTGGCAGACCAAGACGGCGCCAGCTTGCACCTGTTGCGATCACAACAGCTGGTGCGGTGAAGGTTTCGCCACCACGAACAGAAACAGTCTTCACAGCCTCTTTCAGGTTGGTAGAAACCACTTTGCGGTTGTCGAACACGTCGATAGAATATTCATTGATATGCGTGCGGAGGTCAGCAGCAAGCTGTGTACCTGTTGTCTTTGTGACAGAAATAAGGTTTTCGATGCCTGTTGTATCGTTTACCTGTCCTCCGATGCGCTCTGCAACGATAGCTACGCGCAAGCCTTTGCGGGCAGAGTAGATAGCAGAAGATGCTCCAGCAGGACCACCACCAAGTACGATAACATCATATTCACGTACTGTCTGCACAGCATTCTCATCGTGATCGGTGCCTACCTTGTCCTCTAACTCCTGCAAAAGGATACCGAGATCGCCACGACCAGTATGCAATGGCTCTCCATTGACATATACAGAAGGTACGCCCTGTATGTTCAAACGTTGTATTTCGTCCTGACATAGACCACCGTCAATCATCTCATTGCTGATATTTGGGTTGATGAGAGCCATCACGTTAAGTGCCTGAACAACGTCAGGACAGTTCGTACAGGTGAGTGAAACGTAGGTTTGAAGACGGATTTCACCCTTCAATGACTTAATACGTGCAGCAATTGCCTCGTCAGGAAGGTTCTTACCTTGTCCGTCAGTATTGAGAACAGCGAGGAGCAGGGAGGTAAACTCGTGTCCGTTTGGTATACCACGGAAGCTGATACCAGTCTCTTCACCATTGCGAAGAATACTGAATGCGAATTGTCCTCCTTCTTGATAAACAGTCTTAATCTTATCAGATGTAGAAGCAAAGTCTTCTATGAAAGAAGAATACTCTGCTGAATTTTCGTCATTGCTGTTGCGTGTAACGCTGAGCGTAATGTCAGATGAGAGCGAAGCAAAGACACCTTTCACCTGTTCGAGTATGTTTGAATCTAACATAGGGCTTGTAAATTTCTCTTTATATTATAAAAAAGTGGAGAGACAAAGTTCGAAGACTTATCTCTCCACCATAACTTCTATGACACTTCTATGACACTTCTATGTCAGTTATTACAGATTCTAAGTCTTAGAGCTTACCTACGAGGTCGATGCTTGGCTTCAATGTTTCGCCACCCTTCTTCCACTTAGCTGGGCAAACCTCGCCATCGTGAGAAGCAACAAACAAAGCAGCCTCAACCTTACGAACGAGCTCATCAGCGTTACGACCGATGCTGTTGTCCTGGATTTCAGCAATCTTAACGAGACCCTCTGGGTTTACGAGGAATGTACCACGGTAAGCCACACCTTCATCCTCTTTGTATACACCGAAGCCACGGCTCAATACGCCAGTTGGGTCAGCAAGCATCGTGTACTTGATCTTTCTGATTGTCTCAGAAGCGTCGTGCCAAGCCTTGTGTACGAAGTGAGTATCAGTACTTACTGAGAATACCTCTACACCAAGACCCTTGAGCTGCTCGTACTTGTCAGCCAAATCCTCCAACTCTGTAGGACATACGAAAGTGAAGTCAGCTGGATAGAAGAAGAAGAGTGCCCATTTGCCCTCAATATCCTTGCTTGAAACGGTCTTAAACTGTCCGTCCTGAAAAGCCTGAACGGTAAACTCTGGTGCGTGTGCATTGATAATTGGTTCCATATTTTCTTAAAACTATTTATGTGATGAATTATTTTTTGTTTTGCAATGCAAAGTTAGTATTTGTAATTATTACAGCCAATAGATAAAATCTATATGCTGATTAATAAAATCTATCAAGCTTATCAACAGTGTTGATTATCAACAAGTTGCACTCATTTATTTGGTAAATTAAAAGATTACCTTCAACTAAAAAAAATATTAAACATATACCTATACAATGCAATACTGAATAGAAAGCACTCGTATTGCCTTTGAAAAGCAAGATGAATAAGCAAAGAACAACTCTTACTTAATCACAAGTTGTAGTCAATAGAATCATATATAATAAGGTTGTAAACCTTTAATATGCTTGGTGTTCAGCCTCCGCACGCTTTGTGTTCAGCCTCCGCACCACATGTGCGGGGCGTTAACACACTTAGTGGGTGGTGGCTTGTTGATTGTTGGGTGATGGTTGTTAGGTGATGAGGAATACTGATATGAAACCTATAAGGTGGTAAAGATTAATACTTATTTATAGTGATTGGGCGTGTATGCACTCACTATAAAGGATGAAAAAGAGCTATATTAAGCATAAAAACACGATGATAGCACGGCTATTCGGCTTTTTTTATCTATTTTTGCCATAGTCTATACATGGTATTAGAAGAATGACACTACAACAATTAGAATATGTAATGGCAGTTTATCGGCTCAAACATTTTGCAAAGGCAGCCGATGATTGCAACGTCACACAGCCAACACTTAGTTCGATGATTCAAAAATTGGAGGACGAATTAGGTGTGAAAATCTTTGATCGTAAGCGTCAGCCTATACAGCCAACACAAGCGGGAATGAAGGTGATAGAGGAGGCTTGGAAGGTGCTTACACGTGCAAAGAAACTCAAGCAAGTCATTGACGAGGAACGTCAGGTGCTTACGGGTACCTTTGAAGTAGGAGTTTTGCCAACCATCGCACCTTACCTTATTCCACGTTTCTTCCCTCAGTTGATGAACGAACACCCAGAGATGGATGTGCGAATTACGGAGATGAAGACTGAGGAGATGCGCAGAGCGCTCCGTCGGGGCGATATAGATGCTGGAATCTTAGCACGTGTTGACGGACTGGAAGAGATGGATTGCACACCGCTCTATCGCGAACAGTTCTTTGCTTACGTAGCAGAAAGCGACCCATTGTTTGAGAAGAAGTTTATTCGTCCTGCTGACTTGTCGGGAGAGTACCTGTGGTTGTTGGACGAAGGACATTGTTTCCGTGACCAGTTGGTGAAGTTTTGCCAGCTAAAGTCGGCTGCATTGAGCAAGAAGAGTTATAACTTAGGAAGCATAGAAACCTTTATGCGCATCGTAGAGCATGGTAAGGGAGTTACTTTTATACCACAGCTTGCGCTCTCACAGCTCACAAAGGAGCAGCATCATTTGGTACGTCCTTTTGCTTATCCAGTGCCTTCTCGTGAAATTATTCTTATGACTTCGCCTAACTTCATTCGTCATAGGTTGCTCCGTATGCTTGCAGATAGGATTAAAGAATCCTTACCAGATGGTTTCCAAAGCTAAACCTTAACAGCTTCTCTTAGGGAAGTAATAAGAACAGAAAGAGTAAACCCCAGCTACTTCAACAGTAACTGGGGTTCATTGTCATCCTTAAACAATCTTGCTAAGTAAATGATAGAACCTGTAAAACTAAAATTAAATTACATCTATATATGGAGAGATATGTGTTTTAATAGATAACAACGGCTGGATCAGAAACATCTGTAGCAGCGTTCTGTTTTACGTTGTATTCATCACATGCCCAGTTATAGTTTCCTTCGATAACGTCACGTGTGTACTCTGTAATACAGTTAGGATCAGCTGCCCAATACTGCTTAACAGTCTTGCCACCCATCACCTTCTGTGGTGTCTTGTCATCAGGATTAAGAATGAGTTTCAGACCCACAGAAGTGTTCATCATCTCCATATCGCCGCGACTGTTGCCTGCTGCGAAGAGTGGACGAGTCTTGATAAAGGTTCTTATAACCTCAGCCTTGCCCTCGTCTTGTGGTGAAGGGAATACAATCTGGTCAGTAACGACACCGCTCATCGTAACAAGTGACTTCACACCAATTACACGATCCTCTTGGAATCCGAGTTCTTCAACACAGAAACGCTGGTAGAGTAACTCTGGAGAAGCAGAGATGACCCATGTCTCGAAACCATAGTTGCGAAGGTTGGCAAGCAATGCCTTCATCTGAGGATAGAACTTATTCTGATACTTCTCGTGGAAACAATCATCGCCAATACGCTGTACCTCTTCTGGAGTAAGACCACTGAGGAACTTAATACGGTCGCGCTCACGACTGATAGCATCCTCTTTTATCATCTTGTCAACTAACTTGAACTTCTCAACAGACTTAGCATCCTTCTTGCCAGCATAGTTGCGACGAGCGTATTCGTAGAGAGCTTCCTCTGCAAGATAGTAAGGAACCTGACCGAAGAGGGTTCCGTCACAATCGAAGACAGCCACCTTACGGATGTTCATTGAGATAGTTGACTGGAGGAAAGCCTCAAGTTTTGCGTTGGTAGCATCAGTGAATCCTACAATCTTCTGATACTTGTAGGTCTGTGCTGAAAGCTGTATTGCACCAATGAAAAGGAATACAGCTACGAGTTGAAGGGTTCTTTTAAAATTCTTCATAATAGTATTGTTTTTAGTTATTGATAATTTTTTATTGACAAGTGGATTATAATTGGAGGAGGGCAGCACCGCAGAGTCCTGCAATAATACCGCCAACCATCGGACCGAGAACAGGTACCCAAGCATATGCCCAATCGTTGTCGCCCTTCATGCAAAGGGCATGAGCGATACGTGGTGATAGGTCACGAGCAGGATTCATAGCATATCCAGTTGGACCACCGAGTGACATTCCGAGTGCAATAATCAGCAGCGTAACAGGGATAGGACCGAGAGCTGCAAGCCCGAACTTGAAGTTTTTAGGGTCACAGCAGTTACCCTTTGAACTGAAACTGATGATGATAAAGACAAGTACTAATGTCGCAATCACCTCACAGAGGAAGTTCAATTTATAGTTGCGGATAGCTGGAGCGGTGCAGAAAGTACCAAGCTTCGCAGCATCACTGTCGGTTGCATCGTAGTGGTCTTTGTAGAAAATCCATACGAGGATAGCACCTAAGACACCGCCAATCATTTGTCCAGCGGCATAGATTGGTACTGAACTCCAAGGGAACATACCTGCTGCAGCTAAGCCAGCTGATACTGCTGGGTTAAGATGAGCACCCGTATAAGGACCTGCAACAAGCACACCCATACATACTGCGAGACCCCACGCAATGGTGATAACAATCCATCCCGAGTTCTGTCCTTTACTCTTGTTCAGCGTTACACAAGCACAAACACCATCTCCGAAAAGCACCAAAATCAGTGTTCCTAATAGTTCCATGAAGAACTGTGTTGTCATTGAATATTCCATAAGGATTGAATTATGGTTGTTATTGTATGTTAGGTCTTATCTTTTGGTCAGTGTTCTGTCAACGGCATCAGCCCAACCTGCTTTAGCTGCTTCGACAGTATCGCTGTCAGCAATAGGTTCAAAGCAACGTTCAACCTGCCATTGGTTCTTAATATCGTTGATATTCTTCCAGAAGCCAACAGCCAGACCTGCAAGATAAGCAGCACCTAAAGCGGTTGTCTCGGTGATACGTGGACGAACAACCTTAATGCCAAGAAGGTCTGCTTGAGTCTGCATCAAAAGGTTATTGCGTGATGCACCACCATCGACTTTTAACTCAGTAAGCGAAGCATTCATATCCTTTGCCATTGCTTGAGCAATGTCGTAAGTCTGGAAAGCAATACCATCAAGGGCAGCACGAGCGATATGTGCACGTGTCGTACCACGTGTTATGCCAATAATTGTACCACGAGCATACTGGTCCCAGTAGGGAGCTGCAAGACCTGTTAAGGCAGGAACGAAGTAAACGCCACCACTGTCTGGTACGGTTGAGGCTAAGTCTTCTATCTCTGATGACGAGGTGATGAAACCTAATCCATCACGCAACCATTGCACAACAGAGCCACCTACATAGATAGAACCTTCCAAAGCGTAGACTACATTATCACCAATTTTCCAAGCAATAGTGGTCAGTAGGTTATTCTTAGACATAACAGGCTTGTTACCAGTATTCAGCATTACGAAGCAGCCAGTACCGTATGTATTCTTGATAGAGCCCGGCTCAATGCACATCTGACCAAAGAGAGCTGCCTGTTGGTCACCAGCAATACCAGAGATAGGCACTTCGTGAGCGAAGATAGTTGTCTTGGTGTGACCATAAACCTCTGAACTTGATTTTACAGCAGGCATCATAGACATTGGAATGTCAAGCAACGTCATTAGTTCCTCGTCCCATTTCAGGTCGTGAATGTTGAAGAGCATGGTACGAGAAGCATTCGAAACGTCTGTTACATGCACCTCTCCACGGGTCAATCGCCATACCAACCATGAGTCAACGTTACCGAAGCGGAGCTTACCCATCTCGGCACGTTTGCGTGCGCCGGGAACGTTATCAAGAATCCACTTGATTTTTGTTCCGCTGAAATAAGCATCAATAATGAGACCTGTTTTCTCATGAATCTTGTCCGTCAAGTCCTGTGCTTTCAGCTCATCACAGAACTCAGAAGTACGGCGGTCCTGCCATACAATGGCGTTATAGATAGGTTCTTCGGTGTCAACATCCCACACGATAGTGGTTTCGCGCTGGTTAGTAATACCAATACCTGCGATATCAAGACCGTTAATATCAATGGCAGAGATAGCCTCAGCGATAACAGAAGCCTGTGAAGACCATATTTCGTTTGGGTTATGCTCTACCCATCCCGGTTGTGGGAAATACTGTGTAAACTCTTTCTGTGCTACAGACTTTATTTGTCCGTTGTGGTCAAAGACGATGGCTCTTGAACTTGTTGTTCCTTGATCGAGGGCTAAGATGAATTTCTTCTCCATGCTGGTTGTATTTTATAAGGTTGTTATTTTGTTTTTATTTTATCGTTGTTATTAGTAGAATCAGCCTATTCTATGCCATTTAACTTCCTTGTTTCCTCAACATCCAAGGCTTCGGCAAGGATAGAGATAGGGTTCTTTACATCATACCCTGTTGACATTTCAATCTGCCATTTACAGGTCTCGCAGTCGGTAGTGACGTAGTCTGGGTTTACATCCTTTATCTGTTTGAAGACTCCAGAGCCAATCTGCTGCGAGCGTTCATAGTTCTCTTTCTTGAATCCGTAAGTACCGGCAATACCGCAACATTGGGAGTCAAGCATTGTAAGTTTCAGTCCCGGAATCATCTTCAGTAGCTCTGTACTGTAGACAACCCAGCCCATCTTCTCCATATGACAAGCTGAATGGTAGGCTGCGTGCATCTTGAAATCCTTGCGGAAAGCAAGTTTTATATCTCCACTTTCTATCAGACGATAGAGGAATCGAGTAGCAAGTGTGATGTTTTCCTTCACATCATCGACCTTTATATCTAATAGATGCTCATATTCGTCACGCATCGTAAAGGTGCAGGTAGAACTTGTTGTGAGGACAACTCGGTTCTGCTTTGCTGCCTGACGAACAGAGTTAATGTTCACTTCTCCCTGCTTTCGCGCCTGATTACTGAGTCCGTTAGCAATCAATGCTACGCCACAACATTTCTCTTTCTCTAACAGGTGGACACCATAACCGACCGCATTCATAATCTTTACAAGGTCTTTGCCCAACTGTGGGAAGTTATAATTGACATAACAGCCGTGGAAGTAGCTTACGTGTTTCTTATAATTGTCTTGTTCTTTGGCTGCATTACGCTTGTACCATGTCTCAAACTTCTGACTGCTATAGGCTGGGAAACTACGATGTTTGTCAACACCCATCACACTGTGGAGCACAGCCTTGACAGGCTTCAGTCCCAAGGTGGTGTTGACAATCGGTGCAACCATATTCGCCATCGTACCCACGAAGTCGGTATTTGCCAACATTCTATCACGCAGGATAGGTCCGTGTGTACTGTATTTGATGCGTGAAGCCTGAATGATGTCAGCAATGCGAACACCTGAAGGACAGGCAACTTCGCAGCGCTTACAGTTCAGACACATCTTCAACGCATCGTCAAAGAACTTCTTGTCCTTGAGACGGTAGCGTTCCAAATCAGGTCCTGAATGTTTCGGACCGGGGTATTCTGGCTCCACTGCAGACACAGGGCAGTAGGCTGTACAGATGGAACACTTTAAGCATTGTTCCAAGTTATTACCGCTGATATTCTTTAGTTGTATTCCTTCTGGCATGACCTTATTTCCTTTCTATTATTGTTTCGGCTACCTGAAGGGCAGTCAAGAGTGAAACACCAGTACCATCAGCGAGTTTAATATTATTATGTCCGCTCAATAGGGAACCAATGACAAAGAGGTTGCTGATAGTTTTTCCGTCTTTTATAGCGTGGAAGTCTTTGTCTGTCTGCACACCATATTCCATGTAAGGCTGTGCTTCGAACGAGTCTTCCTTTGTCCATTCGCTTCGTGCTTCTGCAGCATCAACATCAAGATTGAAGACTGGTTCGAATACGTGTTGATAATTACTCTGCAGTCCGTGGCTCATGAATGAACCCGAAGCGAGGATGAATTCGTCTGCATAAAGTGTCTCATCAGGGAGGTTTTCGGTTGTGATAGACACGAGGCGATTCCCTTCAAAGATACCACTATTAGCTGTATCTCCCACCAATATCGTTCCACCTAAACGGCTGAAGAGTTGCTTCAAGAGGTGAGTAGTTCGTACGCCCGATACCGAAGGAGGAAGGGTTGCAAGAAACTCAATAGACTTCTTGACCATATTCTTTAGTTCGTTGAGACTCTCATTATCGCTGAAACCCAAGACTGCAGGTAGCAAGAGTGCTTCTACCTCTCCACTGATAGCGTTGATACGGTCAGCAACTTTGCGCAAGGCGAGCTTGTCTGATAGTACTTTGGCTATGTTGGTAGCGCGCATTTCAGTAGGACTTTTCCTCACACGGCTCAACTCTTCGGTAGTAAAAGACTTTACCTGACAAGCTACTCCGTGCTTCTTAAGATTCGCAGCGATGAACGCTGTTGGTAAATCTAAGAAACCTTGTATATTCAAGAGTTCTACACTTTTCCAAGGGAGAGTATCCTTTTGCTGGCTCACAGCATAGCCCTCTGTTGTCAGCCATGCAGGTTTTGTGGTTCCTAATGGAGTAAAACGATAATGATTCTGTGTGCTATCGCCAGTCGTCTTTACGCCAACTTCATTTAATAAAGCCTTTGCTTTATCGGCAAGGAGTCCGATTCTCTCAACTCCAATCTTCTTGTAAGGATGCTGGTCGTTTAGCGCTGCAATCGCTTCCAACGGATGTTCAACCACCTTTCCATTGTTATCATAGCCAAGCAGGTCGAACGAACCCGAATTGAAATGCAGACTGTTTTGTCCTGCTGACACAATACAAACACGTTTACCTGCGCTTGCCAGTGTGATACCAGCAGTGAGTCCGCTGAGTCCGCCACCTATTATAATAGTATCGTATCTCATTGTCGATTGTTTTTGATTGTGATAGATTGTTTAGAATCTTTGAGAACTCTATTGCTAATTGTGCGTTTATATAATTTAGCCTAATATAGATTTCACTTTCTTTCAAAAGCCTGTTATCAGTTTCTTAGTCCTAACAAGCCCTGATAGATAGCTGCTGTAAGCTGTGCTTCGTCAAGTGTGCTGCCCCAAGCAACGGGTTGCATACCTTTCCACCGTTCGTTGATGAAGTCGTGGAGATCGGTTAATGTTTTCTCTGCTTCGTCTCCTGCATCACACATTACACCAGCTGCTCGACATGCACAAAGTTCTCCTTGACAGGTTCCCATACCCACTCGGGTACGGCGACGCAGGTTGAGAAGGTCATGAACGTGCAACTTCTCCATTGCATATTTTACTTCACCGACACTCACTTCCTCACATTCGCAAACCAAGGAGCGGTCTTCTGCACTCTGATTGGGTATTTCCTGCACACGATAACCTTGTCTACCTTTAGCCGCATAGTGGGCAGTTGAATAGGTATGATGCTTGTTGTCAGTGTCTTGTCCTTCACTTCCGGGAAGTGGAAGGGTGGCTGTTTGGCATACAGCTTCTATACCTAATTTCTTACAAGCGAGGTCGGTTGCTATCTCAGCCATGAGTCGGTAGGTCATCATCTTACCACCAGTAATCGTGATAAGTCCTGCTAACCCATCTCGTTTCTCATGATCTAAGCAGATGATACCACGGCTGATGCTACGTCCTGATGGGTCGTTGTCAGCAGCAACAAGTGGTCGGACACCAGCGTAAGCACGAAGGATACGTGTCGTTGCAAGGCTCGGAGCAAGTTTCTCTCCCTCCTTTATCAATACGTCTACCTCTTCTTGTGTAATCTTTAGGTCGTCAATTGTGTCATAAGCTACGCGGTCGCTGGTTGTTCCAATGACGCATACAGCATCGTCTGGAACGAGGATATCTGCGTTTGCAGGCTTACGGCAACGATTGATAACCATGTTGTTAACACGGTGACCGAAGATGAGAAGCGTACCTTTAGCAGGAAACATATTAACCTTGATACCTGCCATCTTGACGATTTCATGTCCCCAAATGCCAGCCGCATTGATAACGATACGACTGCGAACTTCGCTTTCTTCGGCTGTATGATTATTGCGGAGACGAACGCCTTCCACACGACCATTGTTTAAAACGAGTCCTACCACCTGCTGATAGGTTAGGATATCAGCTCCATGACGATGAGCATCAAGAACATTAGCCGTCGTAAGATGGAAGGGATCAATGGAAGCATCTGGCACTCGCACAGCGCCAATCAAGTCGGGATTGACTGATGGCTCTATGCGACGTGCTTCTTCAGGTGAAATAATGTTAGCACTTATACCTGCTTCTTGGCAGGACTCTACGAATGTTTTCTGGTATTGTATGTCGTCTTCTGGCAGTGTAATAAACAGTCCATCAGTTGCTTCTATGCAATGATGAGCAATTCGACGGAGTATCATATTCTCTTTGATGCACTCGGAGGCTGACTCTGGGTCGGTCACTGCATAGCGTGCTCCACTATGGAGTAAGCCATGATTGCGACCCGTGGCACCATTACTGAAGTCGTACTTCTCTACAAGAAGCACACGTAGTCCACGCATAGCACAGTCGCGTGCTGTACCAGCGCCTGTAACACCTCCACCGATGATAATCACATCGTAATCTTTGTTTAATACGCTGCTCATTGTATAGGTAGTTGTAATTGATTAAAAAATTGTTCGCAATGTTTCGTAACGAAAGGTTTGATAAGTAATTAAACTGTTATTCAAAATGTTTTTGTTTCTTTTCGCAGCAAAGATATGTAATTTATTTGAAAATACCAAAAGTTGTTAACGTTTTTTATGGTTTTTGTTTCGTTTGGAAATATAAAGGCTTCCGTTTTATTGTTTTCTTGGGTGATTGTAATAAAATTTTGGGATTAAATCTGTAGCTTAGTCAGAGGATAACAATCGTATTTGTAGAAAAGATTATTTGTTACCTATTCTATTTTTTACTATCTTTGCAATGATAAGATTCTATATTTAATTATAAGTGTTATAATCCCATCTGATATGAAAATTAATTCTAAACACTCCGTTGAACAATATTCTAATTTTAATCTTAAAGATTTCTTTGGTATGAATAGTCCCAAAAAATTATTGATTCCTGCAGTACTTGTCGGCTTTCTCTGCATTGCCGGTCTTGCTTTTTTCTCATTTGTGAATCCTTCCTACGACCAAGAAGCTGCCTTGAAGATGAAACCAATCTTCTTTGGTAGTACGCGTGTTGCTGACGACCCAGTTAATTCAATCACACTGATAGCACCAACAACGACTGCCGTCTACTTCAATATTTTACCACAGAAGATGCAGTTCCAGTTTGATGATTTGCTCTCAAATGATAATACTCCACTTGATGTTAATATGTATATGATTATTCAAGTGAAGAAAGGACAGACCCCTGATTTGTTGAGAAACTATGGAGAGAACTGGTTTGAGAACTTTATTGAACCTTATTTCCGCAATAAAGTACGTGAGTATGTATCCTCTTGTTCACCATTCGACTTGATGAGTAACCGTGAGGTGCTTGCTAAGTTTGATGACCGTATCAAGCAGTCTATGCGCCAATATGTTGCTTCTCTATCAAAAAAAGCAAACTTCCCTATTGACATTCAGCAGGTAATTACCGACCGTGTGATGCCTAACAAGGAGCAATTGGAGGAAATGAACAAGACTGCTGCAAGTATTCAGGCTAAGCAGACACAGGAGAAACGTGCCGAAATGGAACTTGCACGTGCTAAGGCTGAGCGTAATAAGGCGGTGGCTGACAAGGCTTATATGACAGAGTTGAACCTTTCACCATCACAGTTTATTCAGCTGCGTGCATGGGATGTTATCGAGAAGAAGAATGGTGCAAACATAGATGTTCTCTTCGGAGGTGGTGAAACTCCGATGTGGAATATTCGTCGATAAGTAGAGATCCAGAAAGAAATAAATATTAATCCATTCGTGTGTTTGATGATAATAGTAGGCTAAGGCGGTAATGATAGTATTGCTGTAAAGGCTTGTATTTCTTTCTTTTATCAGAAAAGTGTGCTTTATGTGCGAATTATTTTCATGAAAATAAATATTTTCTTCATGAAGAAAAATATTTCTTCTCACGTAAATAATTATTTTTTTTCATGAAAATAATTCTCCAAAGGAATCAAAGTGCGCATCTGAGGGAACATGTTTAATAAATAAAAAGAGGTGATTGCCATACTGGTAACCACCTCTTTGTTTCTTTATACAGTTTAGATTATAGCCTAATAGAGTAGTTTAATACGTACTATATTCAAGCTTATGCTAATCTATCTTTTCGTGTTATAGACTTATTTCAACTTAGCTTCAAGGTTCTTCAGCATATCAACAGTCATGGCATCAAGGTCATACTGAGGTTTCCAATCCCACTCAGCGCGTGCACAACTATCGTCAAGACTGTCTGGCCAGCTGTCAGCAATACGCTGTTTGAGTGGGTCTATATCGTATTCCATCTCAAAGTCAGGCTTATAACGCTTGATAGCATTGAAGATTTCTTCAGGGTCGAAGCTCATAGAAGCAATGTTGAAACCATTGCGATGAACCAGGCGTGTAGGGTCAGCTTCCATCAAAGAGATAGCAGCGTGCAACCCATCAGGCATATACATCATGTCCATCAGTGTTCCCTTCTTGATAGGACACACAAACTTCTCTCCACGAACAGCTGAATAATAAATGTCAACTGCGTAGTCAGTAGTACCGCCACCAGGAGGTGTAACGTAGGAAATCAAACCTGGGAAACGTACTGAACGTGTGTCAACACCGTACTTCTTAAAATAGTAGTCACTGAGCAACTCTGTGGTTACCTTTGAAACGCCATAGATGGTGCCAGGGCGTTGAACAGTGTCTTGCGGTGTCTTTGTGTGAGGAGTGCTCAGACCGAAAGAGCCAATAGAACTTGGAGTAAAGACAGCACAGTTGTTCTCACGTGCCACTTCCAGGATGTTCCACAGACCATCAATACCAATTTTCCAAGCCAATCGTGGCTTCTGTTCTGCCACTACAGAGAGTAATGCAGCAAGGTTGTAGATGGTGTCAATGTTGTATTTCTTGACAACATTGGCAATCATCTCTGGGTTAGTAACATCGGCTTCTGCTGCTGGACCGCTTTCTTTCAGTTCACCTTTAGGTTCTGCTCCTTTAATGTAACCAGCAACAATGCCGTCGTTTCCATAACGTTTTCTCAGTTCTCGGGTAAGCTCTGAGCCGATTTGACCTGTAGAGCCTATGACCAATACATTTTTCATAAATATTGTTAAGCTTAAATATAACTAAGTGCAAAGTAAGCATATTTTTTGTTGATAACACACTATTAGGTATTAAAATTATTAAAAAATCAGGTTATCACGTAAAAAAAAACTCCTTAACGTCTTTTTTCTCAATTTTTATAAGTTACTTTGCTTACTAATAAATAAAAATCTAATGTTATGTATGGTAAGATGAAAGAACATCTCAGTAATGCACTTGCTGAGATTAAAGAAGCAGGACTTTACAAAGAGGAAAGAATAATTGAGAGTCCTCAAAGTGCGGCAATCGAGGTGAAAGGCAAGGAGGTTCTGAACTTCTGTGCTAACAACTATCTTGGTCTTTCTAATCATCCACGTTTGATAGAAGGTGCTAAGAAGATGATGGACAAACGTGGATTCGGTATGTCCTCTGTTCGTTTTATCTGCGGAACGCAGGATGGTCACAAGGAACTTGAAGCTGCAATCTCTGACTACTTCAAGACAGAAGACACCATTCTTTACGCTGCTTGCTTTGACGCTAATGGTGGAGTCTTTGAACCATTGCTCACCGATCAGGATGCTATTATCTCTGATGCGCTCAACCATGCTTCTATTATTGATGGTGTACGTCTTTGTAAGGCGAAGCGTTATCGTTACGCAAATGCCGACATGGCAGACCTTGAGCGTTGTTTGCAGGAGGCACAGGAACAGCGTTTCCGTATCATCGTTACTGATGGTGTGTTCTCAATGGACGGTAACGTAGCTCCAGTTGATAAGATTTGCGACCTCGCTGAGAAGTATAACGCGCTTGTGATGGTTGATGAGTCTCACTCTGCTGGTGTTGTTGGTGCTACTGGTCATGGTGTAAGCGAACTCTGTAAGACCTACGACCGTGTGGATATCTACACGGGTACACTCGGTAAAGCATTTGGTGGTGCGCTCGGTGGATTTACCACTGGTCGCAAGGAAATCATTGATATGCTTCGTCAGCGCAGTCGCCCATACCTCTTCTCTAACTCACTTGCACCTTGTATTATCGGTGCCAGCCTTGAAGTCTTCAAGATGTTGAAGGAGAGCAATGAACTTCATGACAAGTTGGTTGAGAACGTTAACTACTTCCGTGACAAGATGATGGCTGCTGGTTTTGATATTAAACCAACCCAGAGTGCTATCTGTGCAGTTATGCTTTACGATGCTAAGTTGTCTCAGGTATATGCAGCTAAACTCCTCGATGAGGGTATCTATGTGACAGGTTTCTATTATCCAGTAGTACCAAAGGGCGAGGCTCGTATTCGTGTTCAGCTCTCAGCAGGTCACAACCGTGAACAGCTTGACAAGTGTATTGATGCTTTCATCAAGATTGGTAAAGAACTTGGTGTCTTGAAATAGTCTACTTGTAGGCACTGACTTACGCAGCCATTGTTGTTGTTTAGTCAGTCTTATTAAGATATGTTTTTTGAGGCTGAACTCCTAATTTGGGGTTCAGCCTTTTGCGTGCTTGGGTAGTATAGCTTTTTTCTATTGGTAAATTGTAAGCCGATGGATAATGTTTTTCAGGTTATTTAGTGCTTAGCACTATTGGTGTTTATGCTTAGCACGTATGGTGCTTACCAACAACACTACACGTGCTGAGCACGAACACATTGCTAAAAGACGGAAAAAGAGCGAGTGCCAAGATAGGTACTCGCTCTTTGTTATAGGATGATTGCTTATCGGATAACGCTTGTGTAGCGACCTCCTTGTGTGGTTATACGTACCACGTAGGTTCCCTTTGGCAAGGTGAGGGACAGGTTGTCGGCACCATTTGCAGTGCTGCTTGTTACAAGTGCGCCATTCATAGCATAGACTTCTACGCGCTTCAATCCCTGCTGTTGTACGTATAAGCGTCCGTCAGAGAATTGTATTATATCCTTAAAACGAGTTTCGTTTATCCCATTCGTTACACCATTGTTGATAATGGAAATGAATGTTGGCTTGAGTGAGGAAGGTATTAAATCAATGTTTCTACCATCTTCTACACCTATCAGTGCCACTCGGTAACGACGGTTGTTGATGAGTTGCTCAACTTTAGGGTCTATCCAGTCGCTTGTTATCATCGTCATAGAACCTTCCTTGGTGAGATCTACTTGCAATGGGGTCTTCATTACAGGGATAGATACGTCTGTTTGATTATCAATTAGATACAGTGTCAAACTACTCTTGTAATGAACATTCTTTCCAAGAAAAGCCATACAGTTAATTCTGAAAGTTGGACTTTTTAATACATTTATCTCTTCGCTTGGTATGCTATTTTCACTATTATCCTGAATGAATATACGTATGTTTGCAAAGGTTTCTGGCTTCTTTCCATCCTCAACCTGAACCTTGTAAGGTTCCTGTAAAGGTCTGTCATGCACTTGACAGATCTGGTTGTCTACGTTGGTGATAGTTGTCCGCAAATGATATTCACCAGGAGTAACTCCATAAGGAAGATTGAATGGTAATCTTACCCGCGTTGTGGCATACATATCAAAGTCAACAATACTTGTTGTCTGTGAACTATATATAACCTCATTTCTACTGTTGATCAAGTCTACCTTTACTCTTCCATCAAAGGGTTGTGCATCCAATTTATGAATATACAATTGGAGGCTGTTTGTCTCTCCAGTAATTAGCTTGCTGGAGAATTTAGGTTCAGCAGCGAGTTGATAGCTTGGAGTCTTTGAGGGTAACTCTAAATAACTAATCTTTCCACTTTCAACTTTCATTACAACACGTGGTGCTTTCTTCATTCGTACCCATGCTCCTAAGGTTGCATCTTTTTGTAATCGAGCCGCAATAGGAGATAGAGTGTATATGCCATTGGTCAGTGTAGAGAAATCAAGGGTAAAGGTTATGGCTTCTTCTATGAAAGCTCCAGATACCATCTTCCCATCAGAATATATGAAATGAGCTTTGGTAAATATGTCTGTCCCTTTCTTACTATATGGAAAGGTTTTTACCAATTTTCCTTCCTCATCATAGAGTCCCACGCCGACTTCACCCTCGAACGGCTCATTACTTTGATTAGTGAAATTGGAATACATCAGCTTCACATTATCAGATAGGACAGTAGGCACATCGCCTATAAAAGCCATCTCGCTGCCAAGTCTAAAGGAAATGTTCGGTGATTTATACGCAATGTCAGCATCTAATTTAGGTGTATTTGGCTTATTAGGATGTATAGCTATGACATGTAGTTTTCGATTAAAAGCAAGTGGTTTTCCATTAAATTCTTGCCCTGTAGAAGTGATGCTCAAGGCTGTGACCGAGTAGTAACCGTCAGCCTGACCATCCCAACCAAGATTCATATGAAACCTGTCTTCGTTGTCAAATCCGTCACAAACCCATGCATGTCCACTGCCTCCACCAGATGCTGTGCCTGACATATAAAGAGGAAAGCCGTTGCGTATTTCTTTTTTTAGAATATCCACAAAGTTGGCAATGCCCTCATCTGAGCGTTCTATAAGAGCTGCGTCATAGTCAAAATAGTCACGTAAGGCACGTTCAGCCATATAACTTTGTGTACCACTTGCATGGGGGGTGTACTGCATAGCGGTTGCTATTCCTACATCGTTCATCAACAAAGCTACTGCATCTCTCTGCTGTACTGTACTTTTCTTATTCTTATAATCTGGGAGCATATTTGCCCAATCGTAATGCGACTGTGAAAAATCAGCTGATCGTATAGTTTTGTCATAAGTCACTGTATAACTTGCTGTTCCCTTTCCTTTCTCTGGCCATTGGTGATAATACATAACCTGTGCCACAGCTGTAGCTACACAGCCCGTTGGATAATGCGTCAGTTTATCGTAAGGATCGTACTGTCCCCACTTACTTTTTAGCAGTGGTTCAACTGCATCTTCTACCCTTGTTGTTTTGCTTGCACGTGTAGTAAGAGTCTTATTCTTACCCAATGCTTCATATACCTGTCGATAGGAATCGAAGAGATAGCGTGCTTCTGGGTTGAGGTTGTTCATATCAAGCGAAGCCTCGTGGCTGTAGGCTAACACCTTTCCCATCTTATCATCGCCCGCAACGACTACAAAGCCTTTGCCTGCATCATCGTTGAAAACATAGTAAGGTTGTTGTGTTGCTGTTGCTGCCGCACGTGTCTTTAAGTTCTTGACTGTCTTTTGACTGACATTTACATACGCTTTGGCAATGCGCAAAGCTGTCTTGAAATCAACGTTATCAGCATAGTTTGCTGATACGGAACATAGGAAGGAAAGAACGAGTAATCCTCTTTGCAACATACGATTATGTGCTGAGAATATCGTCCTTTTGACGTTAAAATAAAATAATGACTTTATCATATCAGGTTTATACCAAATGAATTATTCTCTGCAAAAGTACATAAAAAAAACAATTAGCATAGAGAAAAGTCGAAAAAGGTCGTTAATGACGAAAAGGGTTGTGCTTCTTCATAGGGTATCTTTCATCGTTTTCTTTGTGGTGTTAAAGCCACATAGGCCTTTTTCAAAGGATTATAATTAGTAAGCAAAGTGCTTACTAATTTGTCCTTTATAAGTGTTGATATTCAAATAGATGGAGTCCTTCTGGTTAAAACCATCCAAAGGAATACTTGTGAAGACACGTTTGCTGTAGTATTCTGGTACTCCATTTTGATGATGATATAGTCGGAGATAGAATGCGCGACCACCAGATGGCATCTTTTTTATGGAGTCGCAGGCAATGGCTAAAGCCTGGACAGCCTTTTTGTTATCAGTCTTTCCTGTCTTCAAAATAAGTGTAAGATTTAGATATTTGCGATTCTTGCTCATCCATACACTTTCAAAACCAACAGGGTCGGTGTACACAATTGGTAAGTCAAGTGCTAAATGAGGGCGCAAGACAGCAACAGGACTAATGGCAAAAGACGATGTTATGCCATTTTCTACCTTATTATAATATAGTAAGGCACGGTAAGTTGTGTCGGGTTTTGTTGCCCATTGTTCTTTTACTGCAGGTTTTAAGGTCAGTTGTGTTCCGTCATCAGTGATTGCTGAAGTGAAAGCTGATAACTCGTTTGTCTTTGCTT
Source organism: Prevotella melaninogenica (assembly GCF_018128065.1). Lineage (NCBI taxonomy): Bacteria > Pseudomonadati > Bacteroidota > Bacteroidia > Bacteroidales > Prevotellaceae > Prevotella > Prevotella melaninogenica. The sequence continues at coordinate 31,209 of NZ_CP072360.1, read as the reverse complement.
CAACAAAATCGGTATGTAGATAAGACAGTTCGCTGTCGCCTGTCTCATAGAAGTCATGCTCACAGGCAGTGACTATGAGTAACGACACGAGTGCCGTTACCATAGTCAATAGTCTGCGGTTTGTTTTTCTAAACCAGTCCACGAAGCGTTATTTCTTAAAGGTGAGACGGTTTAGCAGCGATTTAAAACGACCGCTTTCAGATGATGCAGCAATGTAATTCTTTGCAGGGTAAGCATACTGTGTCAGTAGGCAAGTGCGTAAGAACTTATCATCGCGATTCTCAATTTCAATCTTCTCAATCTGACCATCAAGATAAGCATTGAAGTTCTGATAGTCTTCTGCAGTATAATACTCTTCGTAAACACGTGTGTCCTGAATCATATCTAATGCCACGTAGTTGATAGGGTAGAGTTTGTAATTACTGTGAATCTCGTGATCGATGTGGGCTGCAATAGCATCGAAGAGCTTGTTCTTAGGTAGCTCCTCATCTACTGTGTCAAGCCATTCGTCAATGCATGGCGCACATTTGTAGAAGATGTGGCCCTTGTAACCCTTGATGCCTACTAACATACTCTCAAGGTCGTCCTCTGCTGTCTTCTTCCAATAAGGTAGGTCACGGCGTAACTGATACTCACGTGCTTTGAGATAGTCGCATGGATCGTATTCGTATGAGATGGCTAACGGAACGATGTGGAGCTGTTTTAGACGCTCAACGATGGTGCCTTCGCCACCCATGGTCATCATCTTCAAGATAGCAGGTTGGGTAAGGTCGTTAGAGTTCTTAGCTCTTCCCTCTCGTTGTGCAATCCAAATATTCTCGTTTTTCTCAGCAATAGCGAAGTGGATATACTCTGACATACGTTTGCTGGCACGTAACATTTCAACCGAATGGAGAGCACGCTCTACGGTAAACGACTTGTTGATACGCACTAAGTCACGCACCCAGTCTTGTGAAAGGAGGTTGTCACCGATAGCAATCTCACATGTGGTGGTAAAGCCTACATCAATGAGTAGCTTGTCGAGGAAGGCAGAGTCGAGTACGATGTCACGATGGTTGCTGACAAAGGTGTAACGATTGTGAGTGCTGATATTCACCGCATCTATGCTACAACCTAAGCTTAACTCAGTGACAAGGCGCTGGAGGAAAGGATAGCAGAACGCTTTTTGAAATTCAAGATTTGTCTTGCAAGCGTGCATTTTCTTTGCTATCGCCTCTGCTGGAACATCAGGGTAAAGGTATGCCAGCACCATTTGAAACTGCTTGTCAGCAAGAATCCGATCATAAACAGCTGGTAATTCTTCCGGCTCAAACGGACGGATAGGATCAAACTCTGATGGTATTTTCATAATCGTAAAAATTAATTTGTTTCTATTTTATGTCTTATTGCACGCCCTGTTGGCCTGCAATGATTAGTTCTATGCCCATTTCTTCAATCTTGTTGGCGACAGACTGCGGTATCTTTGAGTCGGTAATGATGATGTCAACATCCTCCAATCCGCTAATCTTTGCAAAGCCTCGACGACCAAACTTGCTTGAGTCGGCTAAGACAATTGTCTTTTGTGCTGCCTGCATCATACTTCTGTTTAGCTCTGCTTCGCGTATGTCAGTTGTTGAAATACCAAAGTCAAGGTCGATACCATCCACACCCAAGAATAGTTTTGTGAATGAACATCCACACAAAATCTCCATACTATATTGCCCAATAACCGATACGCTACTGTGACGAACCATACCACCAAGCTGGATAATATCAATGTTATCGTTGGCAGCCAAGGTCATTGTGGCCTGCAGGCTTGCTGAAACAATTGTCAGTCTACCCTCTGGACGGATGTTACAAGCCAACGCATGGATGGTCGTTCCTGATGCAAGAATGATAGAGTCGTCTTTTACAAGTAGTCTAACAGCCTCTGCTCCGATGAGTTGTTTCTCTTCTACATTCAACTTTCCCTTCTCATTTACCGAACGATTGTTGGTAAATGGGTTGATGAGAATAGCCTTACCATGACTTCGATAGAGCTTTCCTGCCTTTTCAAGTTCGGTTAAGTCTTTTCGTATCGTTACTAATGACACATCCAAAGAGGTTGCCAAATCGGAAACCAATACGGACTCTTGTGTCAGAAGCTGGTCGAGAATGGCATTTTGCCTTTCTTCTTTTGTCATATTTAACATCGGTTTTTGGTAGCTTTCAGTTGATGTCTGTCACGCTTTACCACATGAGTATAGTTTTGTACAAATATAGTTAAAATAAATCAGTGGGTAAAGGTGAAATCCTCGTTTAACAGAATATTAACAGTTATTTGCACCCACCTGCGGTGTGTATATACGTGGTCTAAGCTGCGTCTTACTAATTAGATTACTGTAAGTACGAGGGGGAAGTCTACTATCTTGTTCGAATAATCTACCAAATTCCTTGTCATTTACGAACAAAGTGTTTATCTTTGCAACATTATGAAGTACAGCATCATTGTTCCTGTTTTCAACCGTCCAGATGAGGTTGATGAACTATTGGAGAGCCTGCTCAGCCAGGAAGAAAAGGATTTTGAGGTCGTTATCGTTGAAGATGGTTCGAAAATTCCATGTAAGGAGGTGTGCGATAAGTATGCTGATAGGCTTGATCTGCATTATTACTATAAGGAAAATTCTGGTCCGGGACAGAGCCGTAACTATGGTGCTGAGCGTGCTAAAGGAGAGTATCTGCTCATCCTTGATTCCGATGTTGTACTTCCCAAAGGATATATCCGTGCAGTGAGCGAGGAGTTAGAACGTGAACCAGCTGATGCTTTTGGTGGTCCTGACTGTGCACACGATTCTTTCACAGATACCCAGAAGGCTATTTCTTATTCAATGACTTCGTTTTTTACGACGGGAGGAATACGTGGTGGTAAAAAGAAACTTGACAAGTTCTATCCTCGTTCATTTAATATGGGTATCCGCCGTGATGTCTATCAGGAGTTGGGAGGTTTCTCAAAGATGCGTTTTGGAGAGGATATCGACTTCTCGATTCGTATCTTTAAGGCTGGAAAGCGCTGCCGACTGTTCCCTGAGGCATGGGTTTGGCACAAGCGTCGTACGGACTTCCGCAAGTTCTGGAAGCAGGTTTATAATTCTGGTATAGCTCGAATCAATCTCTATAAGAAGTACCCTGAATCACTGAAACTGGTCCATCTCTTGCCGATGGTATTTACTGTTGGAACGGCTTTACTTGTCTTGATGATTTCGTTTGGTTTATTCTTGCAGTGTTTCCCGATAGTCAGTGCATTCGGATGTCTTCTCATTATAATGGGGTTGCTACCATTGGTGCTGTACAGTGTTATCATCTGTGTTGATTCAACCATGCAAAATAAGAGCTTAAAGATAGGTCTTCTAAGTATCGAAGCTGCCTTTATTCAACTCACTGGTTATGGTTGTGGCTTCCTCAGTGCATGGTGGAAACGCTGTGTGTGTGGTATGGATGAATTCTCCGCATACGAAAAGAACTTCTATAGTTAATTCATAATTCATAATTCACAATTCATAATTATGATTACCGATATGGACTGAAAAGATACTACTGGAGGTTCTTTTATTGTTAATTGAGCCGTTATTATTTTAGACCTGAACTTAAAAAACCATCTGATATTATGCTTAAACGTGAGAAGAATATTCTATTAGAGAAGGTTGATGCCTATAGCAATAGAATAATACGTCTATATAAGTATCTTAAAGACGAAAAAAAGGAGTTTATTATGTCTAAACAGCTCCTTAGAAGTGGAACCAGTATTGGTGCGAATATATTAGAAAGTCAGAGTGCACAAAGCTCCGCTGATTTTATACACAAACTGGAGATAGCGCTTAAAGAAGCTAAGGAAACTCATTATTGGCTTGAAAAACTCTTTGCAGGTGAGTATATTAATGATGTCGGATATCAGTCTATGAGTAATGATAATATAGAGATAATCAAGTTGTTAACTTCTATTATTGTAACGAAAAAGAGGAATATGAGAAGTGGACTTGATATCAGGTTTTAGATAGATGAATCACTTCTAATAAGTAGAAAAATCACCTGAGTTAAAATAGTAATCATAATTATGAATTGTGAATTATGAATTCTGAATTAATCAAACTCTCTATCACTCACTGGGCAGAGGCTGATCGCCCACGCGAAAAACTTGAAAGACTGGGGGCTGGTGCGCTCAGTGATGCTGAATTACTGGCTATTCTGATTGGTTCTGGCACACCAAAAGAGAGTGCGGTAGACCTAATGAAGCGTATTCTCAATGACTGTAATAATAATCTAAATACACTTGGAAAGCTTTCTATTCGCGACTTAGAGCAATACAAGGGTATTGGTTCTGCAAAGGCAATCACTATCCTCGCAGCTTGTGAATTAGGTAAAAGACGGCAGAAAGCGACAGTGGAAGAGGCGCCAATACTCAATAGTGCCGAGAATATCTACCAGTTTATGCACACGGCGATACAAGACCTTGATATCGAAGAAGGCTGGGTTTTAATGATGAAACAGAACTTCCGACTCATCGAAGCCAAGCGCATTTCGGTGGGTGGACTTACTATGGCACCTGTTGATATCCGATTGATGATGAAGGAAGTTTTGTTGAAGAATACAACCGTTTTGGCTTTTTGTCACAATCACCCGAGTGGAAGTACGAACCCAAGTCGTGAAGATGATATGCTGACGTCACATATTCACAAGGCTTGCGAACTGCTTCATATCCATTTTGCCGACCATGTAATACTCACCGATGGAGGGTATTTCTCATATCGAGAGGAAGGAAAGTTATAGTAGGAAAGGTGATAAAAAGATCTATGTTCTATTTGTGTTGGCTGGTAAACATTTCTTATGGTGGTTAGCCATAAACGTCTGATAACATTCTTTGTAATGACCATATCGGCTCTTTCTTCCCATCTTTAGCTGATGTGTTGTTACTCCGCACATATGGTGTTGATGCTTCGCACGTGTTGTGTTGATGCTCCGCACCATATGTGCGGAGTGCTAAATAGCTTGCATCACACATCTTTATCAAGACTGTTCATCTGCCTATTATTAATTTATACACTGCAAATATACTACTTTCTATATGTAATCCCACAAAAGAACGTAACCTTTCCGCAATGAATTATTGTGATTATAGTTTTTAATTACTATCTTTGCAGATGATAGGCTACGCTCGACTATTTGAAAGCAAGCTTTTATGGTAGTTGTTGTGCCTGTCTTTGATAAAAGAATAATTCAATTAAAAGAATCACTAATTATGACAATAGAAGAGAAAACAAAGATAGAAGAAAGAATCGTTGACGTGTTGAAGACCGTTTACGACCCCGAGATACCTGTGAATATTTACGATCTTGGTATGATTTACAAGATTGATGTAGATGACGAGGGTAACCTTGATATGGATATGACCTTTACTTCTCCATCTTGCCCTGCAGCTGATTTCATCCTTGAAGACGTACGTACAAAGGTCGAAAGCGTGGAAGGAGTCAAGACAGCAAACATCAACCTCGTTTTTGAACCAGTCTGGGATCAAAGCATGATGACAGAAGAAGCACGTGTTGAGTTAGGCTTTGAGTAAGCTTGCTTGACTCGCCCTTGTTAGGATAGGTCTGTCCAGTCTTTGCAATTATGTTCCCCCTTCTGAGGCACAGCCTTAGAATAACGAATGAAACCATCGTCCCTTTTACACACTTCACTCACAACCAATGATATGAAGAATATCTATTTTCTTTCCGATGCACACCTCGGATCACTCGCTATAGAGCACCGTCGCACACACGAACGCCGCCTTGTACGCTTCTTGGATAGCATTAAGCACAAGGCTGCCGCAGTCTATTTGTTAGGCGATATGTTCGACTTCTGGAACGAATATAAGTATGTTGTTCCTAAAGGGTTTACTCGTTTCCTTGGCAAGATATCTGAATTGACGGATATGGGAGTGGAGGTTCATTTCTTTACAGGAAATCATGATCTCTGGACTTATGGCTATTTGGAACAGGAATGTGGTGTTATCCTTCATCGCAAACCGATAACTACTGAGATATACGATAAGGTTTTTTATCTTGCGCATGGTGACGGATTAGGTGATCCTGACCCAAAGTATCGTTTCCTCCGTAAGGTGTTTCATAATTCATTCTGCCAACGATTGCTCAACTTCTTTCATCCTTGGTGGGGAATGCAGTTAGGTTTGAATTGGGCGAAAAGGAGTAGATTGAAGCGTGCCGATGGGAAGGAGGTTCCCTATTTGGGCGAAGATAAGGAGTATCTGATACAGTATACGAAAAAGTATATGTTAACGCATAAGGATATCGACTTCTTTATTTACGGGCATCGGCATATAGAACTCGACCTCACTTTATCGCGAAAAGTCCGTTTGTTGATTCTTGGTGATTGGATATGGCAGTTTACTTATGCCGTTTTCGATGGTGAACACATGTTCCTTGAAGAGTATGTAGAAGGTGAAAGTAAGCCTTAAGAAATGTAAAAATATTCTATTTGTAAAGATAAAACAACCTTTTTTCTGTATAAAGAGTAAATTTTCGCAAAAGAATTTGGAGGTTACGAAACAAAAGTGTAACTTTGCATTGTCTTTAAGAGGAATGGATTATCATTCATTACCGAGATAAGATAATAGAGGCTTTAGCCCAAAGTGTAAATTAAGGCATTCATAATATAAAATTAAAACTCAGGTTTGTAGATTAAGTTTAGTCAAAAGAAAGGTGGTTGTCGTGAGACAACTACCTTTCGCATTTTTAGGAGGTTTTATTGCCAGTTCCCTACGTTAGCATACAATTATAGGCGTTATTAGGTATTTTATGATAATATAAAATAGCCTATAACACCTATATCTGTTTTATTACTTCTTCAAGTTCTTAACAAGTTCTTCTGTGTCACGTGCAATAACAATCTCCTCGTCAGTTGGAACAAGCACAACCTTAACCTTTGAGTCATCGGTAGAGAGAACTTGCTCAACACCACGACACATATTGCGTTCCTTGTCGAGTTTTATGCCGAGATAATCCATATCCTTGCAAGCATCCCAACGAAGACCTGTCTGATTCTCACCAACACCGGCTGTCCAAACGATGATGTCAACACCATTCATTGCTGCAGCGTAAGCACCAATGTACTTCTTAATACGATAGGTGTACATCTCCAGTGCTAAATGAGCCATCTTATCACCTGCGTTGTCAGCGTTCTCAATGTCGCGCATGTCAGAGCTGATACCTGTAATACCAAGTACTCCAGACTCCTTGTTAAGGAAGTCTGCCATCTCTTGTGGCTTCTTTCCGAGTTTCTCCATCAAGTAAGTAACGGCAGAAGGGTCAATATCACCAGAACGTGAGCCCATCATCAATCCTGCTAATGGAGTCAGTCCCATAGAGGTATCGATAACCTTACCATTCTTAATGGCAGCCATTGATGCACCGTTACCAATGTGACAAGTGATGATTTTCTGTGTCTTAATGTCAACGCCAAGCATCTCGCAGACACGATGTGACACGTAACGATGACTTGTTCCGTGGAAACCATAGCGGCGAACGTGGTACTTCTTATAGAAATCGTAAGGTACGGCGTAGAGATAAGCGTAGTCAGGCATTGTGCTATGGAACGCATTGTCAAACACTGTTACCTGTGGAGTGTTAGGCATCAGAGCATCAACAGCACGCAAACCACGCAGGTGGCCAGCATTATGAACAGGTGCAAGGTCGATAAGACTCTCAATGCCTTCTTCTACCTTCTTCGTCACGATGCAGCTTTTCTCAAAGAGGTCGCCACCTTGCACGATACGGTGACCAACGGCATCAATCTCGTCAAGGCTCTTCAATGCACCAATTTCTGGGTCGAGAAGCACCTTGAATACGAGTGCTACACCTTCCTTGTGGGTAGGAAGGTCAGCCATAATCTGTCTCTTCTCACCATTGTCAAGTTTCACTTTGATGAATGCCTCATCGAGTCCGATGCGCTCAACACCACCCTGAGCCAACACTGACTCATCTGCCATATCGTACAACTTGTACTTAATGGAACTACTACCGCAGTTTAAAACTAATATCTTCATATAAAGAATTATTATTTTAGAAGGATGATATAGGTGTTACTTAATTAGGGCTTCATCATCTTTAAGAATTTCTAAGACACTGTTAGAACTCCTAAATCATCATTTCTGATTCTACAAATGTTTCTTAGCATCTTGTGCTTGACACGCTGTAATGGCAACCATATAATAGATGTCGTCAACGCAGCAACCACGAGAGAGGTCGTTTACAGGACGTGCAATACCTTGAAGGATTGGACCGATAGCCTTTGCACCACCGAGTCGCTCAATCAGTTTATAGCCAATGTTGCCTACCTCAAGGTTAGGAACAACAAGCACGTTTGCCTTACCTGCGATGTTAGAACCTGGTGCCTTCTTAGCTGCAACGGCTGGAACCAATGCAGCATCAGCTTGCAACTCGCCATCAACCTTCAGTTCAGGGAACTTCTCCTTGGCAATCTTTGTAGCCTCAACTACCTTATCAATGATATAAACACTCTTACCAGTCTCACGGTCCTTAGCATCCTGTGCAGAGCCCTTTGTTGAGAAGCTCAGCATAGCTACGTATGGATTCTGGAAGCCTGCAACACTCTTTGCTGTCTCTGCAGTGGTATATGCAATCTGTGCCAATTGGTCAGCAGTTGGGTTTGGAGTAACAGCAACGTCGCCCATAACGACAATACCGTTCTCACCATACTGCTCCTCATGTGTAAGAATCAGCATAGCACCACTCACACAGCTGATACCTGGTGCACACTTAATAATCTGCAAAGCAGGACGAAGCGTGTCACCAGTTGTAGAGAGGGCGCCAGAAATCTGTCCGTCAGCACCTCCTGTCTTAATAATCATGCAACCAAGGTAAAGATTGTTCTTGGTAACCAGTTCGCGAGCTTGCTCTAAGGTCATACCTTTCTTCTGGCGTAATTCAGCCAATTTCTCGGCATATTCTTCGCTCTGTGGGTTATTCTCTGGGTCAACAATGGTAGCCTTGTCAATGTTCTTAAGCCCCCATTCTGTGGCAAGCTTATGGATGTTGGCTGGGTTTCCAATGAGGATCAGATTGGCGATGTCGTCAGCTAATACTCTGTCAGCTGCCCTTAGGGTACGCTCCTCTTCTGCCTCGGGGAGCACGATACGCTGCTTGTCGGCTTTCGCACGTGCAACGATTTGCTCTAATAAGTCCATATATGTCTTTTAAAATATAATTATTATAATTTTCGTTTTTGCTATGCAAAGATAGCAAAATAAAGTTGTAATTCCAAACATAATGATTGTTTTCTCTTATAAAACAATTTTATGGGCATCAACGAGCATTTTCAGTAGATTTAAGGCGTTAGTTTCTTCTATCTATTTTAGTGATAAAGCTGCGCCTTTTCTACCATTTTTCTCTGTCCTGTCATTGCGTAGCACATGTGGTGTGGGTGCTCTGCACAAGATGTGCGGATGGTTAACACCGATGGTGTTGATGGTTAACAACAATTGAAGTAAGGTCTAAATGTATTGCAATATATCATTAATAAGGCTGTAGCTTATTGTTAGAAGAAAGTTGTAATATCCTATGTAGGCTGTCTTTGTAGGATAAGTAGCCCTGCTTGCTCAAAATAAATACCATTTATCTCTTTGTGCTGAAATTTTGTATAAGGATTATTTGCTTTTGATTTTTAGAAGTTACAATAAAAACAACCTTGTTTTTGGATGTCTAATGTTTTCTGTATATCTTTGTATTCTAAACAAAGCAAATATTAGTATGATTAAATTTCATGATGTCAAGACAACTGACCGTGACTTGATACAAAGCTATACGTTGTGTGGCGACCGTATGAATTGTGATTTAAGTTTTGCCAACATCATTTCGTGGCGTTTCTTATATAATACGCAAATAGCTGAAGTTGATGGTTTTTTGGTCTTTCGTTTTTATACAGGACATCATCTTGCTTACATGGCTCCTGTGTGGAAATGTAAATGGGATGAGGCTATGCAGGAGCGGTTTGCTGCTGTTGTCCGTCAGATGAGAGATGATGCAATCACATTGGGACACCCCTTTCTAATGCTTGGCGTTTGTTCTTACATGGCTAATATCTTAGAGAGAACTTTCCCTGATACTTTCTATGTCAAGCCTGATCGTGACCACTTTGATTATCTTTATACGCGTGAAAAGTTAGCGACATTGTCTGGAAAGAAGCTTCAAGGTAAACGAAATCATTGTAACAAGTTCCGTAAGAGCTATCCAAACTATGAATATCGTACCCTTACTAAGGACATGATTCCCGAATGTATTGCGGTAGAAGAAAACTGGAGGGCGGTCACGAAAGAGGATACCGAAGAGACGGAAGAACTCTCTGAAGAGCTACGCTCTATGACACGTGTCTTTGACTTATGGGATGAGATTGGTGCACTCGGAGGAACGATATGGGTGGATGGAAAGTTGATAGCTTTCACCTTCGGTGGTCCTATTACGAATAAGGTGTTTGATGTATGTGTAGAAAAGGCTGATACTGCTTACGAAGGAGCATTCTCTATTATCAATCAGGAGTTTGCACAGCATCTTCCAGAGCAATATGAGTATATGAATCGTGAGGAAGACCTTGGTTTAGAAGGTCTACGTTATGCGAAACTTTCCTATAAGCCTGACATCCTTTTGGAAAAGAGTGTGGTTATGGAGAAATATCCTTTGGCACAGGAAGAAGCGCAGGGGAGGATAAAAGAAGAAACCATAGCTTTATGGCGTGACACCTTCCATGACGTTGAACCCTTCGTTCAACTTTACTTCTCACGTGTCTTTAAACCAGAGTATAATGTCATCTGTCAGATAGATCGGCATGTTGTAGCGGCTCTTCAGACACTTCCTTATACGTTGAAGTATTATACTGAAGAGGTGCAAACGGCTTATATCAGTGGTGTGAGTGTCAAGGAAGCGTACCGCAAGCAGAATATGGGTAACAATTTGATGTCACAGGCTCACTTCCGTCTTTACTATAAAGACGTGGTGTTTGCCACGCTAATACCTGCTGAGGAATGGCTTTATGATTGGTATGGGCGTTGTGGTTATATGTGTAACATTACTTGTACACCAGCTCCAGAAGATGTTGATAAGATGGATTTCGTAACCTTTGATAGCTGGCAACGCACAAGAGATTGCGTACTTCTGCACGATGAAGAGGGCTTCGAGGTTATCAAAGAAGATTTTCGTATCTCGTTAGCTATTGATTCCAAAAATCGTAGAGAAACGAAAGATGTTCCAGCAATGATACGTGTCATCAATGCTGAAAAGGCTTTGCAGCTCTATGCAAGACGTCATCCAGAACGGACAGAGAATATCCGTGTTTATAATGACTCAGATATTCCAGAGAATAATAGTTATTTCCAAATCAAGCATGGGCATGTTATAAAAACCAATCTGCCATTGCCTGGCACGCAAGTGTTAACGATCGCGGAATTAACTGATTACATCTTTAAGGATGATAAACTTGAGATGAATTTGATGCTGAATTGAGTTGGGTGATGGGTGTTAGGTGTTGATGATGTGTTTTAGGTGAAGGATGTTGATGATGTGTGATGGATGTTAGGTATTGATGATGTGTAAAAGTTTGGCGCATCTCGGGGAACATGTTTGAGAAAGTTTGGCGCATTGGAGGGAACATGTTTACAAAAATTTTGCGTGTTTGAATATTGATATCCTTGCAAATTATCAACACCTATCACCCATCACCTAACACCCATTCCCCATCTCTTTAGTAAGGATGCTTTCCAACTGCTCAGCAGAAAGGCGGAGCTGGAACTCACCACGTAGGGCAACACTGATACGACCCGTCTCTTCTGACACGATGATAGCCAATGCGTCAGAGTCCTGCGAGATTCCCATAGCTGCACGATGGCGCAAGCCAAGTTCCTTAGGAATATCCTGCTTGTGGCTCACTGGAAGAATACAGCCGGCTGCCTTGATACGGCGTTTCGATATTACCATTGCGCCATCATGGAGTGGAGAATTCTTGAAGAAGATATTTTCAATAAGACGTTGATCAATACGAGCATCAATCAAATCGCCTGTTTCAACGATATCCTCCAGCATCACACCACGTTCAATAACAATCAGTGCGCCCACTTTTCCACGACTCATACTCATACATGCCATAACAATAGGCATGATAGTCTCCTTGTCAACTTCTTCTTTATCTCCCTTCTTTCTAAACAACTTCATGATGTTGTTTACTTTTCGATGTGCGCCAAGACTATAAAGGAAGTGGCGTATGTCTTCTTGGAAAAGGACGATGAGACCGATGACTCCCACTGAAACAAGTTTGTCCATGATGCTACCTAAGAGGCGCATCTCCAACACTTGGCTCACGATGAGCCATGTGATAACGAACACCATAATACCGATAAAGACGTTCAGCGAGCGTGACTCCTTCATCAATCGGTAGATATAGTAGAGCATCAGTGCTACCAGCACGATGTCGATTACATCTTTTATTCCAAATGGGAAAAACATAATAGCAAAGTTACTACCCTTATCACCATTGTTTCCTCTCATAAAGCGGAGGTCTTGAATGCTAATGGTGGGGGAAATGTGGGTTGTCTATTGGTTTATAATTAATATGTTAAATCCTTCTTATTGTTCCGCATTCTGGCGCATTGTTTCGACAATTTTTACAGCTTCAACGGCAGGACGAACGTCGTGAACACGAAGAATGTTAGCTCCTTTCATTAGGGCAATAGTGTTCAGAACGGTTGTGCCGTTAAGACTCTCGGCTGCTGTTATGCCTAAAAGTTGATGAATCATACGTTTACGGCTGATGCCAACGAGTAAGGGAAGATCCATTACTTGCAATCGCTCCATTACACTCATTAATGTATAGTTGCCTTCTACAGCACCCTTTCCAAAGCCAAAGCCGGGGTCGAGAATAATGTCTTTCTGTCCTAAGGCACGTAGCTCTTGCACTTCACGTGAGAAGTTGATAAGCATATCGTGCAGGTTGGCAGCTGTTGACATTAATATATAAGGTGTACCTAATTCGGCGACAGTAGGGAACATGTTGGGGTCTTTGCCTTCTTCAACATCATTGATGATGTCGGCTCCGAACTCTTCAACCGTGCGTCTGGCAATTGAAGCGTGGAAGGTATCAATAGAGATGATAGCTTCAGGCTCGGCATCTCGGATAATTGGGAGAGCAAAAGCTAATCTACGCATCTCTTCTTCTGCGCTGATAGCTTCGCTGCCGGGACGGGTAGAGCAAGCTCCAACGTCAATAATCTTCGCACCTTCTGCCACTATTTCATGCGCACGTTGGCGGATAGCCTCCTCCGTCTGTACACGACTATCAGCAAAGAAAGAGTCTGGTGTCACGTTCATGATACCCATAACGAGCGGTTGGCTCAAGTCAAGGAGCTGCCCTCGTACGTTGATAGTATAGTTAATGGGCTTTACATCTGCCCCAAGGTTCATACTTTCCATATCCGCAAAGGTAATGTAAAAGTAGCATATACGTGAATTTTGAATTAAGAAATTTGAAGTAGTAGGGGAGACAGGGTAATTTAAGACATGGTAACAGAGTAATAGGGGACGTGTTAAGACATAGTAACAGAAGAACAAAAGATTAGGAGTAACATGGAATGGGGCGTTATTTGTGTTGAAGATTAGTGTTTGTTGGCTTGTTGTTTAGTAGGTATGGCGGGTTGGTTCATAAGCAAGTTTCGAATTATTTTCATGAAAAAAAATATTTCTTTTCATGAAGAAAAATATTTCTTGTCGTGAAAATAATTCTTTTTGTTCATGAAAATAATACGTGTTCGTTGTTCTCCTGTTATTGAGGAAACAGTTGTTAGGTAGTTAGGATACCATATTAATAATGTGAATTAACTCTTGATAGAGGCACATACATGTTGTTGTAGAGAAAGTAGGAATGATTCGTTTTGTTATAATTTATTATACAGACAGAGGTTTTAAGTAGTCAAAATACTTTGATTTTACAAATTCTCTGTAGTGGTACATGACTCCCTCATAGTTGTTTTCTTCGCTATGTCTGGCACTGGGGTGATAAGAGCATAGAATAACGGTAGTGGTTTTTACCTCTTCATTAAAATGTACACATAAACTTTTATGTCCATCAAACTCGTGAATCTCATCGGTTGGATACATTCCTCTGCCCGTAGCATATATTTCAGAATTAGTGCAAACAATGATGTTAGGTTTGAGTATTTCAATTTCTTTCTTTAGAAGATGTCCGTAAGTGTGAAGGTGATGTTTCAGTACCTTTGTTTCTAATTTGGTACTACCAGGTTGTTTTTTACATTCAACAAAAGCAAAAGGTTGTGTATTGAAAAACTCTTTCTGTTTATCAAAATGCATCTTTATTTCTGAAAGCCACCACTGTTCATTCTTATCTCCGTTTACCTTAGAAAGCCCCCAATGTAGATTAGCTATACGGCATAGGAATTGAATTTCTAAATTGCGGTTCTTGCTTTTTAGTTTACGTTTGTCTTCAGAGTCTTCTTGCATATCCTTAAGCCAGAAACGAGTGTCATCATTTGTTTTTGATGGTTGGTCTTTTAGTAAGAATAGAATACGTCTATTAGATTTCTCCCAGCTATTGTATAGTTCCTTTTTTGAAACATCATTTTTCCACATAATCCCATCACATGTGAAGATTGGTTCTCCATTAGTGTTAAATAAAGGGGCTTCTTCCTTTTCTTTAAGTTCTGCTCTCCATTTAGGGAAAACTTCTGTGTCAAGGCGTAGGTTATAGTCTTCCATTTTGTATAGGTTTATTAATCTGTTCAAATGTTTATCTCTGTGATAATTGAATGCTCTTTATATGCTCTACCTAATATGTACTGTTGGTGAAGTCTTCTGTTAAATCAAATCTTGCTGTCACTGCTATCACATAAAATCATTGCTTAACTTGTTAGTTTACAGTAAGGTTGAATGAAATGTTAAAAGTGACAGCAAATTAAAACAAAACTATTCTTGTAAGATACTTAATAGCTTCTCTATCTTTAGAAAGTCTTTAGCACTCTATATATAGGAAGAATAAAAAATAGGACATATCAGTTGCCCGACATATCCTATTTATATACTGTTTTATGATTGTCTGTCTGTTGACAGGCGGGACTTAGCCGTTTACACGACCTAAGTAGCTACCGTCACGAGTGTCAATCTGGATAACCTCACCCTCGTTGATGAAGAGAGGAACGCGAACAACAGCACCAGTCTCAAGAGTAGCAGGCTTTGTTGCGTTAGTAGCAGTGTTACCCTTTACGCCTGGCTCACTGTGTGTAATAGTCAGCGTAGTCTTAACAGGCATCTCAGCGAGGAGGATTGTGCCGTCAGAAGTGTCTGTAACAACCTCTACAACATCACCTTCTTTCATGTAGTCAGAACCAGTAATCTGGTGCTTAGAGATAGGAATCTGCTCGAAAGTCTCCTGATTCATGAAGATATAGCCAGTTGAATCCTCATAGAGGTACTGGTAAGGACGACGCTCAACGCGTACATCCTCAAGCTTGAAACCAACCTGAAAGGTACGCTCAAGCACACGGCCGTCAGATACATTCTTCAACTTGGTAATCATAACGGTGTTTCCCTTGCCTGGCTTGCGGTGCTGGAAGTCGATGCAAGTCCAAATTTTACCATCAAGACGAATACATGTTCCAATCTTGATTTCTTGTGAATTAATCATAATCTGTTAATATATAATTTATTATTTTTTATACGTTGATGTCTCACTAATGCGGTGCAAAGTTACAGAAAATATGGAAAAAAACATAAATAATAGGCGTAAAAATCAATGTTTTCTTGGTTAATTCAAAAAGATTAAGTAATTTTGCAACCCATAATGGCAAGTTTGGTCTTGCCACTCTTATAATTCGCACAATAACAATAAAATAGGATAAGAAAATGAAAAGAACATTTCAGCCGCACAACCGTCGTCGTGTAAACAAGCACGGTTTCCGCGAGAGAATGGCAACAAAAAACGGTCGTCGTGTATTGGCTGCTCGTCGTGCCAAGGGTCGTAAGAAGTTAACTGTTTCTGACGAACATCACGGAAAGTAAAAAGTACGCTGTTTCCCTTAGAGGGAATTAGTGCGAAAACGGAAAGAAGTAGAGACTATTCTTTGCTTCTTTCCGTTTTTTTATCTACCTTTGCCAAGTATAATGTTCAGTTGATGGGTTGACAAGTTAACAGGTTGACAAGTTATTGCTTATATTAGGAGTTGACGAGTTAATGAGTTAGCAGGTTGACAAGGCAGAAGAAAAGTAAATAAGTTGAATGACAGCAAGAGAATTCTTCCATAAATTTAACAGTACATATATCTGGGGTAATATCCTGGCTATCGTCATTCTCTTGGCGATACTGTCTATAGGAGTTAGGTTTGGACTTGACTACTATACGCTTCACGGTGAATCTATCGTTGTGCCGAATGTTATTCATAAGCAGTATGATGAGGCTGTGGATATTATGGATAAGGTCGGGTTGACGATAGAAGTTACGGATACTGGATATGTGAAGGAACTTCCTGCTGACTGTATTCTTGAACAGTCGCCAGTAGGAGGTAAGCGTATTAAGTCTACTCACGTGGTTTATGTAACTATCAATGCGGCAAGTGCTCCATCGCTTGTTATCCCTGATATTATTGATAATAACTCACTTCGAGAAGCACAAGCACAGTTGCTTTCTATGGGTTTCAAAGTGGGAGAGCCTGAATATATCCCAGGTGAGAAAGACTGGATTTATGGTATCTTGGTTAATGGTAAGCATGTGAATGCAGGTGATAGAGTTTCATCAGATGCTGTGATTGTATTGCAGGTGGGCGATGGTACACGTCAGATTTCTGATACATCGGGTTTGAAAGAGCCTGAATATGAAGAAGTAGAGGTTGAAGAGAAGGTGCCTAAATACGATGAGGTTGAGGAATACGTGGAAGTTCCAGTTGACGAGAATGGCAATGAGATAAAAGATGGACATGGAAAATCAGGCTCTGGTAGCTCGGGTCCTTCTTCGCAGTCTGGTTTGCCTGCTGATCCTTCTTCTGTTAAACCAAAAGAATAACGCGCAATGATGACAGAAGAAGAAACGATATTCGACGATGAGCTGAATGACGACTTCTTTCCTGCTGAGTCTAATGAAGGGAGAGAAGGTGAGTTGTATGAGCACTTCCGTGTCATCGTAGATAAAGGTCAGGAACCTGTTCGTATTGATAAGTTCCTCTTTGAGCGAATGCAGCATTCCAGTCGCAATCGTATTCAGAAGGCTGCTGATGCGGGTTTTATTCATGTGAATAACGTACCAGTAAAGAGCAACTATAAGGTGCGTCCAGAGGATGTTATCACCTTGATGCTCGATCGTCCAAAGCATGATAATACGATTGAAGCTGAGGATATACCTTTAGATGTTGTCTATGAAGACGATGTTCTGATGGTTGTCAATAAGCCTGCGGGACTTGTTGTACATCCAGGAGCAGGTAACTTTCATGGTACACTGATTAATGCCATTGCTTGGCACTTGAAAGATATGCCTTCCTTTGATCCTAATGATCCAGAGGTAGGGTTGGTGCATAGAATAGATAAGGACACGAGTGGACTCTTGGTGATTGCGAAGACACCTGATGCAAAGACAGCATTGGGTAAGCAATTCTTCAATAAGACAACCCATCGAAGCTATAATGCCCTTGTTTGGGGAAACATGACAGAAGAGGAAGGGCGCATCGAAGGGAACATTGCGCGTGATCCGAAAGACAGATTGCGCATGACGGTCTTCCCTCCTGACTCTGAGATAGGCAAACCAGCTGTTACACATTATCGTGTCATTGAACGCTTCGGCTATACAACACTCATAGAATGTGTTCTTGAAACTGGTCGTACGCATCAGATACGTGCACACATGAAACATATTGGTCACCCATTGTTTGGGGATGAGCGTTATGGTGGAATGGAGATCTTGCGTGGTCAGCGATCAGGTTCTTACAGAGCTTTTATTCGTAATTGTCTTGCACTTTGCAATCGTCAAGCACTACATGCACGAACATTAGGCTTTGTGCATCCTGTTACGGGTGAGCAAATGGACTTCACCAGCGGACTGCCAGCTGACTTAACTGCACTCATTGAAAAATGGAGAAGTTTTGTTAGTGGACAAGCGGATGAGGTCGTTAGCTGACGAATGGACTGGTAAACGAGTTGACACGATGTTTGTTAACAAGTTGTGAGAATGTCAGAAAGAAATATATTCAGATAAAAATAAGAAATAATAATAGCCCAATCATCCCCAAGTAGTTTGTTCTTAAAGAGGAAAGAGTGGGTGTAAAAAATAAAAAGACACAATGAAGGATTCAAAGCGTACTATCGCTATCGTCTGTGGTGGCGACTCATCAGAACATGATGTTTCTATGCGTTCAGGACAGGGATTATACTCTTTCTTTGACAAGGAACGTTACAATATATATATCGTAGATGTAAAGGGAATCGATTGGAATGTCGAATTACCTGGTGGTAGTTTAGCTCCCATCGATAAGAATGACTTTTCATTCGTTATGAATGGTGAGCGCGTAGAGTTTGATTATGCTTATATCACTATCCATGGTCAGCCTGGTGAAAACGGTGTGATGCAAGGTTACTTTGACCTTATTCATTTGCCTTATTCTACGAGTGGTGTTCTTGTTGAAGCCTTAACGTTTGACAAATATGTGCTTAATAACTATCTTCGTGGTTTAGGTATAAAGGTTGCTGATAGTATTCTGCTTCGTCGTGGTGAAGAGTATGATGAGGCTGAGATTGAAAAGCGACTTGGTATGCCTTGTTTTGTGAAGCCATCGTCCGATGGTAGTAGTTTTGGCGTGTCAAAAGTGAAGAATATTGACCAGCTTGCACCAGCTCTTCGTGTTGCTTTTATGCAGAGTGACGAGGTGATGATTGAGGCTTTCATGGATGGTATGGAAATCTCTCAAGGTGTTTATAAGACGAAAGATAAGGCTGTGGTTTTCCCAGCAACAGAGGTTGTGACAAGCAATGAGTTCTTTGACTATAACGCTAAGTATAATGGTCAGGTTGAGGAGATCACACCTGCCCGTATGTCGGATGAGACCGCTAAGCGTGTTGCAGCTGAGACAAGTCGTATCTATGATATCCTTCATGCTAATGGTATCATTCGTATCGACTATATCATTTCAAAGGATAAGGAGGGTAATGACGTAATCAATATGCTTGAAATCAATACTACTCCAGGTATGACAGTCACCAGTTTTATCCCACAACAGGTACGTGCAGCAGGCTTGGATATTAAAGAAGTGTTGAGCGATATTGTTGAAAATCAATTTTAGTAAACTAACAGAATACGTCTTTTTTGAAAGAAAGCAAAGGAGAGAGGGTATCAGTGTGGCAATAGTAAGGACTATGACGCATCTAATACTCTCTCTACTTTGTGTCTATTTGTTCGTGGATTCAGAGAGACTCTACTCTTGTTATCTCTTGTGATGAGCAGGACGCTTATCTACTGGGTGCTTACCTACTGGCTTTTTGCCAACAGTGTGGTTGCCAGAACGTTTGCGAGTTTTTGTCTGAGTGTTAGACTTCTGTTTTGTTGTTGTAGGCTCTTTGCATACAATCTTCTCAGGCATCTTATTCTCTGGGCGAGTAAAACCATCCTTCTCTGCACGCTTACTCATAGTCTTGATACGCTTGTCAAGGTCAGGGTGTGATGAAAACATACGCTGCCACTTGCTATCTTTCTTTACCCCAGCATCCTCTTCGAGTTTCTTCAACTTCTCGAAAGAAAGTGCAATAGCCCAAGGGTTCTTACCATTCTTCTTAAGGAATTCGTAGCCATAACCATCAGCCTTGCTCTCCTGCTTCTGTGAGTAGGTGGCATTGAGGAGTGACTCTCCAAGGCTACCAAGCTGTGTCTCGCTTAGTGCAGCAGCAGTTCCATTAGTTGATGCGATCCCATCTTTCAAAGCAGAAGTCAGCAATGCGGTACGGAAACCTTTCTTAGAGTCCTTGTGCACAACGTGACCAATTTCATGACCGATAACACCCAACAACTCTTCGTCTGTCATTACGTCCATCAAAGAAGAGAATACACGTACGCTACCATCTGGGCA
Organism: Prevotella melaninogenica; assembly: GCF_018128065.1. Classification (NCBI taxonomy): domain Bacteria; kingdom Pseudomonadati; phylum Bacteroidota; class Bacteroidia; order Bacteroidales; family Prevotellaceae; genus Prevotella; species Prevotella melaninogenica. Next base: position 11,087 of record NZ_CP072360.1, on the reverse strand, counting down.
AGCAAAGGCGTTTACGTCGGTAACATAATATACTTTAAAGTTCAAAGGAATACCTTCAACCTCATTCAGTCCCTGTGTGAGTCGGTTAAGACGTTTAGTGTATGGACTTTTGGCATCACAAACATGGTTGTGCTCATCCATCCACGCAACATACTCTTTTACGTATTTTGCCATGTCGGCATCTGTTAATGTGGCTGCTTTAAGAACTTTTGTGGCACCTCCTGCAGCTTTACCAATATTGAACTGAGCCTTCATTGGCAAGGTTCCTAAGAGGAGGAAGGCGCTCATACATACGCCGTAGATACTTTTTCTCATATGAAATTGTTTAATTAATGATAACTTTTACTTGCAAATATATATATAATTTTCTAAATAATCAACATTAATTATTTCTTCTCTTGTTAATAATTAGCCTCTTAATGTCCCCTCTTACTATTAATTAGAACGGCAAGAAGTAATCTTATATATCATCTTTTGTTGTTGTGTTGAGGCTTAGCATCAATGGTTCGAAGCACTCAACATTGTACTATAGGTACTTAGAAAGGGTGTTATTTGGGTTAAAAACGATGTTAACTTCTATAAGGTAGAACTATTCTCATAAATCTTATTAGGTAGAAATAATCATCAACAAGAAAGGACAACCCGATTGGATTGTCCTTTCTTGTTTGAATCTTCCTTTATTAGTTTCGGTTGTTTCCGAGGAAACGGAGGAGATAAAGGAAGAGGTTGATAAAGTCAAGATAAAGACTCAATGAACCAAGAAGTGCAACCTTCTGTGCTCCCTCGCCTGCGTCTGGAGCCATCAACAGGTTTTGCTTTATCTTCTGTGCGTCCCAAGCTGTAAGACCTGTGAAAACAAGAACGCCTATGCCACTAACAATTAAGTCGAACATAGTGCTTTTTAAGAAGATGTTTACCAATCCTGCGATAATAAGACCAATCAGTGCCATAAAGAGGATACCACCCATCTTTGTTAAGTCTTTCTTGGTTGTTGAACCAATCAATGCCATTGCGCCGAAAGTTCCTGCGGTGACAAAGAAAGTTTTGGTGATAGCAGCTGATGAGAAAGCAGCAAAAATCCACCCTAAGGTAAATCCGTTGATGGCAGCAAAGGCGATAAACCATACTGTTGCTGCAACAAGTGATAGCTTCTGGATACGTGAAGAGAGATACCAAACGATACCTATTTCAACCAATCCTGCAACGAGCAGTGGTCCGCGTCCCATGTAAAGGAGCTGGATGAGGGCTGGAGAGTTTCCTGCACCATAAGCTACTACGCCAGTAATGGCAAGAGCCATAGCCATCCAAACATATACCTTACGCATCAATGATGGAAATGCACGTGACATCTCTAAGTCGCGTTCCTGGCTACTTGTCACGTTTGTAAAATTGTCAAAATTCATATTCATATTCTTTCTTTTGTTTGTTTTCTTTTTATTTCTATTCTTCTTTGTCGACAATCTGTCAACCCTATCGCATAATGCTTTATGTCATTTTGTCCTACAAATGCCATGCCATTTAGCTGCAAATATACGGTAAAGGTTGGAGATGAGCAAATATGATGATTGTTTTTTGTTAATTTCACAAAATCTGTTTTGTAGGAAATCCTTGTTTATCTTCTATCTTTTCTGTGCATAAAGTTTAGTATAATAATACTAATTCTTACTATTTGTTGTATGTTTATTTGTATATATGAAAGGTATTGCATACTTTTGCAAGTAAATCAGAATATATATACAGTTATGAAGGTAAAGAACAGAAGACTTGAAGCATTGAAAATGCTTATTTCAAGTATGGAACTTAGTTCCCAGGAAGAAGTGTTAAAGGTCTTAGAAAAAGAAGGATTCAAGTTGACCCAGGCAACATTGAGTCGTGACCTTAAACAGTTGAAAGTGGCTAAGGCTGCTTCTATGAACGGAAAGTATGTGTATGTTCTGCCAAATGAGACAATGTATCGTCGTGTGACGACACCACGAAAGGCAACAGAGATGATGCAACGAAGTGGTTATGTCTCAGTGAATATTTCGGGACAATTGGCTATTGTTAAGACACGCCCAGGTTATGCCAGTGCACTTGCATACGATATAGATAACTCTGATTCACCTTATATATTAGGATCCATTGCGGGTGACGATACGATCTTTATTGCACTTCGTGAGGGTGCTACACGCGGTCAAGTGTTGGAAGCACTGTCGTATGTAATTCCTGAGATTGGATAAGAACAGACGAAACTCTTTAAGATTACTTGCTGGATACTTATGTTAGTAAAGTTTGTCAGTCATTTAAAAGCTCGTTTCATAAATTCTATCAAGAGGATTTATAAAGCGAGTTTTATATCTATTCATAACGATGTTTCTCGCCTTCTGAACCCTAACTTACTCCTTTGTTTGCCACGGTATGTAAAATATTTTCGTCATCTTGAAACCTATACATGGTCTTTTGGCTTCGAAAAGATGCCCAATTGGCTTGTAAAAGATGTCCTTCTGAGGTCTTACTAACGCCCTTTTGGAGTCCAATTAAGCTCCTTTTCTAAGAGGAATTTATAACCATCTGATATTGTGTTAGTTACATTTTTTCTTTTTATGCTTGTTTTGGACTGTTTTTATAGGACCTTCTCTTGAAATTATGTAATGATTTTTCAAATTACTACCAACTGTTTTTTAGATGTTAGAAAGGAATAGTTTTCAACTCTTCTATACACAACAAGCGTATATATATTTAACGGAAGAACTTTTTTTGTGTAATGTCTTGTGGATATCTTCTTCTCTGAGTAATAGATTGCAAGTTTGTTTTGGGTTCTATGGTAAGATGTTTTATGCACAACCTATCTGTATGTGTGTACAAATTTGTTTATTTAATATGCATAATACTGAAAATGTGTCACTTTTTGTTGCTGATATGATTTTATTTATTACTTTTGCATAGGATAAAGTAGTGTTGGATTATGGAAGAAGCGATTAAGCAAATAGGCGAAAGATTAAAAGGCTTACGTGAGGCTTTGGACATTTCTGTACAAGAAATGGCTGAGACTTGTGGAATCTCTGAGGAGAAATATCTGAAGATGGAAACAGGTGAAAGCGAATTGTCAGTTAGTAAGCTGTATAAGGTTTCCCATAAGTATGGAATTTCGTTAGATGCTTTAATGTTTGGTGAAGAACCGCGTATGAATTCTTATTTCCTTACGAGAAAAGGAAAGGGAATGAGTGTTGAGCGTAAGTATGCTTATAAATATCAAAGTTTAGCGAGTGGATTCAGTGGTAGAAGGGCTGATCCTTTCCTTGTGACAGTTGAACCGAAGCCTGAAGATGCTCCTGTGAATATGGATATTCATCCTGGTCAGGAGTTTAATATGGTTTGGGAAGGGCGTATGGACCTTAGATTAGGCGACAAGCGTTTTATCTTAGAACCAGGTGATTGTATTTATTTTGATGCGAATCAACCTCATTGTATGCGGGCTTTGGATAATGTGCCAATGCGCTTCTTGGCTATTATTTTTTAGTATTTAATTTATTCAATATCTCTAAGGTAATGGGGACGATGAAATATCGTGTGTTTTAGAAGATGAGTGTGTCTTTTAATAGGTTTATTATGTGATATAGCAAAAGCTATAGATTATGTTAATTCAGAAGGATAAAGATGATAGAAAGATATTTAACACAAACGCATTTTACTTCAGAGGAAGATTTTCGTGAACATCTGCATTTCGTAGTTCCTGAGACATTTAACTTTGCTTATGATGTCATGGATGAGTGGGCGAAGATTGAGCCAAATAAGCTGGCTTTGTTATGGACCAGTGAACGTGGTGAGGAGCTGAGGGCTACGTATGCGGAATTTAAAGAACAAACCGATCAGGCTGCAGCCTATTTCCTTAGTCTTGGTATCGGACGTGGTGATAAGGTTATGCTTATTTTGAAGCGTCATTATCAGTGGTGGGTATCTATGATGGCACTGTGTAAGATTGGTGCTGTGGCTATTCCTGCTACTCACATGTTAACGGCAAGTGATATCGTTTATCGAAATCAGTGTGCATCTGTGAAGGCGATTATATGTGTCAATGATGAATATGTAACAACGCAGGTTAAGGAAGCTATGCCTAAAAGTCCAACAGTAGAGATACTCGTTGCGGTCAATTCTTTGGCACAAAAGGATAAACCTGTTGCCGAAGGATTCCACGATTGGTTTGCTGAGGTGGATAAAGCACCTGCTTTTATTCGTCCAGAGTGTGTGAATGTTAATGAAGATACATTGTTAATGTACTTTACCAGTGGTACCAGCGGTGAGCCTAAGATGGTGGCACATGACCATCTCTATGCGTTGGGACATCTGGTAACGGGTGTCTTTTGGCATAATCTTGATGATAGTGGAATTCATCTTACTGTGGCTGATACAGGATGGGGAAAGGCCGTATGGGGAAAACTCTATGGACAGTGGTTTGCTGGTGCAACGGTTTTCGTGTATGATCATGAGAAGTTTAAGGCAGAGAAAATTATGCGTATGATGGAGAGGTATCATATTACCTCTTTCTGTGCTCCTCCCACCATTTATCGGTTTATGCTGCAAGAGGATTTCTCACAATATGACCTTTCTGCTCTTAAGTATTGTACTACAGCTGGAGAAGCTCTTGAGCCTGTTGTCTATCAGAAGTTTTATGAACTTACGGGCATCAAGATGATGGAAGGATTTGGACAAACTGAAACAACAATGACTTTGGGTACCTTCCCTTGGATTAAGCCAAAGCCTGGTAGTATGGGTAAGCCGAATCCGCAGTATGATATTAAACTCTTGAAGTCAGATGGCTCTCCATGTGAAGAAGGTGAGAAAGGTGAAATATGCATAGATACCAGTGCTGGAAAACCGATTGGTCTTTTTAAAGGATATTATCGTGATTCTGAGTTGACAGAAAAGGTTTGGCATGATAATCTTTATCACACGGGTGACTTGGCATGGCGTGATGAAGACGGATATTTTTGGTTCGTTGGTCGTGCTGATGATGTCATAAAGAGTTCTGGTTATCGCATTGGTCCTTTTGAGGTTGAGAGTGCGTTGATGACTCACCCCGCAGTCGTTGAATGTGCCGTAACGGGTGTTGCTGATGAAATACGTGGTATGGTGGTGAAGGCTACTGTTGTTCTTGCTAACGAATGGAAGGGTAGGGCTGATGATTCGTTGGTAAAGGAATTGCAGAACCATGTAAAGCATGTGACGGCTCCATATAAGTATCCGCGTATTATAGAATTTGTTGATGCATTGCCGAAAACAATTTCGGGAAAGATTCGGCGTGTGGAGATTCGAGAACGTGATAAGCAATAAGAAAAATTTATTTCTTTTGTAAGCATATCTATATTATATAAGGTGTATAGGCTTATTTGATGCTTTAAAAAGATGAATGATGAAGAAAAATGCACTTTTTTGAAAGTTTTTCTTGAAAACATTTGGTGGGAAAAGAAATTCTCTATACCTTTGCACTCGCTTTACAAAACCCGCCACCTGGCGCTTTGACTAAAGCGATAAAGAAAGAGTTCTTTGAAAAGATTTACATAAACAGAGAAAGTAGTACAAGAAGCGTCTGTTTGATTTTATATCAAATAGATGGGTAAAAGAAACGAACCGATCAATTCCTTGTTCTTGTTTTTTGAGGCACTGCCTCAAAACTTAAGTTCAAGCGAAAAGGTGCTTTTTAAACTTAAATTCTAAGGATAAGCGTTCTGAAACAGAGATTACTCGGTGACGTGTTTGGGAGTAGTGGTATTCATCACCACCTATCACCCTCATTCATCACCAATACATATTTTACAATGGAGAGTTTGATCCTGGCTCAGGATGAACGCTAGCTACAGGCTTAACACATGCAAGTCGAGGGGAAACGGCATTGAGTGCTTGCACTCTTTGGACGTCGACCGGCGCACGGGTGAGTAACGCGTATCCAACCTTCCCATTACTGTGGGATAACCTGCCGAAAGGCAGACTAATACCGCATGGTCTTCGATGACGGCATCAGATTTGAAGTAAAGATTTATCGGTAATGGATGGGGATGCGTCTGATTAGCTTGTTGGCGGGGTAACGGCCCACCAAGGCTACGATCAGTAGGGGTTCTGAGAGGAAGGTCCCCCACATTGGAACTGAGACACGGTCCAAACTCCTACGGGAGGCAGCAGTGAGGAATATTGGTCAATGGACGTAAGTCTGAACCAGCCAAGTAGCGTGCAGGATGACGGCCCTATGGGTTGTAAACTGCTTTTGTATGGGGATAAAGTCAGTCACGTGTGATTGTTTGCAGGTACCATACGAATAAGGACCGGCTAATTCCGTGCCAGCAGCCGCGGTAATACGGAAGGTCCAGGCGTTATCCGGATTTATTGGGTTTAAAGGGAGCGTAGGCCGGAGATTAAGTGTGTTGTGAAATGTAGACGCTCAACGTCTGACTTGCAGCGCATACTGGTTTCCTTGAGTACGCACAACGTTGGCGGAATTCGTCGTGTAGCGGTGAAATGCTTAGATATGACGAAGAACTCCGATTGCGAAGGCAGCTGACGGGAGCGCAACTGACGCTTAAGCTCGAAGGTGCGGGTATCAAACAGGATTAGATACCCTGGTAGTCCGCACAGTAAACGATGGATGCCCGCTGTTGGTACCTGGTATCAGCGGCTAAGCGAAAGCATTAAGCATCCCACCTGGGGAGTACGCCGGCAACGGTGAAACTCAAAGGAATTGACGGGGGCCCGCACAAGCGGAGGAACATGTGGTTTAATTCGATGATACGCGAGGAACCTTACCCGGGCTTGAATTGCAGAGGAAGGATTTAGAGATAATGACGCCCTTCGGGGTCTCTGTGAAGGTGCTGCATGGTTGTCGTCAGCTCGTGCCGTGAGGTGTCGGCTTAAGTGCCATAACGAGCGCAACCCCTCTCTTCAGTTGCCATCAGGTCATGCTGGGCACTCTGGAGACACTGCCACCGTAAGGTGTGAGGAAGGTGGGGATGACGTCAAATCAGCACGGCCCTTACGTCCGGGGCTACACACGTGTTACAATGACCGGTACAGAGGGACGGTGTAATGCAAATTGCATCTAATCTTGAAAGCCGGTCCCAGTTCGGACTGGGGTCTGCAACCCGACCCCACGAAGCTGGATTCGCTAGTAATCGCGCATCAGCCATGGCGCGGTGAATACGTTCCCGGGCCTTGTACACACCGCCCGTCAAGCCATGAAAGCCGGGGGTGCCTGAAGTCCGTGACCGCAAGGATCGGCCTAGGGCAAAACTGGTGATTGGGGCTAAGTCGTAACAAGGTAGCCGTACCGGAAGGTGCGGCTGGAACACCTCCTTTCTGGAGAGAATGTTTATCAACTTGACGAGTAACGCGTTTACAAGTGAATAAGTTTACATGTAGACGAGTTGACAAGTTAATAGAATAATAGAATAGAAATAAGAAGTTAAATAGAACCTTGGTTCGTTTTTCTTCTTGTACTCACTGCACTCTGTATTATATAAATGTAGGAGTTAGAGTTTAGGCTCACATAAAGGTTCAAGTCCTTACCCTCCACCACGCTGTCCACTCTTCTGAGGCATCGCCTCAGAATAACAGAAGGTACAGCTCAAGATCTTTGACATATTGACACAAGCAAGACTGTAAAGTAGAACTATTCTTTCTTTAAATGGAAGAATTAGCATTCTAATTATTGAAGTTTTCAACTTCAAATTTTTTAGAATCACACAACAGCTGAAAGTATGAGCTACATTCTCTGTAAGGAATTACAGAGAAGGCGAAGAAAGTAAGAAAGGGCGCATGGCGGATGCCTTGGCTCACGGAGGCGATGAAGGACGTGATAAGCTGCGATAAGCCTTGGGTAGGTGCAAATAACCTTTGATCCAAGGATTTCCGAATGGGACAACCCATCAGGTTGAAGACCTGTTATCACTACAAATGTAGTGAGGCTAACGAAGGGAACTGAAACATCTTAGTACCTTTAGGAAGAGAAAATAAATAATGATTCCCCTAGTAGTGGCGAGCGAACGGGGAACAGCCCAAACCTGCTTTGTGGCAACGCTTAGCAGGGGTTGTAGGACCACGCTGTCGTACTTAGATTGTGAGGAGAATGTTCTGGAAAGAACAATCATAGAGGGTGATAATCCCGTACCCGAAGCATGACGAGACGTAGTGGTATCCTGAGTAACGCGGAACACGTGAAATTCTGCGCGAATCCGCCGGGACCATCCGGTAAGGCTAAATACTCCCGTGAGACCGATAGTGAACGAGTACTGTGAAGGAAAGGTGAAAAGCACTCCTATTAGGAGAGTGAAATAGTTCCTGAAACCATGCGCCTACAAGCGGTCGGAGCTGCTTGCGCAGTGACGGCGTGCCTTTTGCATAATGAACCTACGAGTTACCATGTCTGGCAAGGATAAGCGTCATGAGACGCGCATCCGCAGTGAAAGCGAGCCTGAATAGGGCGTCAAGTCAGATGGGGTAGACGCGAAACCAAGTGATCTACACTTGCCCAGGTTGAAGTCCGGGTAACACCGGATGGAGGACCGCACGGATAAGCGTTGAAAAGCTTCCCGATGAGGTGAGTGTAGGAGTGAAAGGCCAATCAAACTTGGAGATAGCTCGTACTCCCCGAAAGGCATTTAGGTGCCGCGTGCGATGATCTCCATAAGAGGTAGAGCGACCGATAGGTCAAGAGGGCTTCACCGCCTATCGAGACCTGACGAACTCCGAATGCTTATGGACAGCAATCGTGCAGTAAGGGGGCGGGTGCTAAGGTCCGTCCCCGAGAGGAGAAGAATCCAGACCGCCGTCTAAGGTCCCGAAATTCTGTCTAAGTTAGTCTAACGAAGTCTGGTCCCCGTGACAGCTAGGATGTTGGCTTGGAAGCAGCCATTCATTCAAAGAGTGCGTAACAGCTCACTAGTCGAGGGTCTGGGCATGGATAATAATCGGGTATAAGTCAGATACCGAAGGCGCGGGATAGTAATGTATATTAAAAGTATCGGTAGGGGAGCATTCCATCGACGTTGAATGGTGAAGGTAACTGATCCTGGAGTTTATGGAAAAGCAAATGTAGGTATAAGTAACGATAAAAAGGGTGAGATTCCCTTTCGCCGAAAGACCGAGGTTTCCCGGGCGATGCCAATCAGCCCGGGGTTAGTCGGGTCCTAAGTCTCAGCCGAACGGCGAAGGCGATGGCAGATGCGGTTAATATTCCGCAACTCGTATGTTCAGTGATGTGGAGACGGAGCAGTGACACTGCCGCGCCCTGACGGAATAGGGCGTTTAAGTGTGTAGGTTATGAGAGTGGCAGGCAAATCCACCACTTGAGCTGAACCACGAAAGTACAACACTTCCTTCGGGAAGAGTTGAGTGCAGGTAATCATACTTCCGAGAAAATCCGCTAAACTTAATGTTCATACGACCCGTACCGCAAACGGACACACGTGGTCGGGTAGAATATACTAAGGCGTTGAGAGATTCATGGTTAAGGAACTAGGCAAATTGACCCCGTAACTTCGGGATAAGGGGTCCTCATAGCAATATGAGGCGCAGAGAATAGGTCCAGGCAACTGTTTAACAAAAACACAGGGCTGTGCAAACTCGAAAGATGAGGTATACAGCCTGACACCTGCCCGGTGCCGGAAGGTTAAGAGGAGATGTCACCAGCAATGGGAAGCATTGAATTGAAGCCCCGGTAAACGGCGGCCGTAACTATAACGGTCCTAAGGTAGCGAAATTCCTTGTCGGGTAAGTTCCGACCTGCACGAATGGTGTAATGATCTGGACGCTGTCTCAACCATGATCTCAGTGAAATTGTAGTATCGGTGAAGATGCCGATTACCCGCGATGGGACGAAAAGACCCCGTGAACCTTTACTACAGCTTAGCATTGACCTTGGTCATCCGATGTGTAGGATAGGCCGGAGGCTTTGAAGCGGGTGCGCCAGCATTCGTGGAGCCATCCTTGAAATACGGCCCTTTGGCTGTCTGAGGTCTAACACGCAGATAGCGTGGACACTGCTTGGTGGGTAGTTTGACTGGGGTGGTCGCCTCCAAAAGCGTAACGGAGGCTTCCAAAGGTGCCCTCGGGTCGATTGGTAACCGACCTTATAGAGTGCAATGGCATAAGGGCGCTTGACTGGGAGGCAGACATGCCGAGCAGGCAGGAAACTGGGGCATAGTGATCCGGCGGACGTGTATGGAAACTCCGTCGCTCAAAGGATAAAAGGTACTCCGGGGATAACAGGCTGATCCCCCCCAAGAGCTCATATCGACGGGGTGGTTTGGCACCTCGATGTCGGCTCGTCACATCCTGGGGCTGGAGAAGGTCCCAAGGGTTGGGCTGTTCGCCCATTAAAGTGGCACGCGAGCTGGGTTCAGAACGTCGTGAGACAGTTCGGTCTCTATCTATCGTGGGCGTTGGAGTTTTGCGTGGTGCTGACACTAGTACGAGAGGACCGTGTTGGACAGACCTCCGGTTTACCAGTTGTGCCGCCAGGTGCACCGCTGGGTATCTGAGTCTGGATTGGATAAGCGCTGAAAGCATCTAAGTGCGAAGCCAGCCGCAAGATTAGAACTCCTCATAAGGGTCGTCATAGACGATGACGTTGATAGGGTGTAGGTGTAAAGACGGTGACGTCAAAGCCGAGCACTACTAATTGCCCGAAACTTTCTTCGGGTCTCCCGCCTCCGATATTGGAGTGCGGGGACCGGTGACTCAGACTTTGAGCTGTGTAATCTTCCCAAAGAGAAGTTCAGTTCTATATGTTTTGCTTGTGGAAATACGTCACCTTATACGGCTGACAGACGAGTCTTTGTTATCAAAAGATGAGTGACAAACAAAACGAACTATGATATCAAAGAAAACAAGACATGTCAGTTGAGAGTTATATCAGGTGGTTATTGCGACGGGGTCCCACCTCTTCCCATTCCGAACAGAGAAGTTAAGCCCGCTTGCGCCGATGGTACTGCAATGCAATGCGGGAGAGTAGGTAGCCGCCTTCTTTTACGAGAGCCCTGAAGAGAAATCTTTAGGACTCTTTTTTTTTGTTGTTTGTTGTTGGGTGTTGAATGTTAGGTGTTGATGATGTGTTGAAAGGG